>JAGTRX010000038.1 GCA_018262285.1 Pseudomonadota bacterium | reverse complement strand
CCAGGCGATGGAGGAGGCGGCCGGCCGGCTGGCCTTCGAGCAGGCAGCTGTTTATCGTGACCAGATCCAGTCGCTGCACCAGGTGCAGGAAAAGCAGTATGTGTCGAGCAGCAAGGGCGAGGACGTCGATATCGTCGTCGCCCTGCGCGAAGGAGGCCGGCTGTGCGTCAATCTGGCCATGGTGCGCGGTGGCCGCCATCTCGGCGACCGCCCGCAATTTCCGAGCAACGCCGGCGACTCGACGCCGGCCGACGGCATTGCCGCCTTCCTGCGCCAGCATTATGCGTTGCACCCGGCGCCGGCCCGCGTGCTGGTGCAGCCGCCGCCGGCCGACGAGGAGGGCGTCGAGACTGCCAGCACGCTGGCCGAACTGGCCGGCCGCCCGGTGCCACTGGTCGAAGCCCGCTCAGTGCTGCATCGGGCCTGGGTCGAGATGGCGGTGCAGAATGCCCGACTGGCCATCCTTGCTCATAACCAGGCCAGCGCCCAGCAGGAACAACGTCTGGCCGCCCTGCAGGAAGCCTTGCAGCTGCCGGAGGCTATCGCCCGCATTGAGTGTTTCGACATCAGCCATACCCAGGGCGAGGCCACCGTCGCCTCCTGCGTGGTCTACGCCGGCAATGGCATGAAAAAGTCCGATTACCGACGTTTCAACATTCGCGACATTCAGCCTGGCGACGACTACGCGGCGATGCGCCAGGCGGTAAGCCGGCGTTACGACAAGGTGGCGAGCGGCGAGGGCGTTGCGCCCGACCTGCTCCTGATCGACGGCGGCAAGGGGCAGGTGGCTGTCGCCTATGCGGCGCTGGCCGACCTGGGCCTGGCCGACCTGCCGATGATCGGTGTCGCCAAGGGGGAAGGGCGCAAGCCAGGGCTGGAAAGCCTGATTTTTCCCGATGGTCGCGAGCCGCTGCAATTGCCGTCGGAACATCCGGCCCTGCACCTGATCCAGGAAATCCGCGACGAAGCCCACCGCTTCGCAATCACCGGCCACCGCGCCCAGCGCGGCAAGGCACGCAAAACCTCGACGCTGGAAAGCCTGCCCGGCATCGGCCCAGCCAAGCGCAAGGCGCTGGTCGCCCGTTTTGGCGGCCTGCCCGGCGTGCTCGCCGCAACCCCCGACCAACTGGCCGAAGTGCCCGGTGTCAGCCGGGAACTGGCCGAAAAGATATACGCTGCATTACACTGACTGCATGCCCTTCAATCTGCCCATCTTCCTCACCTGGCTGCGCATCGTCGCCATCCCGCTACTTATTGCCGTCTACTACGTACCCGAGGGGTGGGCCACGGCACACGAACGCGATACGGCCTCCACGCTGATTTTCGTGTCAGCGGCCATTACCGACTGGGCCGACGGTTACCTGGCCCGCAAATGGAACCAGACCTCGGCCTTCGGTGCCTTCCTCGACCCGGTGGCCGACAAGCTGATGGTCGCCGCGGCTTTGATTGTCTTGGTCCAGCTCGGTCGCACCGATGCCATCGTCGCCACTATCATCATCGGCCGGGAAATTACCATTTCTGCGTTGCGCGAATGGATGGCCAAGATCGGCGCCTCGAAAAGCGTCGCCGTATCGATGCTGGGCAAGATCAAGACGACTGCACAGATGGTGGCCATTCCCATGCTGCTTTATGCAGTGCCGTTGTTCGGTACCGATTTGCGCCAGGCCGGCAACTGGCTGATCTGGATTGCCGCCCTGCGTCTATAATGCGCGCTCTGTTTCAGCGCGGCAGTAGCTCAGTTGGTAGAGCGCAACCTTGCCAAGGTTGAGGTCGAGAGTTCGAGACTCTTCTGCCGCTCCAGATTTTCCGGGAAAGCAATGCTTTCCTTGTTGTGCGTAAGATCAAGGCGTGGCGCGATAGCAAAGCGGTTATGCACCGGATTGCAAATCCGTGTAGGTCGGTTCGACTCCGGCTCGCGCCTCCAAGTTTTGCGGCAGTAGCTCAGTTGGTAGAGCGCAACCTTGCCAAGGTTGAGGTCGAGAGTTCGAGACTCTTCTGCCGCTCCAAATAAAAAGGGAAAGCGATCATCGCTTTCCCTTTTTCGTATCGCTATCCCGATACAGTCGCACCCTTTGCCCGGGTGGTGAAATTGGTAGACACAAGAGACTTAAAATCTCTCGCTCTTTGAGTGTACGGGTTCGACCCCCGTCCCGGGCACCAATCGAGATCAAGCCTTTGTCCAAGTCTCCGTCTGGGTAACGGATACTCGCCTCAGACCGAGGCGCGATTCAGGACGACGGCCAATTCCGGATAATAGCCGAGCCTGCTGATTCCAATGCGACGACCGATACGCAGCGACTCGACAACATCGCGAGCCGCTGCCGACTGTTCAAGCAGGATCGGGAAATGCAGGCAGGGATCGATCAGCGAGAATATCTGCTGAAGCACGTTGCCACAGGCCAGATAGTAATTGGGGTCAAGCCGAACCGTCCTCGCGCCGTTGTCGCACGCATCAAGATAAGCCGCTGCACTGATGGCGGATACGGCCAGAGACTCGATGTTGTCCGGGCTGAAATGGCTCATGGCTGCTCTCCTGTGTCTGACTGCGAGTAAAAGCGATTGTCTCGACTGTATTAACGTCAGTCCGCCAGTAAGGTTGAGTGATTGGGCGGACGGTAACAAACAAATACAAATTATTTACACGCCCAGGACCTTGGCTGGTGTAGTTCATTCGGTGCATGTTTTCTCCCATGAAATTTTTTACCGGCCGTATTTGTATACCCGACGGAAATGTGGTGTCATCGCCCATCGCGGTAAAATGAAAGCTCAACGATGGCTGCAAGAAGAATCCTGCGCATGGGTGACCCGTTGCTGACGAAGGCTGCGCTCCCGGTGACAGAATTTGGCACCGACGAATTGCGCCAGTTGATCGAAGACATGTTCGATACCATGCATGTCGCTGGCGGAGTAGGGCTGGCCGCGCCGCAGATCGGTATCAGTTTGCAACTGGTCATTTTCGGCGTCGACAAAAGCGAGCGTTACCCGGATGCCGAACAGGTGCCACAAACAATTCTGCTCAACCCGCGCATTACGCCACTCGGCAATGACGAAGCGCTGGCCTGGGAGGGGTGTCTTTCCGTTCCCGGTTTACGTGGCGAGGTGCCGCGTCCGGCCCGCGTGCGCTACCAGGGGTTCGATCCGGAAGGGTGGCCAATTGACCGGACAGTGGAGGGCTTCCATGCGCGGGTCGTTCAGCACGAATTCGATCATCTGATTGGTCGCCTGTATCCGTCACGCATGCGCGACTTCACGCGCTTCGGGTTTACCGACATCCTGTTTCCGGAGTTGGAGCGAAAGACCTGACAGGAAAGCCCACGTTGTTTCCTTGCTTTGGCGCATTGAACATCGTCCTGCCAACACCTACGATTGAATGGTGGCCAAGACAAGGGAACTACGATGAACGACGCAAGCAGTTCACTGATCGAAGCTGCCCAAACGCTAGCCTCCGATTCTGTCTCCACTTATGACGCCGAGGTTACGCTGGCGGAGGCTATCGAGCATGGCCAACTTGCGGCCAGCATCAAGCGTTGGGCAACCGAGCAATGGGAAGGAAGGCAGTTGCCTGGCAATCTGGATCGGCGGCAAACATTCATCGCTCGCATCGACCTCGAAGCATGGATAAAGCAGCGAACCTGCAATCCCTAGGATGATATGATTCGCGCCCCTGAAAATCAGAAGCGGCAACGGCGCAGAGCGCTTGGCGGCCCTGCAGATATCCATCCAATGATTATTTACGATCTCAATTGCGAAAACGGCCACCGTTTTGAAGGGTGGTTCCAGAGCGCGCATGCGTTCGAGGCACAGCAAAGCCAGCGTCTGGTTTGTTGCCCGCAATGCGATAGCCACGACGTACGACGAGTGCCGTCGGCCATTGCCATCGGCACCCACGCCAAGGAAACGCCAGCAGCCCTGAAATCGGACAGCGCTTCGCTTGGTGCCAATACTGCGGTGATGCCGGCCGGTGTGCAAATAACCTCCATCTACCGGCAATTGGTGCAAGCCATGATCACCAATAGCGAGGATGTCGGCCCGTCCTTCGCCGAAGAGGCGCGAAAAATCCATTATAACGAAGCACCGGAACGTCCGATTCGGGGAAGCGTTACCGACGAGGAATGCGAGTCGCTCCGCGAGGAAGGAATACCGATACTTCGTTTGCCGAGCATCAAGGAGGAGGATCTGAACTGATCCTTTTTTGTTTTACCACACACAACTTAACATAATACAAACTGTTCCATCGTCATATTATGTAGTGGCGCGGCTTCAGCGGGGGAGGGTGTCACAAAACTTGTGACACATGTCAGAATCAACGCATAACCTGCAACTCTTGCGGTTTTCGCAGGATTTACAAAAGAAAGCCAGAACTCCCGCTTCTCGGTTTTCTTCTCAGTTGCCAACTCAGACGCGGCAATTACGTCCAGGGGTTCAGCCCCAATCAATCTAGCAAGTTTTACACAGGCATCGTTCGGAAGCCCGCGCCGGTGGGCTTTTGCGTCCGAAATACTGTTCGGATTCACGCCTAAATAGGTTGCTAACGCGGTAACGGTTGTTTTCCGTTTGATTCCGCTTTCTATGCAGTCGCGCAATTCCATGTTGATGCCTTTCGTCATATTGACACACGAATTTGTGAGGTCGTAATCTTTGCCTCACTAAATTGTGTGACGGCATTTTAAACCGCTTCACTGTCAACCATAGCACAAGGGGGCTATATGTCAGTTCGGGGAACGACTGGTGTCGATTCGGATGGTCTGGCTTATCGAGGGCCGGTTTGCCATGTCCCTTCGGTTTCTGCATTCCAGTTCCCTAAGTGCGCTTTTCTCTCTGGCGCATTCGTCGACTTTGGCGGTGGTGACATTTGGAGTTGTTGTCCCTTTGAACGTTTGCGTATCAGCTTGCATGCTTTCGGGTCGCTCGGGTCGAATCGATTGGTTCGTAGGCTTAACCGTCGAAGCAGGGCGGGGCGTAGCAACTGTTTGGGTTTGTCTCCAACCGAAAAAACTCATTCCAGCAACTACGGCGAACAGCAGGACCATAAATACGCTGTATCGCTTTTCTCCGGTGTTCATCGGTACTCGCTGACGAAGAATGATGTAGTCGCGTTCGTCGATGGTCATGATTCAAGCCTCCCCGCTCAATTGTCATATTTGCTTCGAGGATTCTACGCAAAATTGATATTCAAGGGGGTTGCATGAAAACCCCTCTCGGAATTGTTGAGCGTCCCGCCTACGTACCGCTTGTGACTTGGCGCGACTGGCTGGCTAACCTCGTATCAAACCCGGTTATCACTTTCGTTTTCGGTTTTGCGGTGGGCGTCATCTCCGGTACTGCGTTATGAAAAAGCGCGAACACCCAGCCCGCACCCCGGCCCAGCTCGACGCCATCGGCCGCATGTCTGACGCCGAATTGGCCGCCCTGGCGCCGCTCTATATCACTCAACAGTTGATGAACGCGGAAACACGCCTTGCGGCCCGCCCGCAGCGCAGCGAGGACGGACCGCAAGGCGTGTTTCCCCCCCCTACTAACAGGGGGGGAAAGTATCCGGAAGGCTACGGCACGGTACGCCTGGTGCTTGAAGGTGGGGTTATCAAGGAAGTCCCGCAAAGGCGAGGGTGGGGCGGAGATTCCGCTTTTATTGATTGGGTCAATTTCACGATTGGCGAAGAAACAATCGGTAACGGCTTTGACGCGGTGACTACACGCCTTGCCCTGGTCAATGGCGAAATTGTGGAAATCGAAGAAGGCACCGCCGGCCAAGTCCCGATTACGCCCGACCAGGTGATGATTTGCCTATCCAACCGCCTGTATAGCATTTTCGGCTTTGGCATTACCGCCAAGCGCGACATGGGCGCCAATTTCTACAAAGAATCCTGGATTGTCGGCGATGACTGGGGGATGGTCTGTTACGGCGGTCAGCGCGGCACCATCATGGTTACGCTAAACGGTACCGGCTGTGCAGCGGCCAAATATGGCTGGGAACAAAGGCTCAAAGACTTTCTCGATACCGCCGAGCGCTCGCGTATTACCCGCCTCGACCTGGCACACGATGACTATACCGGCGCCACCTACTCGGTCGACCGCGCTGACCAGGATCATTCAGAAGGGCTGTTTAACTGCGGTGGTCGTAATCCCGACGTTGAGCATCGCGGCAACTGGAAAAACCCAAACGGTAAAGGCCGGACGCTCAATGTTGGCAACCGCAGCAACGGCAAATTCTGTCGCGTCTATGAAAAAGGTCGCCAGCTCGGCGACAAAGAAAGCGAATGGGTTCGCATTGAAGTCGAATTCAAATCGACAGACCGTGTAATCCCGTTCGATGCACTCCTTCGCCCTGGTGAATACCTGGCCGCCGCCTATCCGGCCTTTGCATGGATCAGCGAAACCCAGGAACGCATTTTCACCACTCGGAAGGTCGTCGAATCGACCGTCGACAAAGCGGTCGCCTGGATTCGCCATCAATGCGGCCCGTCTATCCGGGAAATGGTCGATCTCTTCGGCGTCGATGCCTTCTTATCCAAAGTGACTCGCGACGGCAATCCGCGCTGGTCGAAAGTCCCGAATTTCCTGCTGTCGCCACTGGCCATTCATCAGCAGAAAACACCCGTTGTCCCACTCGATCTTAACGCGGCTGCAGCCGCTTGGTAGTTCTTTCAAGGAGATGAAAATGGAAGTGAAATCGCAAATGCTGGTACTTGGTGCCAAGTTCTTCAAGGGCACCGTGGAAGGCAGCCAATCGCATGACTTCACTAAGCTGTTCGTGTCGATGCCCGTTTCGGAAAAAGAGGCCGAAACCTACGGCAAATGTGGCTGCGACGCCATCGAGATGCGCTTCGGCCTGTCCGACGAATATCACAAGCTCAAGCACCTGACTTTCCCGGTGCAGGCCGAACTGTCCCTCAAGCTGACCACGGACGGCTATGAGGTGACGGGCTTCCGTGCCCTCGCGGCCTCGGCGGTTGCCAAGGCGGCCTGATCATGCTGGCCAATGTCCGGCAGGTGTTCGTCGCTCAGGACCGGGAAACCGGCTGTTTCTTTGACCTGAACGTCTTACCCGTGCGCTCGTTGACGCATGCGGCCCGTGCCGACTGCCGCGACATTGTTGTCGATTCCATGCGGATCGCCATGGAAGAAGGGCAGATCGAGTGTCCGTCGGGCTTCGAAGTGCATGTTTTCTATGAAGGCGACGATTAGTTTCGCATGCGAAACAGGGAGCGCAGGCAATGGCGAAATGTGCAATTCAAACGACGGTTTATGCGTTTGCCGGTTCAGCGGGCAACACCAGAACCGCTTACAGCTTGCCTGTTTTGAATAACACGGCTCCGGCAAGTTGCCCAGGTTTGATTGTTCTGTCTCCGGCTGAATATCTGAAATACGAGGAGGCAATGCAATCGACCGTCGGCACATTCGATTATGCGAATGCCTCTTTGATTTTCGGGTTCTTTTTCTCTTTCACAGTCGGCTGCTGGTGGGTAGCCAAAAACTTTGGCCTGGTACTGCAGGCGGTTCGACGTTTTTAAGGTTTTGCCATATCGGCGAAAGGGGCGTGGCCCATTCCACGCAGGGCGTTAATGGAGGAATCTAAAATGCTCAATAAGCTGCAAACCCTGATCCTCGGCCTGGTTGCTATGGCCTTTTCCCTGTTCGGCTTCTCGGCTCATGCTGCTGGCCCGGACATGTCCACGCTGACGGCTGCTGTCGATTTCGGCACCGTCACGGCAGCGATTCTCGCGGTCGCTGCCGCGCTGATCGTCGTCTACATCGCCTGGAAGGGTGCCCAGATGGTTTTGGGTGCCGTTCGTCGCGGTTAATCGCGTGTTGATCTGAACAAGGCGCTGGCGCCGGCGCCTTGTTATAGCTCTATTGGGGGAATTATGGCGGCTCCTGATTTTTCTTCGATTATTTCCGTGGTAAGTGCGGCGGTTCCTGCATGGGTGGCGGCTGTTCTGGCTATCGGTGCTGCCTTGTGTGTTGTTCTGGTGGTCTGGGTGGGTTCAGGTCACGTCCTCGCTGCCATTCGTGGTCAAGTTTATTACGGCGGTCTTTATTGGGATGCTGACGTTTATCAAAATGCCATGAACGATTTAAATCGGCAGCAGCGTAAAGGCGTTGCCCTTGATGCTGAATCTCGTCGAGCACTACGCCGCCATCAAGGATTCAAGATTTAATGTTTCCCGTTAATGACCTTTGGTACATTCTCATCGCCTTTTGGGCCATCGTGTCCGCCTGGGCGACTATCGAAGGGCTGAAATGTTGACCAATTCAAAACGTCAAATATCGGCAATCATGGCGCTGCTGGTATTCTTTTTTTCGGCATTCCCGGCGAAGCGTTCCGATGCCGCTGTTCCTCTCGTTGGTTTGGCTATATCGGCGTTTGGTCCCGGCGGCACATTGGTATCTTCCAATGTGCTTGCCTCGGTTGGAACGGCTCTAATTGGAGGCACAATTGTTGCGCTCGGCATTACTCCGAACAATGCGGAGGCGCCGACCAGGGTACCGCTATCAACGGATCAGCCGACTATCGATGCGGTGATGCCGCCGCCTGTCGTTCCTCAGACAGTTTCCGCGTCGACTGGAACGCAATACACCTGTGCAGGTGGTTACTGTACTGGCAATTATGGTTCGCCTGCGGCTGCGTGTGCGGCGGTAGTTGCGGCCGGTACTGGTGGCGTTTGTTCCTACAATCCAACTGAATACACTACGTTGACCGTAACCGGTGTCACTGCTGGTTCCTGTCAAATTATGACTCAGTGCGGATCTTGGTCGCCAAGCTATATTGGCGTAACTCTCGTCCCTGTCGAAACCACCACATGTCCAGCGGGTTATACGCTTAATAATGGCTCGTGTGTTCTGAATAATGCGAGGCAGGCGCAGTCGGATAATAAATATGATTTAGTCAGAACCCCGACCGGTTTTGCGCTTCCGTCTGCGGAGGCTGACAGTCAGCCTTCCTATCTCTCTGCTGGTTCTGGCCGAATCGTAGTAACGGGGTCTGACTCATCGGGCAATCCTGTTGTTACCACAATTGAATTAAATTCGAGCGGTGGCGTTAAAGTAACGGCGAATACCCAGTCGACTATGGGTGGTCAGTCTGTAGTTAATACACAAACCATCGATACCTCGACAAATGGCCAAGTGTCATCCGTTAATTCAACGACCAATCAAGGTTCGATTTCTGGCGTTGGTACGGGGGAAGTTCCGGTAGTTAATACGGGTGCTGCGGTCAATCCCGGTGAATCGTTGGTGTTTCCGTCTGATTATGCGCGGGTTGGCGAAGCCGCCACTGCGGCCCAGGCAGTTAAAACATCTGTAGACGCCGTCAAGGATCAACTTACTTCGTCCGTCGACGTCGTCGATCCGACTGTTCCTGCGTGGACTGATCCCTGGGGTACAACCTTTAACGCCCTTAAAGGATGGTCGTTACCCAGCCATAGCTCATCTTGTCCGCAGCCGTCATTTAACTGGGAAGGCCGGGTGTATGCCTTTTCCACCCACTGCCAGCTCGTTACTGATCATTGGTCGGCGCTCTCGGCGGCCATGATGGTGGTTTGGACTATTGCTGCCCTTTGGTTCGTCTTGACCGCGTAACGATCATGATTCTTGCCCCTTTACTCGCGCCGTTAATTGGCTTCCTGCTCCGGGAAATCGTCGTCAAGTTCGTCGTTTTTGCAGCGGTATTCGGCCTGGTGGCTGTCCTGATACCTATCCTTATTGGCTATCTCGGCCCGTACCTCGGCACGAGTGGCCTTAGCTCGGCGTTCTCCGGCTTGCCTGCTGGCGTCTGGTTCTTCCTGGACTTCTTCCAACTCGGTTACGGGGTGCCGCTCATGATTTCGGCGGCGGTCACACGTTTCATCATCCGGCGCCTGCCGGTCGTGGGGTAATCATGAAAGCACCAGACCAGGACAGTTTTTCCGTACTGAAACAGGCCCATTCGACGGCGGCAAATTGGGGCGAAAGCTTCATCGTGTTTGTCTCGGGGCTGGCCGTTTTTCAGCACGAAAGCAGAGAGGTAGCCCAGGACGTTGCGCGCTGCAACGCTAAGCGGGTAGGGCGGGACAAAGTAGCCGTTAAACGCATTACGGTCTGATTTTCGCATGCGAAACCATCATGGCCATTAAAGCCTATGTCGGCCGGATGGGTTCCGGCAAAACATACGAGGTCGTCACGGAAGTCATTCTCGGCGGGCTACGTCGTGGCCGGCGGGTGGTTTCCAACATCGCCGGCCTCGATTTCGAAGCCATGCAATCCCTTCTGATTGCGGAAGGCATCCCGGAAGAAAAAATCGGCCAGCTCGTCCAGATCGATCATGACCAGGTGCTTGAGCCGATGTTCTGGCGCACCGACGACGCCTATAAAGCGGTCAAAAAGCTAGTTCGCGGTGTCGGCCTGGTGGCCGATGACGATGAAACCGGGGAACCGTTTCTTCAACCTGGTGACTTGGTGGCCCTGGATGAAATTTGGCGCTTCTGGGAAGGCTTCGGCAAAACCGATTCGGATGGAAAAAAACGCCCGGACCGGGTGATGAACTTTTTCCGCATGCACCGCCATTTCATCCATCCCGATACCGGCGTCGCTTGCGATGTTGCCTTAATCACTCAAGATGTAATGGACATTAGCCGCCAGGTGAGGGCGGTTATCGAAGAAACCTATTACATGGAAAAGCTGACGGCCATTGGTTCAACGAGTCGTTATCGCGTCGATGTCTTTCAGGGTGGTAAAACCTCCCGTCGCCCGTTGCGTTCCTTGCAACGTAGCTATGACTCTAAGTATTTTGGCCTCTACAAAAGCCATAGTCAGGGCAAGGAAGGCGGCGCCGAAGCTGTTGAAGAGAATATCGACGGTCGCGGCAACATTCTGAAAAGTGGCTTGTTCAAAATCATCCTTCCTTTGGCAATCCCGGTCTTCGGCTTCGCGATCTGGTCCCTGTGGGGCTTCTTCCATCCCAAGCAACCTGAAAAAACCTCTGTTGCCAATTCGGCGGAGTCTTCTGGAGTGCCAGGCAAAGCCATAGTAGCTCGCCACCCTGGGCTGGAGGTCTCCGACATCTGGCGTGTCGTCGGTTATTACCAGGCCGGCCCATCGATCCGGATTTTCCTGTCCGATGGTGGCAATACCCGCTTTCTCATTGATCCGCCCAAGTATCGATTAACCGGCCTGGGCGTCGAGGTCGAATTGCCGGAAGGCGGCTTTGCTACCAGCTATTCCGGTCACGTTGCCGGCATCGCCAATCAAATGGTCGGAGGGCCTCAATGAAAATACTTTTAACCCTCTTGGCGTTACTGATTGTCCCGCTCCAAGCGTTGAGCTGTACCAGCTTTCAACTTCACGGCGTCACACTGGCCGACTTGGCGCGCGTCGTCGTTATCGAGTGTGCAAACAAATCCTTGGTCCTCGACGCCGAGGCCATGACCGATAAAGAGCTGCTGTCGTTTACGCTCAAGGCAACGACAGAAGCAGCAACCATTCGTCAGTTTCGGGAATTGGTTAGATCCCGTCGCTTCTCCCTGGATCTCGTCGACGGTGTCTATCACCTTCGCCGCATGCCTGAAATCGAAGATGACATTTTGGTGTATCTGCCGAAGTACCGCGCCGTCTCTTATCTGAGTGACCTTCTAGGAGGCGTTCTTCCTCACGGTTCCTTGACCACGCAACGGATGATTAGCGCCCCGGACCAGGGCCAGGCTCCGCAGCAGCCCGTTAATACGTCGTCGCGTGAAACCACGACAAATGCGCTCGGGATGATCGATAAATCGGACAAAGACGCCCTGGTAATCAAAGCCAAACCCGAACAAATTCGCCTGGCAAAAAAGGTCCTGGGCGAAGTTGATCGCCCGGTACCGGAAATGCTCGTCAAAGCCGTGGTGCTCGAAGTGCAAACCAGTAGAACGGAAGGATCGGCGGTCAATCTGGTGGCATCGTTGCTGAAATCAGGGATTGGCCTGGGGGCTTCCATCGGCGGTTCTGCCTCAGACAAAAATGCAGTCACCTTCAAGGTCGACACTGCCGGCTTGTCCATCGATGCTCTGTGGTCGGCCATATCCAGCGACAAGCGTTTCAAGGTGGTCAGCGCGCCGCAGATCAGAGTGAAGTCCGGCAGCTCGGCCCGCTTCGCGGTCGGCTCGGATACGCCCGTACTCGGTGCAGTCAATTACCAGGGCAATGGTCAATCGGTCCAGTCCATCGAATACAAGCCCAGTGGCGTCATCCTCGATCTACGTCCGGAGATTCGCGGCGAGCTGGCCGAACTCAAGGTATTTCAGCAACTCTCTAGCTTTGCCCGTACCGAAACTGGCGTCAACAACAGCCCGACCTTGTTAAAACGCGAACTAAATACCTCGGTCGTCGTTGCCCAAAACGACGTGGTGTTAATCGGCGGCCTCGATGAGGAAAAAACGACAGCCGATGACGTCGGCCTGTTCTTCCTCCCGTCCTGGTTACGTTCTCACTCGGAAGACAAAACCCGATCAGAAATCGTCTTGATGCTCCACGTCGAACGAGTTCGAACGCCTGGCGAATCCATATAAAAGCCGGGCTTCCCTGGCTTCGCTGTGTTCTGAGTCGCCCAGTTGTAGAGGGTTAGACTTGATCTGACAGTAATTTTCAGATCATAAGGTGGTTCGGCAATCGGCGGCCGGTAGTCGAGTAGCTCGAAATCTATCGTATAATGCCAATGTCACGTCCGTGCTCGTGCAGGGTTTGAAGGAGTATTTAGTATTCTCCATGGGCTGGTTATGACTAAAAATGTTCAGTAAAAACAGTTGCGTGAATTAATACGTGCCGCCAGGTTATACGGTGCAAATTCTTTAAACCACGCTCTACGTCACGTTAGCAATCTCCAAACATCTATCTATGACACCAGATGAAATTCAGCTTCTCGCAGATACCGTAAAAATTGGTTTTCCGGTGATCGGTACGATTGCGGGCACATTAATTGGTGGCATATCGACGTATGTGATTACAAAGCTCACACATCGACACGATGCAAAGAAGGAACTAACGAAGCGACGCTTCGAGATGCTTATCCAAACTGCCAATGATGTCACCGAATTTGAACACCTTATTGGCAGCTATGCCACTGAGGTATCCAATAAGGTGCATGGTTTAGCAGGCGCGTTAAATTTCGAGGAAGCCAGATCCAATATTTACACGAAAAATCAGCCATTGCGTCGAGCCAGAATGGCTCTTAAGGTACTCAGCCTCAAGGAGGCTGAGACAAACCTTGAAAATTATATCGAGCTAACGCGAGAGGTTATCCGACACGGCCCTAACCTATCGAAAGAGCGCGCTTCAGAACTCGCAAAGCAAATTGTTATCGGCCCAGTAGAGTTTTATGAATCCCTTGCCAAAGAGATTGCCCTTAATTGACTCTCTCTGTCCGATTGCTAACTGATCATTCCACCGGACCAGCGCGAAAAGCTGCGCAGTCCTGTGAATTCATACGTTCATCCTCAACTTTGCCATGAATCAACCGCAGAAGTTCGTTGACCTAATTGAAAAATTAATTCGAGATGCTCGCCTGATCCTTGCGTCCGCCAGAGTCGGGTTCATTGAAGACCGCGAAGCCCTTCGCCGCTGGTCAAATGAGCTAATTCTTCTTCGTAATCTTGGCGGAGCGATGCTTTCACCTTGGGCACGTCGACTGGCTCACGACGGAGTGCTCATGCCCGTCGAGTACGTCCAAGGCCCTCTCGCTGCGCTTGAGACCGTCAAATATGCAACCGATAACGGACTGCTCACTTCGTATCGAGACCTCGTGATCGCGGAGGCATTTACTGATCTCTACGAGCAAGGTCAGCATTTGTTCAGCCAGGGTTACTTCCTTGCAGCGGGAGTGATTTTTCGCGCGGTGCTGGAAGAAAGACTTCGAGAACTCTGTCTTGCCGCTGACTGTATGCCCGTAAAGGAACGTCCAACTCTCAGCGATCTAAATCAAGCCCTATACCGTTGTGAGTCGGTGCCTTACGACAAAGCAATGATGCTACATGTCACGGCCCTTGCTGTCGTCGGAAACGATGCCGCACACAACAGTGATTCGCTTCAAAAAGAAGATGTGGAGCGCCTTATGAGAGGCACCCTGGAATTCCTATCGAGATACTCGCCGACATGAACCCGACCCCAACATTCCGCCGGACCTTGCGCATAAAGCCGCGCAAGGTCGTTGAATTCAAACGTTAGCCGTCTCATAGGAGCACCATGCCATCACTAAACGTAATCTGCGAATGGTTGGGACTTTCAGTCCCGCCACGAGTGCCAAAGACGCCTGCCGAAAAATTGTTAATAAGTATTCGGGCTACAGCAAAATGCAAGTTCAACTCATCGTTGCGCCTCAAGCGAAATAGTAAATTCTCTTTCTTCACAACCACGATCCTGTCACTCGGACTGATCCTGATCCCGCTTTTACAGAATTCAAGTGTAAAACTGCATCTGACTGCACAGGTACTCAACATGATGCAGATATTTCTTGCTGTTTCTGTTTTGGTCTATTCGATCGTAATGGCTAAAGCAGGACTGGATGTTCGGGCCGAGCAACTCAATGAGTGCGGTGACCGATTGAAAGATCTTGCTAGAAAACTAGATCGCGAAATTGCGCACAATGGACAAAACATTGCCCAAGTTTTAGAGAATTACAACGAACGATATTCGGACATCACTACAGACACAGAGGGGCATTCACGGCTTGATTATCTTTTTGCAAAATTAGATATGCCAAACGATTATCCAATCAGAGGATTGCGATGGATTTGGTTCCACCTGCTTACATATTTAGGCATTTTGGTGGAGTTGCTTTTACCTGCCGCAATGATCGGCCTAGAAATTCTATTCATCTCTGATATGCTCGGTATCTCGCAATTGCTTCCAGCTAGTTTTCATGCAATCAACTGCTAACTCAGCGTTCCATAGTACCTGCGTGAAAAGCCTCGCAGTCCGGTAAATTCGAACGTTAGGCATTACCCATGGATATCGCTGAAGACCTCAAAATCTGGGTTCCCGTTGTTTCGTTTCTTCTTTCTGCCCTTGCGATGACATTCACACGTCGTACTTGGTTTGAGAGTAATCGACCAATCGTAACGGCCGAGATTGCTACTCATGGTGCCGGAAACATGGCTATTGCTTTCGATCTCGTCGTTCGCAATACTGGCAATCGTCCCGCCGTCGCTATCCGCTTGATGGTTTGCGAATCTGATTTGAACCGTGCGCTTAATATTGGGGCGCCAACTCATCTGGTTGCAGAGATTCGGCGCTGTTTCTCTGACCGCGCAACTATCCCATTACTACATCAGGGAAAGTCCACTCGAAATGGTTTTGGTGCTACATCATCTTTGCCAAGTGCCAATGCGCTTATGATCAACAGCGAGATTCCGATTCGCATTCTTTACAAAGACCTTAATGGACGAACGTTTAAATCGAAACAAACATTACTGGTCAAAGATTCAACATGGTTTGCTGGTTCAGGTTGGGGAAAGGAAGAGGAACAGCAGTCATGAACTGCAGCAACCCCCAACGTTGCATGAATAATAAATAACAATGTTGTTGGCCTATCAATCCGGTCATGGCCGCTCCCTCTGGTCGCTGGACGTTGCGCGATAAACCGTCGCGCAGCGCTCCTTAGCTGCAACGTAAGAAAACTTTACTCCTATGAATATCGATCTCGCGAAAGAAGAAGAGTCCTACATCAAGGGTATCGATGCTTATCGCAAAGTAGCCCTTTCAATTCCAGCCCTGAGTGTCAGCCTCTCCTCTGCCTCTTTGGCGTTTGAGGCGTACTACTTGCAGCACGTCTACAAAGCAACAACTGGGGCGAGCATTGAAACATTGATCGCAATAATTCCAATCGTTGCAGGTGGAATGTTCCTCATTGCTGCTGCGTGGGCAGTTGATTGGGTGCTGGATAGTCTTTCGCCTGCGGAACTGGAAGCACTAAACGCAATGCATAAGGTTCGTGATGGAGATGACTATCGCGAATTTACAGAGGGAAGAAACGGATTCGATACTCGTAAGCGGCTTTTTTCTGGCGGGTATTTGATATTTTCTGTATGCATAGGTGCTCTGCTGTTTTTGTTAACGGCTTCTATTCCAATATTTTTAAAGCAGGAGGTCACCGAGGTAATTCTTCGGTCTACGCTGATAGCAATCAGCTTTTACTATGCCATCTTGGTTGTGCTCAAGATGCTCACAAACAACATCTCAAAGAACATGTGGCGTCTTCTCATTTATGGGGCGGGCCTGCTTACGCTAGTTAATCTAGGCATCACTGCGAAGCTTCTCCATGTTTTCTAAACCTGGGTTGAAATGGACCTGCGCGAAATGTGTCGAAGTTCAGCTCAGGGCACGTCCCAGCCATTTGAACTCATCTGCCTTTCAACGAACCGGCGTGCAGCGCCATTCCTGAACGACTGCATACACCCCGTCGTCCAGCACCAGCCGTTCTATCCCGCGTAGGTGGAACACCTCGGCCCCGACACCCATAAATGCAGGTTCATGGAGCGCCGGCAGGATGTGCTTGCATACTCCATCAGGCGTTACAAGATGGGCTGCAACCGGGTGATCATTTCCGACGGCGGTTACGGTACGCAGGTCGCCACGATAGACGCGGCCGTTCTCTATGTCTCGCCAGGGCAGGCGACGACCACGGCAGCGCATGAGGAAAATGTCGACGAGCATTGCAGCGAGTAACTGTAAATATAAACAGTATATTCATCGCCAACCAACTAGGCTAGTCCTCTAGCTAAGCTGCTTATCCTATTGCGATTGGAGCCGTCCGCAAATGCGGCAGGTAGGCGTGATCAGACTTGCCAATATGGGCAACGAGCCACTTCTTCAGGAAGTGCACCATTTCGTCGGTAACGTCTGACCGAATCGACCTTTCCTTGATCCCCCGAAGGTCTTGGGAGAAGGCGCGATGTTCTGCGATATGAGCATCCAGGGCAGGGTAGCCGTGCAGGCGCAACAGTGATTCCTCGACAGCGAAATGGATGCGGGCGAAGTCGGCGACTTCCTCAAGGGCGAAGTGCAAGACAGACCATCGATCCTCTGCCGTGATCGCCTCTTCCAGACGCTTCAAGCAGTCGAATAACACCTGATGCTGAGCGTCGATTTCAGCGATGCCGGTCAGCAATTCATCGGTCCATCCCATACTTCCTCCTGCGGTTTTAGCCATTCGCAAAGTGACGACTGGCTTCATCCTTCCTGAAACGACAGGTAATTTATCATTGCTTCGCCAATGTTTCAGCGGTCTTGCAGTGGATCACGTTGTTTAACGTGAATTTGTTCGTCGAGCTTTGTCGGTTTGAAGAAGAGATATAGCACGCCAGCAAATAGGGCCGCGTAGAGGATGGCTAAATGAACAAAGTCGATTTGCATGGTTACCTTGCTGATTGCCTATGACACAGTGTTATGACAATTGTTTCCTGGATGTTATTCGACAAAAGTCAGCATGTCAAAGCTGCGCCTTCGAAATCCCTTTTAATTGGCATTTGCTCAGCCCGGCGCGTTCCCATTGTTCAATTGAAAAATCGTTACCGTTGGTCATCACTTGTTCTCCCTGTCGATCTCTCGGGCAAGATCATAAGCAGCTTCGAACTGTAATTTCCCGACATGCCTCTTGATTAGCGCAGCGAGTTCGCCTGCGTCCTGGTTGATTTCGCTCTCCAGGGCTTCAAGCTCTTCCTTCATCTTGTGCCATGCTGTGACGGCAGTTTTTAGCTTCCCGGTCTTGATGTCCCGTAGATATTCCACCTCTTCTGGAACGTGGCATTGCTCCGCAGTCTTTCTGAGCGATACGCTATAAGTCGGCCACCAGAAACGGCTGTTCTGAACGTCGTACCAAAGCTGCTTGGAAGGGTGGGGTGCTGGCAGCTCTGGTTTCGGGTCCGTTGCCGGTGTGCTCGTAACCTCCTTCCTGGTCGTAGCCATCTTCAGGGCCTCCCGGGCCTCAGTCCGCCCAGCCTTCCCGGCCCGAATCTTCTCGCACAGTGCCCAGGCCGAATTACTGCCAGGCGTGGCCTTGTCCAGCTTGTCCACCGACAAGATCAACTCCAGATCCTCGGTAATCCCGTCGGCCAGGAGGCCGCCCGCGTAGTGTCCAAGCCCATTGGCCAGTGAAACCCGTTTCGATACCCAAGCCACCGATTTATTCACTTTCTCGGCGGTGGCTTTCACAGTCCCCAACGCCTCATACAAAAGGCTGATCGCCTTTGCCTCGTCAGCCAGGCTCAAGTCTTCACGCTGGATGTTCTCGGCAAGCTGCGCCATTGCGTGTTCCTGGTCGTTCATATCCGAAATCAAAACCGGCACGGAAGGCAAGGCGGCCAGCTTTGCCGCACGAAGCCGGCGCTCGCCGGCAACCAGCACAAAGCCGGCGTCGGTACGACGCACGGCCAGCGGTTGCAGAATCCCCCGGGCCGCAATATCAGCTGCCAGCTCGGCGATAGTGTCTTCGTCGAATTCCGTCCGCACCTGGTCACGCACAATTATCAGATCGACGGCTAGTTCCCCGAACTCTGGCGCGGCCGGCGCCGGCAAGGGCAGGGCGGTCTGCTCCAGCGGTTTCGCATGCGAAACAGAATTCGCCTTCTTCGGCTTCGAAATACGGGAAATGGCAGAAGCCGTCGCAGAAATAGTTTGCATGATCAGCTCCCCAGGACTTGATTAGCCCGCGTCAAAACCGCCTGGCGCTCATTCGCCCGGGTCGTTCCGTGGTCGATCAATCCTTCATGATCGTTCTTGCGCGCCCAGGCGTTCTTCTGAGCCGTCGACATGAACCCCAAAGCATTCCGCAGGATGCGGTGTGCCAGTTCCAGCTCGTTCCTCAAGTCCTTGGCAATCTGGCCTAGATCGTGCAGCCCGTTGGGTTTCTGGTTTTCCGGTTTGTTGAGAGTGTCCATAGTGTTACCTCCTGGTTGGTTATCCGTCCTGAGTCGTATGCAGCGTGCCGTCGGGTAACACAGGGCCGCTAAGTGTCAGTCAAGGGCGAAACCGGAAGCCGCAGCGGCTTTTTGCGACGCTTCATCAGCAAAAAACGAACGGGTGAGGATTTCAGCAACAACACAAGAATGCTTTTCGTTGTTGCGGCCCTTTACTGGCACAGGCCCTGTGTTACACGTCGGCGTTTTCGCTGCATATGACTCGCTTAGGACGGATAACCAACTAGGCGGACGGACGCGAACCAACGGCTTACCGGAAAACAAGGGCCAAAGGCCCGACAAACTGAGGGGCTGGCGCCTTCATCTTGCAGTTAGCGCGTGCCGTAGGCTGGCGCTGCCTCGGCAAGCGAAGCGCGCAAGTTCTTGCGTAGCAGGAACTGAAGGCGAAAGGGAGCAAAAGGGCTTGTCCCTGTAGGGGATAGACGGGCTAGACCCGGCTACCATGGCAGCCCCCCGGCCCGAAGGGATTCGCTACTCCGTAATTCGGCACAGCATCATTCCCGTTCGCGCCTCTAAAACCAGCATCGACCGAAACTGAGCCGCCCGGCGCTCTGCCAACTCAAGACGCGACTCCAAACGCTCCATATCCCTGGCCAGCAAAGCTTTCTCGGCACGCAAAACAGGCAACGCCTGCAACTGAATCCAAGTCGCCCGCAACTCCAAAGGAGAAAGGGGCTGTCGCAGACCAGGAAACAACAAACGCTGTTCGTGTATCTCGAAATCCCTCCAATCCTTTCCCAGCAGATCGGCCAAGTGTCCTCGCCGTTGAAACTCGGCCAGGCGGAAACAAGCTAAAGGAATGCGAGGCCGCTCGCCGGCCAGAATCTGCCGCCAAGCCCAGCCGCTCAACCCGCAAGCCTTCAATTTCTCGATCGAAGGATTAGCGCCCAGCAGCTCGATCCATTCCTCGCGATCGGCGATCGCATGAGGAGCAACTTCATCGCAAGGAGACATAGAAACCTCGGCCAAAAATCGATGCTATCGACATACGGACAAGAATCTAAAGCGCCTGAGCGGTCAGAGCACTGAAATTGCGGGGCAGTTTTGCCCACAATTTACAAATATTTTTCAAAAAACCCTTAAGGCATGAAAATATTTTGCGGACTTTACATAATACAAATTATGCGAACTATTGAAGCAACTACGGCATCCCGTAGTTGTGACTCCCACAACTCAGCGAATCTCGATAGCTGCCGTCTTTGCCGAACGGCCACCATTCTTTCGAAGCAGATCGACGATGTCGGTATGCTGGTTCTTGGCAGCGAGATCTACTGCCGTTTCGTGTTGTTCGGTTTGCATGTTCAAATCGGCTTTGCTGTCGATCAGCAGTCGGACGATTTCCATATGTCCGCCCCGGGCTGCAACCATCAGCGCGGACATTCCGTTTTCGCTCGCCGCGTTAACTTCCGCACCCGATGAAATCAGTAGCTTGGCGATGTCGAGATGGCCGTTGAAGGCGGCGTACGCCAGCGGCGTCCACCCCGGAGTGTTGACGTAGGCGCCGGCAGCAATCAGTTTTTGAGCCACCACCAGGTAGCCGCGAAAAGCCGCCAGGCGTAAGGCCGTGTCGCCCGCCGAATTGCGCGCATTAAGTTTGGCGCGTTGCTGGATCAGATAATTGACCAGATCGACGTGACCATCGCGGGCGGCCAGCATGAGCAAGGTATTGCCTTCGATATCCGTTGTATCGACCGAGGCTCCCCGTTGAACCAATTCGGCAATCGAACTGGTGTCGCCCATCTTGGCTGAACTGATCAAGTCGTCGTAGGTTCCCGCCTGGACGGCGGTGGCAGCGAACACCGTGCTCAGCAACAGTGCGGCTAGTAGATTTTTATTCATGGGAGACTCGCTCGTTTGGCGCTCTTGAATAGCGTGAAAAAATTGTCGGTGGTGGCCTGGAAGATGGCTTCACCCGAAACTTCCCGTAATTTGGCAATCTCGTCGGCTACGTAGCGCACATAGGCCGGTTCATTGGTCTTGCCCCGGTAAGGCATGGGCGCCAGATAAGGCGCATCGGTTTCGACGAGCAGGCGGTCGAGCGGGACTTTCCTAGCCACTTCCTTGACCTGCAATGCATTCTTGAAGGTCACGATGCCCGACAGGGATATATAGAAGCCCAGCTCCAGCGCCTGTTCGGCAATTTCCCAGGTCTCGGTAAAACAGTGCATGACCCCACCAACCGTTGCGGCGCCCTCCTCCCTCAACAGTCGCAAGGTGTCTTCGGCCGATTCCCTTGTATGAATGACCAGCGGCTTCCCTGCCCGCTTGGCCGAACGAATGTGGGTCCGGAAGCGGTCGCGTTGCCATTCCGGCTTGTCTTTCTGCCAGTAATAATCCAGTCCCGTTTCGCCAATCGCGATGACTTTCGGGTGGGCAGCCAAGGCTATTAAATGCTCCTCGTCCGGCTCTTCCACCTCGGTGTATTCGGGATGCACACCGACCGAGGCAAACAACTGGTCGTGCGCCTCGGCAATGGCCAGCACCTTGGGCAAATCTTCAAGATTGACGCCGATGCACACGGCGTGGCCGACGCCGTTGTCGCGCATACGCTGCAATAACTCAGGCAGGCGGTTAGCCAGGTCGGGAAAATCGAGATGGCAATGCGAATCGACCAGCATGGCGGTCGTTTACAGGGTGTGCGTCGGGCGGGTCGACTGCATGACTCCCCCCAGCAACCCTTCGATCTTGCGCTTTGCTTCAATGCCACTTTCGTCGTTGTTGAAGTGGATGCCGATGCCTTGGGCGCGCCCGTTTTGCGCCCCGGCCGGGGTAATCCAGACGACCGAGCCGGCAATTGGCAACTTGGCCGGATCATCCATCAGCGACAGCAGCATGAATACTTCGTCACCGATGTTGTAGCCCCGGGTGGTCGGAATGAAGATGCCGCCATGGCGCAAATGCGGCATGAATGCAGCGTAGAGCGCCGATTTCGAGTTGATGTTCAGGGAAAGAACACTGGGGCGCTGCGGAGCGGGTTTGGCTTCACTCATGATCGATCAGTTGGCAAACAGGGCTCGGTAGTCCAGAAATAAC
>JAGTRX010000123.1 GCA_018262285.1 Pseudomonadota bacterium | reverse complement strand
CGACAAGATCCTGATCGCCAATCGCGGCGAAATTGCTTTGCGTGTCCAGCGCGCCTGTCGCGAACTGGGCATCAAGACGGTCGTGGTGCATTCCGAAGCCGACCGCGAGGCAAAATACGTCAAGCTGGCCGATGAATCGGTCTGTATCGGCCCGGCATCCTCAACGCTGAGCTATCTCAACATCCCCGCCATTATTTCGGCGGCGGAAGTCACTGACTCCCAGGCCATTCACCCCGGCTATGGTTTCCTGTCGGAAAATGCCGATTTTGCCGAGCGTGTTGAATCCTCCGGTTTTGTCTTTATCGGCCCCAAGGCGGAAACCATCCGTCTGATGGGTGACAAGGTTTCCGCCAAGGACGCCATGAAAGCGGCCGGCGTTCCATGCGTTCCAGGTTCGGACGGCGCTCTGCCCGAAGACAACAAGGAAATCGTCCGCATTGCGCGTGCCGTTGGCTATCCGGTCATTATCAAGGCGGCTGGCGGCGGCGGTGGACGCGGCATGCGCGTTGTACATACCGAAGCAGCTCTGCTGAGTGCGGTGCAAATGACGCGCACCGAAGCGCAAACGGCCTTCGGCAATCCCGTGGTTTACATGGAAAAGTATCTGGAAAACCCGCGCCATGTCGAAATCCAGGTGTTGGCTGACCAGTACAAAAACGCTGTTTATCTGGGCGAGCGTGATTGTTCGATGCAGCGCCGCCACCAGAAAATTCTCGAAGAAGCCCCGGCGCCGGGTATCCCGCCCCGTGTCATTGCTCGTGTTGGCGAACGCTGCGCCGAGGCCTGTCGTCGCATTGGCTACCGGGGCGTCGGCACCTTTGAGTTTTTGTTCGAGAACAACGAGTTTTACTTCATCGAAATGAACACGCGCCTGCAGGTCGAACATCCGGTTACTGAACTGATTACCGGTATTGACCTTGTCCAGCAACAGATCAAGGTTGCTGCCGGCGAGAAATTGAAACTCAAGCAGCGCGATATCGTCACGCGTGGCCACGCCATCGAGTGCCGTATCAACGCCGAAGATCCCTATACTTTTGTCCCCTGCCCCGGCAAGATCACTTTTTACCATCCGCCCGGCGGCCCTGGCATACGGGTCGACACCCACATTTACCAAGGGTACACCGTGCCTTCGCACTACGACTCGATGGTGGCAAAAGTGATCGCTTACGGCGATACCCGCGAGCAAGCCATTCGCCGCATGCGTATTGCGCTGTCCGAAATGGGCGTCGACGGCATCAAGACCAACATTGCGTTGCACCACGAGTTGATGCACGACGCCCTTTTTATCAAGGGGGGCACCAGCATCCACTACCTGGAGCAGAAACTCGCTCACAAGAGCGAGGTTGCCAAGCAGGCAGGATAAGGTGTCCTGGCGGTCGGCAACCTTTCTCACCGACGCGGTGCATGCAGAACCTTTCTGCGATGCGTTGCTGGAAAGTGGCGCCCTGTCGGCCAGTATCGAAGATGCTGACGCCGGCACGCCCGAAGAGCAGGCTCAATTCGGCGAACCCGGCTCGATCAGCACACCGGGTTGGCAGCATTCCAGAATTGTCGCCCTGTTTGAAGCCGATGCCGACATTGCCAATATTGTTGCCGAAGCCTCGGCTGCCATTGATCTGGCGAAAGCACCAGCCTTTTCGGTCAAGGAAGTCGCTGAAGAAAACTGGGTGCAGCTCACCCAGTCGCAATTCGACCCTATCCAAATCTCGCCACGCCTGTGGATCGTTCCTTCCTGGCATCAGGCGCCTGATGCCCAGGCCATCAATCTCGTTCTCGACCCCGGCATGGCTTTTGGCACCGGTGCTCACCCCACCACCCGGCTTTGTTTGCAATGGCTGGAGCAAGAGGTCACGCCGGCCGCCTCCATGCTCGATTATGGTTGTGGTTCCGGTATCCTGGCCATCGCGGCTGCCCGTTTCGGCGCGCAAAAGGTGTGCGGCGTCGACATTGACCCGCAAGCGATTGTTGCCGCCCGTCATAATGCCGAAAACAACTCGGTTGCCGCCACTTTTGCTGATGCGTCCGAAGTCATCGACGAAAAATTCGATCTGGTCGTCGCCAATATTCTGGCCAATCCCTTGCGCGTCCTGGCACCCGCTATCTGTAGCCATTTGCGGCCGGGCGGCAAACTGGCCTTGGCCGGGCTTCTGAGCGAACAAGCCGAAGAACTGATTGAGGTTTACCGCCCCTGGTTGGCGCTGACTGTTTTTGATTGCCAAGAGGGCTGGGCCTGTCTTGCCGGAGAGAAAGCATGATGCGCACCCGCTGTCCAAACTGCGCCACCGTTTTCCGTATTACGGCAGAACAGTTGCGCGTGCGCTTCGGCATGGTGCGCTGCGGTCAGTGTCAGGCTGTCTTCAACGCCTTTGACAGCCTGATCGAAGGCAGTGCCGCCGAGGCGGCCTTGTTGGGGAGGTCAGGCTCCGCCGATTCGACAATCCCCCCTGTTATGTCCGAAATTCAGCCCAGCCGGGTTCCCAAGCCAATCATGCCGGAACCCAAGCCCGTTGCGGTCGAGATTGCCCCGCTGCCGCCGATACAGAGGCTAGACCCCATTGATGCCGCACTGGCTGCCAAGGAAACCCCGGCAGAATCGACCAAGGCAGCGCGCGACGCCGGATTGGTGGCCGTACGAGAACTTTCCGAATCGCCCACTTACGATCGCTGGTCGGCGGGTGCTTTCGAGGCGCAAAGCGATGATGAATTTATTGCTGAAACACCGTCCCGGCGGCTGCGCTGGCCCTTCGTTCTGGTGACATTGGTTCTGTTGCTGATTCTTGCTGCACAGGTGGCTTATCATTTCCGCAGCGAGTTGGCAGCGCGCTTCCCCGATCTCGATGGCGTGTATCGAGCGCTCAATATCGAAATTCCATTGCCTCGCAATGTAGACCTTGTTGTCATGGAGTTTTCCGACCTGCAGTACGACAATGTGCGCGGCCTGCACGTTCTGCAGGCCACCATCCGCAATCGGGCGCCCTACGCCCAGGCTTGGCCACTACTCGAAGTTACCCTGACCGATGCCCACGACCAGGTGGTTTCCCGCCGCGTTATCAAGGCTGCCGATTATCTGCCAGCCAAGGCCGATGCCCGCGCCTTTGCCGGTGGCGGCGAAGTCGGTGTTCGTCTCTGGCTGGAATCCAAACAGCCCGCTGCCGGTTATCGGCTTTTCCTTTTCTATCCTTAATTACCAAGGCGCTTCATGTCCATACTCATCTGCGGCTCGCTCGCTTACGATAACATCATGGTTTTCCCGGATCGTTTCCGCAACCACATCCTGCCCGAGCAGATCCACATCCTCAATGTCGCCTTTCTCGTCCCCGAAATGCGGCGCGAGTATGGCGGCTGTGCCGGCAATATCGCCTACAGCCTCGGCATGCTGGGTGGCGAAGCGCTCATCATGGCCACCGTTGGCGATGATGCACCGGCCTATTTTGATCGTCTTGATAAATTGGGTCTGTCGCGGGCGCACGTCCGCCATGTGCCGGGAACCTTTACAGCGCAGGCCTTCATCACCACTGATCTCGACGATAACCAGATCACCGCCTTTCACCCCGGCGCCATGAGTTTTTCGCACCTCAACAAGGTCGAACAGGCAACCAGCGCCACGCTCGGCATCGTTGCTCCAGACGGGCGCGAAGGCATGTTGCAGCACGCCAGCGATTTTGCCGGGCGCGGCATCCCCTTCATTTTTGATCCCGGTCAGGGCTTGCCCATGTTCAATGGTGCAGAACTGCTTGAATTCATGCGTCTGGCTACCTACGCCTGCTTCAACGATTACGAGGCCAAATTGCTGGCCGATCGCTGTGGCCGCAGCGTCGAAGAACTGGCGCTCGAAGTGGAAGCGCTCATCGTTACCCGTGGTGGCGAAGGTTCGACCATTTATGCCCAGGGTCAACGCTTTGACATCCCGTGCGTTCAAGCAGAGCAGGTGGTCGACCCCACAGGCTGCGGCGATGCTTACCGGGCGGGCTTGTTGTTCGGTATTTCAAACGGTTATGACTGGTCGACCACCGGCCAGCTTGCCTCCCTCATGGGTTCCATCAAAATTGCCCACCGTGGCGGCCAAAACCACCAGTTCGAGCGCGAACAGATCAACGAACGTTATCGTCAGGCTTTTGGCAAGTCTCTCTGGTAGGCGCCCCACAGCCTCTTTTCCTGTTGCCGGGTTTTGATGCGCAGGATGTGTACAGTCACCCCGGCACCGATCAGCGCAAGGGCAATACGGACAAACCACAAGCGGGGCGGTATCACCAGCAGTAGCGAGGCGCTCAGCGATACCCAGAGCAGCAACAGTGTGGCAATTTTGGCCTTGAGCGGGATGCCTTCGCCGTTGCGATAGGCCAGCAGATAGGGGCCGAACAGCCGGTTGGTGTGCAACCAGCGGTGCAGCTTTTCCGAGCTGCGGGCGAAACAGGCGGCTGCCAGCAGCAGAAACGGAGTTGTCGGCAGCAGGGGTAGTACTGTTCCTGCCGCCGCCAACCCGACGCAGAGCAGGCCGGCCATCAATAGCAGCCAGCGCTTTGGTGTGGCGTTGGAATTAAGCAAATCCTGTTTGGAGCCCATCCACAAAACCTCGCTGCGAGAGCGCTGGTGACGCCCTCGCTTTTTTGCACTACTTCAAATCAAAGCGATCCAGGTTCATCACCTTGTTCCAGGCGGCCACGAAGTCGTGCACAAAGCGCTCTCCGGCATCGGCCTGGGCATAGACCTCGGCCAGCGCCCGCAGCTGCGAGTTGGAGCCGAAAACCAGATCGACGCGTGTGGCCGTCCATTTCAGGCCGCCGGTCTTGCGGTCGCGACCCTCGAAGGTATCCCCGGCTTCCGAACTTGGTTTCCATTGCGTGCCCATGTCGAGAAGGTTGATGAAAAAGTCGTTGCTCAAAACGCCCGGTCGTTTGGTAAATACGCCGTACGCTGATTGGCCAATATTAGCGTTCAGTGCCCGCAGACCGCCGATGAGCACCGTCATTTCTGGTGCTGTCAACGTCAGTAGTTGCGCCTTGTCGAGCAGCATTTCTTCGGCTGGCACGCCGCATTTTGCCTTCAGATAGTTGCGGAAGCCGTCGGCAACAGGTTCGAGCACCTTGAAGGACTCGGTATCTGTTTGCCCTTGTGAGGCATCCATGCGGCCGGGTGTGAAGGGTACTTTGACCGCATGGCCGGCTGCCCCGGCCGCCTGTTCAACAGCGGCGCAGCCGCCGAGCACGATCAGGTCGGCCAGTGAAACCTTCTTGCCGCCGGTCGCTGCTGCATTGAAGGCCGTCTGAATGCCTGAGAACACTGCCAGTACTTTCGCCAGTTGCGTCGGTTGGTTGGCTTCCCAATCCCTTTGCGGTGTTAGCCGGATGCGCGCGCCGTTGGCGCCGCCGCGCTTGTCAGAGCCACGGAATGTCGAAGCGGAAGCCCAGGCGGTCGTGACCAGCTCGGAGGTTGTCAGTCCCACTGCGAGAATTTTGGCCTTCAGGTTGGCGATGTCCTGGGCGTCAATCAGGGCATGATCGAGAGCGGGGATGGGGTCCTGCCAGATCAGTTCCTCGGATGGGACCTCGGCGCCAAGATAGCGCGAACGTGGCCCCATGTCGCGGTGGGTCAGCTTGAACCAGGCGCGGGCGAAGGCGTCGGCAAAGGCTTGCGGGTCTTGGTGGAAACGCCGGGAAATTGGTTCGTAAATCGGGTCGAAACGCAGTGACAAATCCGCCGTCGTCATCATCGGCCGGTGCTTCTTCGATGGGTCGTGGGCATCCTCAATCATGTCTTCTTCGCGCACATCCTTGGCTAGCCATTGCCAGGCACCGGCCGGACTCTTCACCAGTTCCCACTCGTAGTTGAAGAGCGTGTCGAAATAGCCATTATCCCAAGTCGTTGGTTTTGGCTTCCAGGCGCCTTCAATGCCGCTGGTGGTGGTATGGACGCCCTTGCCGCTACCGAAGCTGTTCTTCCAGCCCAGTCCCATTTCTTCAAGGGGCGCGGCTTCAGGCTCGGCGCCGACCAGCTTTGGGTCACCAGCGCCGTGCGCCTTGCCGAAGGTGTGGCCGCCGGCCACCAGCGCGACGGTTTCTTCGTCATTCATCGCCATGCGCGCAAAAGTTTCACGCACATCGCGACCAGAGCCCACCGGGTCGGGATTGCCGTTGGGGCCTTCCGGGTTGACATAAATCAGGCCCATCTGCACGGCGGCAAGCGGATTTTCGAGTTGACGGTCGCCACTGTAGCGCTTGTCGCCCAGCCATTCGGCCTCGCCGCCCCAGTAGATGTCCTCATCCGGTTCCCAGACGTCGGCGCGACCGCCAGCAAAACCAAACGTCTTGAAACCCATTGATTCGAGGGCGCAGTTGCCGGCCAGGATCATCAGATCAGCCCAGGAAATTTTGTTGCCGTATTTCTGCTTGACCGGCCACAGCAGGCGGCGAGCCTTGTCCAGGTTGGCGTTGTCTGGCCAGCTGTTGAGCGGCGCAAAACGCTGCGTGCCGTTGCCGGCGCCACCGCGCCCGTCAAAGATGCGGTAGGTGCCGGCGCTATGCCAGGCCATGCGGATGAACAGCGGCCCGTAGTGGCCATAGTCGGCCGGCCACCAGTCCTGCGAGTCAGTCATCAACGCGTAAAGGTCTTGCTTGATTGCCGCCAGGTCGAGCTTTTTGAATTCCTCGGCATAGTTGAAATCGGGCGCCAGCGGGTCGGATTTCGCGGAATGCTGATGCAGGATTTTCAGGTTCAACTGCTTTGGCCACCAATCGCTGTTTGACTGGGCGCTGGCGGTAGTGCGGCCGCCGTGGAACGGGCATTTACTTTCGCTGTTCATGTGGGGCTCCTTGCGTGCGTTGATCGAGTGGGGATGAATCCATGGGAAATTCCATGCAGATCATGACATGAAATCTATTTGCCTATCAAAAAATTGTCATGGCCGGCAAAAAAACGCTTGCAGATGAGAATTATTCCTATTTACAATGAGAACAATTCCCATCAACAGGAAATCGGGCTCCATGAAAAACCCTACCCCATCCCCCCGGCCTTTCGGCCGCAACATCACCAAGCACGGTGTTCCGTTCCTTTCAGGCCTGCTCTTCGCCGGCCTGGCCTTGGCCGAAGCCCCGATGAATGTCGACGATGCCGGCACCCTCGACAAGGGCGGGATGAAGATCGAAGGCGCCTGGCGCAAGGACGACAAGCAGCGCGGTCCGGAACTCGTGTTCGGCTATAGCCCGATGGAAAATCTGGAACTGGAACTCTCCACCGCCCGGGATCGCGACCGTAGCGCCACGCCGCCCACACGCCTCGACGCCACCGGCTTCGGCATCAAGTGGGTGCCGATCCAGAGCGAAAGCGGCTGGTCTTTCGGCTTCAAGTTCGACGTCGGCCAAACCCGCGTCAATGACCGGGAAACGCCGCAAAAATTCACCGAGCGCGAAATCGCCCTCAATGCCTTGGCCAGCTTCCGCCACAGCGGTGATCACGTCCTGCACCTGAATCTGGGATCGAAGCGGGTCAAAGCCCTCGGCGAACACAACGCCCTGAACACCTGGGGCATCGGTTACGAATTACCGCTGACCAAGCAACTGAAGCTGACGGCGGAAGTTTTCGGCGAGGAAAAGACACGCCCGGACAAGGCCATCGGCCTGCGCTACGAAATTTTCGACGGCTTCAAGATCTCCGGCGCCGTCGGCCGGGGGAGCGACCGCAATTTTGGCCAGATCGGCTTTGCCTGGGAATTCTGATCGATCACCAAGGGGCAGCAACATGACCGCACTCAGCGAGCCTCAGGCAGGCGACCGCGCCCGTATGGCGACAAGGCTAAATCGGAAGATGCCATCAGTTCGCAGGGCATAAAATGGGCACTGTTGAAGTGCCCATTTTATGTCGGTATGGCGCGCTCGCCAGGAATCGAACCTGGAACACGACCTTCGGAGAGTCGGATGATATCCGTTTCACCACAAGCGCAGTTTGGAGGCGGCAAGGATACCC
>JAGTRX010000122.1 GCA_018262285.1 Pseudomonadota bacterium | reverse complement strand
TGGACCAAGAATGGATTTTTTCTGAAAAACGCCGGGAGACTACCGCTTACTGTGAGAACAAACAAGTAACACGTTGATTATTGGTGCATTTCTCTGGGATTGCGCATTATTGGTGCGCTTTTATGCACACCCGTGGTGCAACGCGCACTGATATGGTGATTTCACTCGACATAGCCACCGGCGCGAGCCCGGCTTCAAAGTCCGGGACACGACAGTCACACCTACTTCTGACGATCATCCTTGAAAAAACAGATAACCACGAGACACGCAGGGGAAGAACAGGCTTATTTCTTGAACAAGCCTTTCAACTTGTCGCCCAGTTTGTCGCCGGCTTTTTTCTCCAGCGCTTTGGTGACCTCTTCCTTGGCCTTGGATTGCAAAATCTCGCCGGCCATTGACGCAAAATCGATTTTGTAGGAAAGGTTATCAAACGGCCCGACCAACTGTACTGGTATGGTCGCTCCCTTCAACTGGTCAAGACCGGCGCCTTCTTGTCCTTTTGAAGTTCCCACCACGCTGACCTTGGTTTTGTAATCGAGCTGGGAGCGCACCAAATCGATCGTGCCGGCACCGGAGAGGCGCAGAAAAGGCGATTTGGCCGCCAGATCATCGTTTCTGGCGATTCCATTGGCAATTTTGAAACTGGCGCTGATTTCGGAAAAATCGGTCTTTTCGCCTTGTTTCGCCTTTTGCTCGGTGGTCTGTTTGCTGGAGAACTTGCTCTTGAAATCGCGCAGCGATGCGGCCAGGTTGATGCCCTTGATGGCCCCATCGCGCAGTTGTAGCGACGCCGTTCCCCCCAGCGCCTGCTTCATGGCGTTGACGCTTGCGCCACCCGTATTGACGTCGACATGGACAGCGCCACGCCCTTCAATAATGTCCTTGTTGGCGGCGTCCTTGAGTAGCGGGCCGATATTGACGTTGCTCATGGCCTGCTTGACCGCAATGCGATTGCCCTGGGCATTAGCCGATACGCTGCCGGCAATTCTTCCCTGGTAAGCCTCGGCGCTCATGGGGCTAACATCGAGCCGGCCCTTGGCCAATTGCAAAGGTGCTTTCAGATTACTGATTTTGATATTCCTGACCTGCAGGAAGCCTATCCTGACGCTGCCCTTCACATCCGCAACGCGCAGAATGGAAAGATCGACCGGCACATTACCGGCCGCTGCAGAGCCGCCTGCCGCTGCGGTTTTGGCCGGGACGGGCGGGAAGTAACGATCGACATTGAGGCGATCGATGCCAAGATCGAGACTGGCGGAAAGCGGTGCCAGGTGCAGGATTTTCCAGTTCGACTGCAGCGAAGTTTCGTCGAAGCGCGTGGAAAAAGCGCCCCCAAAAGTAGTCTTGCCCAAGTCGGCCTCAACGTTGCCGGAAACCGGCAACTTGAGCTGCTTCATCGGCATCGCCGGGTTTTCGATATCGACCGACCCCGAAAGTTTGGCCAGATTGAAAATTCTGGTCTTGAAATTGCCTTGCGCCGGGCTGGCCAATTGGCCGCGCACGGCCGTCGTCCCCTGGCGAAAATCCCACTGGACGGCAATCTTGTCGATTTTGATGCTCTCGGGGGAGCCCTGCAACGCGCTGATGTTGAGCTTGCCGTTGATTTGCCGAGCCTTGCCGCCAAGGCTGAATTCTCCATTCACCGCTTCGCCACTGGCTTTTTCACCGGTGATAGCCAGCCTCGGGGCTGCGATTTTCGCCTCCATCGTTTCGCCGCCGAGCAAAGCCTTGATCTCGCCTTTCAGTCCGTCGATATCGAGTTCGTTTTTTTGCAGCGCCAGGGTACGGGCATCCAGACTGAAGGCCATTTGTTTGAGGCCAGCCGCATCGCCATTGACCTTGCCTTTAAGACCGGAGAGTGCGAAGCACTGCGCGTCCACATCAATGTCGTAATCAGCGCCGAGATCAAGGGTCAGGGCATTGGTTTTGTCAGCAAAGTGGCCAGAAAATTTGATCGCTCCCTTGGCAACATTGGCAATGCGCCCGGTCTTGATCGCCAGTTTGTCAAAACGATAGGCCTGACCACTGCCTTCGTCGCGATAGTCGATCGCTCCAGTCAGGCCGATGCCGGCAATATCAAACTTGACCGTCGCACTTTCTTCCTGCTCTTTCTTCTTGCTCATCAAATCGTCGAAATTGAAGCTGCCATCCTTGCGGCGAATGATGACGGCACGCACCCCGGACAGGTCGACATGATCAACCTCGATTTTCTTGGAGAGAAGCGGTATCAGGCGTACCGACACTTTGGCATTGTCGATGCCGGCAAACTGTTTTTCAGACTGGAATTCAGACAAGGTCGTCTTGCCGAGGCGAACGCCAAGACTGGGGAAAAAGGAAAGACCCACATCGCCTTCGATGACCAGCGTACGCTGCTTCTGTTCCTTGATAACGCGGGTCAGCTCCTGCTTTGCCCAGGCCGGGTCAAACTTGTAGGCCACAAACGCAGCGGCAGCAACCAGAAGCAACACCAGCACCACCGCAATTCCGCCAACGATTTTCAGTGCCTTCTTCATATGCTTCTCCTTGGACGATTCGTTTTAAGTAGCTTCCAGTTCACCTTGGGCGTGGCAGCACGCCCAGCAATCAACCCGGCATTTTTCTGGTCACAAGCTCACCTTCATCCAAAAGCGCTTCGTAATGGCCGTTCGCAGCATGCGCGATCATCCGGGTGTTTCCTGTTTGCGTGATGGCAACATCAACCGCTTCGATCTGCTCGGCAAAAACGGCATTGGCCAGATTGCGCAGTTCATCCAAGTCGACATTGGGCTGATCGCCACGCAAGCGGGACAGCAATTCCGCTTCGGCCGATTCGAGCTGATCCTGCGCATTATTCAGATTCGTGACAATATCATCGCAATCGGGGTGACCGGGTTCAATGTGCAGAGCATGATTGAATATATCGATTGCGCGCCGGAAATAGCCAGCTTTCAGATGCAAGGTTCCGAGATTGTAATAGCCACGGATGTAGCCTGGATCAACTTCCAGCGCTTTCCCCATCCATTCGATGGCAGCCGACAGGTCGCCGCGATTGATGAAGATCACGCCGATATTGAGGTAATTGCGCCGGTCACCGGGATCAAGATCAACCGCCTTGATGAAAATTTCATAAGCACCATCAAGGTCGCCCTGTTTGAGCAAAGCGCCTCCGGCACGATTGAGCAGAACGCTGTTCGACTTCTTTTTACGCGCCTCGGCGATGGCGCCAATATCACCGCCGGTGACGGCGGCACGCTTGATGACCTGGTCAAACGCCTCGATGGCCTCATCGTGCTCGCCCAATTCGGCCAGGGATTCGGCATAATTGAAGCGCGTTTCCAGATTATCGGCGTCGAGCTCAAGCGATTTTTCGTAATAATCCCGAGCCTCTTCAAATTCACCCAGAATCTTGTTGCAATGAGCAATTTTCTGGTACAGACCAGCATCAGGTTTGCCCTGCGCCAGAACCGTCTGATATTTCTCAAGAGCCGATTCGATTTCGCCTTGGTTATAAAGTTTGTCGGCACTGGACAGCATCTGCGGCATGGATTTTTTCATTGGCAAGTTCCCCTGACGTGAATAAGCCGAAGCTCACAATACTACTCCTCACCCTTGCCCTTTTTCCCCTTTGCCTGCCGATCCATTGCCCGCAAGCGCTCCAGCTTTTCTGTAATTCTAATTTCGAGGCCGCGCGGCGTCGGTTTGTACCAGCCCGGTTCTTTCATGCCTTCCGGCAGGTAGGTTTCACCGGCGGCATAGGCTTCCGGCTCGTCGTGGGCGTAGCGATAGGCGTGACCGTAACCAAGTTCCTTCATCAGCTTGGTCGGGGCATTGCGCAGGTGCACCGGCACTTCGCGCGATTTATCACCCTTGATAAAAGCCATGGCCTGATTGAAAGCCATATAGCCGGCATTGCTCTTGGCCGCCATCGCCAGATAGATCACCGCTTGCGCCAGTGCCAGTTCGCCTTCCGGCGCACCGAGACGTTCGTAAGTAGCGGCGGCATCATTGGCAATCTGGATACCGCGCGGATCGGCCAGACCAATGTCTTCCCAAGCCATGCGAACGATGCGACGGGAGAGATATTTGGGGTCAGCGCCGCCATCAAGCATACGGCACAACCAGTAAAGCGCCGCGTCCGGATGCGAGCCGCGCACCGATTTGTGCAGGGCGGAAATCTGGTCGTAAAAATCGTCGCCGCCCTTGTCGAAGCGGCGCGTATTCAGGGTCAAGGCATTGCTGGCGAAGTCGCCGTCAATGCGGCTGATGCCGGATGAACGCGCTGCGGTTTCGGCCTGCTCGATCAGGTTGAGCAGGCGACGAGCATCGCCGTCAGCATAGCCAATCAAGGTATCCCGCGCCGTATCGTCAAACGCAGGCCCTTCCGGCAAAAACCGGCTCGCCCGCGTAAACACCAGTTTCAGTTCCTCTTCATTCAGCGACTTGAGCACATAAACCTGGGCGCGCGACAACAGCGCCGAATTGACTTCAAAACTGGGATTTTCCGTCGTGGCACCGATAAATGTGACCAAGCCGGATTCAACATAGGGCAGCAAGGCGTCCTGCTGCGACTTGTTGAAGCGATGGATTTCATCGACGAACAGGATGGTATGGCGGCCACGCGCGGCCAGGCTTTGCTCGGCCTTTTCCACGGATTCCCTGATATCCTTGACCCCAGCCAGCACAGCAGACAGGGCAATGAATTCGGCATCGAAAGCACTGGCGGCAATGCGCGCCAGCGTTGTTTTGCCAACACCGGGCGGCCCCCAGAGGATCATGGAATGCGGCTTGCCAGCCTCGAAAGCCAGCCGCAAGGGTTTGCCTTCACCCAATAAATGGCTCTGTCCGATGATTTCGTCGATGCTCTGCGGACGCAAGGCTTCGGCCAGGGGCGGACGGGGTTTGGTCTTGAAGAGGTCAGACATGATTTACCTCGGTAAGCCGAGCAAACAGTACAGCATGGCTCGGTCAGCCGGAGTCAGTTCTTCTGCACCATCCTCGCCGGCAAAATGGCGACGGAAGGCCTGCTTCGCGGCAAGCAAATCGCTGGTGTCGTAGCCGAAAGCACGCAGACCAAGGTGGGCATCGAACCCGGTCGGTGCCGGCGGCGGATTGTCACACCACAGGCCAAAGCCAGCCTTGGCGAGGCGCTGCCACGGGAAATGACGACTGGGATCAACCTTGCGGCGCGGCGCAATATCGCCATGGCCGAGGATATTGGCGGGCGGAATCAGGTGACGCTCCACTACATCGCGGAGAAGAGCAACCAAGGCATCGATCTGTACGTCTGGAAAAGCTTCGTAGCCGGTATTGTCGAGTTCGATGCCGATGGAAGCGGAATTGAGATCGCTCAGCATTCCCCAGCGCGAAGCGCCGGCATGCCAGGCACGCTGACGCTCATCGACCAGCTGGATAACCTGACCGTCACGCCCGATCAGGTAGTGGGCGCTGACCTTGCGCTCGGGATCGGTAAGCGTGCGCAAGGCATGTTCGACACGTTCGCTGGTAGTGCCGTGGATAATGACGAAATTAGGTCGGCGCTCGTCAAAATTGGGCGACGGCACCCAAGTGGCATCTGGCTGGCGAACTTCCGGCGTGGTCATGCAGCCGGCCAGGAAAACCGCCGACATGAGCAGCCCGATTCGCAAGATTCGAGCCAAAGCATGCACGGCGGTCTTGGTCACAAAAGGCTCAGAGCATGCGAAATGCGCAGGCCGCCTGATTGTAGCCAACGCCGGAGCCAATCATGACGACCAGGCTGCCGGACTTGATCTTGCCTTGCGCAATAGCGTCATCGAGTGCCATCGGGATACAGGCGGAGCCGGTGTAGCCCCAGCGATCCATGATCATGTGGCATTTTTCGATCGGCACGCCACACGCACTGGCGGCCGCCTGGATGGTCAATTTGCTGACTTGGGTAAAAATGACCTGATCGACTTGTTCTGCCGTGAAATTGTTTTCAGCGCACAGGCGATGGAACAATTTTGGCCAGCCGATCGAGTTGATTTCCGGCGGATAGCGCTTGGCGATCTTGACCAGGGTGCGCCCTTGTTGGACATTTTCGGCGTTGGCAGGCTCGGCCGTACCGCCAGCAAAAATACCCCAGAAATCGTGATAATCGCCATCAGCCTGGACGGCGTATCCGATAAAACCGGGCTTGTCACCGGCTTCGACAACCGCCGCGCCGGCACCATCGCCATAGAAGAAAACGCTTGGATCATTGGGGTCGGCCAGTTTGTGCATCATGTAGGCACCAATCACCAGCACGGTTTTGATCGACGGATTGATGGCGATCATGCCAGCAGCAGCCGACAGCGCCACCGGAAAGGAACTGCAGGCGCAACCAACATCAAAGGTGCCGGCGTTCTTGGCGCCGAGCTTGTGCTGCACAACCACCGAAGTAGCGGGCGTAATGTAATCGGGCGAATCAGTACCCAAAATGATGAGATCGACATCTTCGGGTTTACGGCCAGCGCGCTTCAAGGCTTCCTGCGCGGCAGGCACGCACAGATCGGAAGTCGCCCAGTCATCGGGGGCATAATAGCGCTGCAGAATGCCTGTCGAATCGTGAAATCTGCCCACAATTTCGGGCAAACCAAGCGCCGTAAAGCGCACATTCAATTCTTCGTTGGTAACCAGACGCTCGGGCAGATAGTGGGCAGTCGATACGATATTGGCGATGCGTGACATGTTGTGTGCTTTCTTCATGCGAATAAAAAAGGGGGGCAGCCCCAAAGGAAAAGACAGGCCAACCGCGCCTGTCTTCCCATCCAACATCCGACACTCCCCATTCGGTGAAGAATGCCGAAAGTCATTGTTTGTCAGGAGACACCTACTGTAAATTATCGTAACATGAGCGCCACCGGATTGCATCCTCCAAGACGCAGCCAGCAAACCAACCGAAACCTTCTTGACGAGGCCTATCATGCCGTTTGCCAAATATCGCAACTACAAGATTCACTATGAATTCAACGATGAGGGCAATGGCCCCGTCGTCATTTTCATCAACGGCATCATCATGAACACCGGTCATTGGGTGGGCTTTCGCGAACAACTCATCAAATACGGTATCCGCACCATCTCCTACGATCAGCTTGGACAAGGATCGTCTGACCACCCGGTGCTGGACTATGACTTTGAGGAAAACCCGGACATCATTGCCGCCGTCCTTGATGCCTGTGGTGTCAAAAAAGCCTATATCGCCGGCATTTCCTTTGGCGGCAGCATCGTTCTCAAGTTTGCCCTCAAATATCCAGATCGTTGCGCCGGCCTCATTCCAATGAGTACCTTTTCGGAACTGGACAGACGCCTCCTCTACATGGGTACCACCATGTGGGACGGCATGGTGCGCGTCGGTTTCGAATACATCCTGGATCAATTGATTCCGATCAACTTCAGCAGCAAATTCATCGACGGCCTCGGCGCCAACGTGCCAACCATCCGCCGCCACGCCGCCAACGTCAATGATCTCTTCGGCATCCAGAACCTGATCGAATCGATCCGCAACATGCCGATGGAGGGTTTTACCGCCGAACTGCCCAAAATCACCGCGCCGACACTCATTCTCAACGCCGAACATGATCCGCTGACGCCACGCTGGGCGCATGAAGTCATCCGCAAGAACATCAAAAATTGCCGCTTGATGCTGATCCAGAATGGTTACCATGCCTTCACCATCGAGTTCCCCGCGATCAGCATCCGTGTCCTGCGTGAATTCATCCAGTCCGTCGAAAACGGCACATGGAAGGGCGACCAGTCGGTCTGGATCGCCACAGACGATGTCGACTCCGAGCATTGCGCTTTCCCCTGCGAAGGCGACCATACCCGCTCGATTCCGATCATGCGCAAGCCCGAAGAAAACAAGCCGGCATCCCAAACTGCCACAACGCCTACCGCGAAGCCCGCCGTGAAGCCTACCGTGAAGCCCGCCGTGAAGCCCGCCGTGAAGCCTACCGTGAAGCCTGCCGTGAAGCCTGCCGTGAAGCCTGCCGTGAAGCCTGCCGTGAAGCCTGCCGTGAAGCCTGCCGTGAAGCCTGCCGTGAAGCCTGCCG
>JAGTRX010000216.1 GCA_018262285.1 Pseudomonadota bacterium | reverse complement strand
CACCAGGATGACGGCCTCGCCGCCGCGCGCCCGACCCGCTTTCAGGCGCTCGTAATATTGCGGCTTGGCTAAGAGCGGCAGGATGCGCTTCATCTCGTGCCAGGCGCGGGTGTTGGCCTTTAACTGGCGGCCAATGGTTAGCCCGGCGCGAAAATGACCGGGGCCAATGTTGTAGGCGGATAGCGCCAGCCAGGTGCGATCAGGCTCGAGCGTGTCCTCTGGGATCTCGCTGCGCAACATGCCCAGATAGCGCGCGCCCGCCAGAATGCTCTCTTCAGCGTCGAGGCGATTGGAAACGCCCAAGCGATCTGCAGTTTCCTCGGTCAGCATCATCACACCGCGTACCCCGGTCGGGCTGGTGGCATTGGCGTCCCATTTCGATTCCTGGTAGGCCAGCGCCGCCAGCAAGCGCCAGTCCAGCCCGGTGGCTGTCTGGGCAGCGTGGAAATGTCGGCGCAATCTGGGAAGTTGTGTCTTGCTCAATTCAACGAATTTACGGATGTCATCATTTTCGAGGCGGTGAATATGTCCGAAATAGCGATCCTTCATCCGGGCAAAGTCCGGGTCTTTCTGGATGCGCGTCAGAAAATCCGTAGCACGGGAAATAAGCTCCGTATTGGCGTTTTTCGGGAAAGCCCAGGCCACCGGGTGAGGATCGCCGATTTCGAGAGAGGCTTGCAGGGAAGGCGTCAGTTGCTGGGCAACGTTGAACTGTGCGCTATCGACGACCGCCAGATCATGACGGCCACTGGCGACGGCCTCCAGCAAGTCGAGCGGGGTATGTCTTTGCAACTCGATAATCTGCAAGCCGCTAATTTCTTTTTTGAAAGCTTGCATGGCAGTGGCCTGACGCGATCCGGCCAGGACATGCACGGTACGTCCGGCCAAATTTTTGATTTCATCAATCGGCAAAGAAGCTTCGTGTTGCACCAGAACGTCGTGGCTTTCCATGAAAGCAGGTGAGAAGGAATACTCCGTGTTTGCCTGCGGGGTTAACCATGCCGCTGCCAAATGAACATTGTGCGCTTTCAGTTGAGCGGAAAATTCGCCGGGGGGCGCAATGACATGGCGGATGCCAATGCCGAGTTCCTTGGCGAACAGCTCGATCAAGTCGTGTTCGAACCCCGAGGTGTTGTTGGGGTCAGCGTTGTCGAAAGTGAGCGAACCCGGTTGTACCAGGACGACCAATTCCTGTTGTGCCGGAGTTGGAAAAGGCAAGGGCTTGGAATCGAGCCAGGCGAGAATCAAGACGAAAACGGCGATCAGTCCGACAGGTAGCAATGGCGCCAGCCAGCGTAACGTCGGGCCGAGTCGTGGTATCATGCGCGCCTCAGCGGAGAGGTACCGAAGCGGTCATAACGGCGCCGACTCGAAATCGGATGGTCAGAGAAATCTGGCACAAGGGTTCGAATCCCTTCCTCTCCGCCAGAAATACTTATAAGCCCATGAATAAATGGGCTTTTTTCTTTTATTGGTTTGCGGGTTACCTTTCGCGTTACCACTTGGCAAATGCTGGCTTTCCGGCGCTCCATGCCAATCCAGGCAGCGGTTCATTTTGAAAATTTTGGCTTGGTCGCCAGACTTTTCAAAAACCCTTGTTTACCGAGGATACTGGTCAGGAAATCGAAATATTCATCTGATTGGTTGTTCATGTCGGTAATGCGGCAACCCAGCCTGACTTTGCTTTCGTCCAGGGATTGTGTGTTGATGATGGATGCTGAGAGGCGCAGTTCGGATTGCGGGCCTGGATTCGAGAAGGTGACTTCGATCCGGCTTGGGTTGGCGGCGCCGATATCCTTGCCCACAATAATGGCAAAGCCGGTGGATGAGAAATTGAGAATCGTTCCGTCCAATATCTTTCCTGCCGCATGAATCTTGGCGGGGGTGCCGTTGGTCGTGATAAATCGCGGGTTTTTTCTCAGGTCAGTGTTCATATGCAAGTCCAGTCTTTATTTTGCGCTCGGGTTTGCTACCCGTTCCAAGGATAGTGGCCTAGTTTACGACATTCTGCGCCTTGCAAGGCATTTTGAGCCTGGTTTTCAGGAACGAAAACAGGATGCACCATACTGGCTGTGGTAAGATGCGCGGCCATCGGCAGTGGTAGTTCAGTCGGTTAGAATGCCTGTTTGTAATGCTGGGGGCGCGGTTTTTCACGTCTAACCGCAACAGGAGTTTCAAAGGCGAACAGCGGTTCGCCTTTCGTCATTAACGCATGCGAGAAATCCGAATATGTTTGATTTTGTCCGCAACAACAATAAGATTGCCCAGATTATTCTTGGCTTGATTGGCCTGACCTTTGTCTTTTTTGGCATTGATGGCTATATGCGCGGCGGTAGCGCGGGAGAGGTGGCCAAAGTCGGCAACATCAAAATCACCACTGATGATTTTCAGCGCGAATTGCGTGATCGTCAGGAGCGTTATCGGGCGCAGATGGGACAGATGTTCGATCCCAAGATGATGGATAAGCCCGAGGTTCGCCGCATCATCCTCAACGAGATGATCGACCAGCGCGTACTGCTCCTGGAAGCCGCCAAAAACAAGGCTATGGCCTCGAATGCTGCCATCCGCAAGGCAATTGAAGGGATTTCCAGTTTTCATGAGGACGGCAAGTTTTCTGCCACCCGTTATGAATCACTGCTCAAAATGCAGGGCATGTCACCCGCCGGGTTTGAAGCGCAGATTCGCCAGGATCTGACCTTGCAGCAACTTGCCGGGACGATTGGCAATTCCGTGATTGCCTCCAAGGCCTTGAGCGAACGTGCCTTGGCGATTCACACTGAAAAACGCGAAGTGCAAGAACACGTTTTGACGCTTGAATCTTTCATGCCGCAGGTCAAGCTGGCGGCGGATGCGGTCAAGAAGTACTACGACGCGCACCCCAAGGAGTTCGAAACGGCTGAGCAGGCCAAGGCGGAATACGTTGTTCTGTCGCAGGATGCGGTGGCCGGTC
>JAGTRX010000037.1 GCA_018262285.1 Pseudomonadota bacterium | reverse complement strand
CTAAACGATGAATACGCATTTTGTCTCCTTTTGGGATGATGAAATAAAACTCAACTTCGTAATACGACCGCCACAATCCGTTCACAATAATGACCAGAAGGATTGTAGTCCATTCCGGTTTCATCTTGAGCGTGTCAGAATCAGCTTTTTTCGGTCACGCCGGAGAGCGGATTCTAATACGGATCGGATGAGCTGAGGTATATTTCACGACATCCGCGAACGAAACACCCCCCGAACGGGGGGAAAGTCAAGAATGACAGAGAGAACTAAGCGCGAATTGCCCTGCCCCTTGCCGATTACCAAGCTGCGCCCTGGTAACGACGAATACAATGTCCTGCCGCGCCCACAATTACTGCAACGTATTTGCGCTGTGCGCAGCAGGCGACTGGCACTGCTCGTCGCGCCTGTCGGCTCGGGAAAAACCAGCTTGCTGGCAAACGCCTACCGGCAACTGCAAGCCGAAGGCATTACCGCAGCCTGGCTGAGCCTCGATAGCGATGAAAAAATCCCGCAAATTTTTATCGCTCATCTGCACCAGGCACTTTCCCACGCCTTCCCCGCCATTCCGGCCGCACAAGGATTAACGCCCGAAAGCGCTATCAATACGCTTATCAATGCTCTTGCCGCGATTGGCAAGAGCATTGTCTTTTTTCTCGACAATTTTGATGTCGTTGATAACCCTCACATTTGCGAGTTACTGAGCTATTTTCTGCGTTACTTGCCAGCCAATGTTCATCTTGCCGTGGCCAGCCAGCGCGACTTTCCGCAGACACTGGCCTGGGCGCGTTCACGCAACTGGACAATAGACCTTGGCTGGCAAGAACTTTGTTTCAGCAAAAACGAAACGCAGTCTTACCTGCGTGAGCAGCATTCACTCCAATTGGATGAAGCCGAAATCGACCGCATCATGCATTACACCGAAGGTTGGCCATGCGCTGTTCGCCTCGCCGCTGAAGCCCTGGACAAGTTTGGCGCGCCAAGTACAAGTGACCGGATCGACAATATTATTGCCGAGCATTTCGCCGACCACCTGCTTGATGAGCTTCTTTTCGAACTGCCCACCGAACTTCAGACTTTTCTGCTGCACACGTCCTTACCCGAACGGCTTTGCCCATCGCTTTGCAACGCCATCCTCAATTCGGTCGGAAGCCATAATCACCTGAAAACGCTGGAGCGCTCATACCAGCTCGCCCACCGTGAAGATGACGAATGGCTGCACTATCCGCGTTTGCTGCTTGACTACCTTCGACGCCGTTTATGGGCAGAGGAACGGGAAACTGCCATAGATCTTAACCGCCGAGCTGGCGACTGGTATCTCGCACACAGCCTGCTCAGCCCGGCCTTGCATCACCTGCTTGCCGCCGGCGCGTTAGAAGAAGCCACACGTCTGCTTTCTACCCATGGTCGTTCCTTGCTTCTCAAGGACAACGGACAGGAACTACAGTGCTGGCTGGATTGTCTGCCGCCAACACGCGTCAAATCCTCGCCACAACTCTCGCTTCTGCGTGCATGGTGTGCTCTCACTTCAAACCAGCCGTTAACTGCCTGCACTGCCCTGGCCGACGCACGCCGAATCCGCGAAGGCAAAGCTTCTCACGAGAATAAGGGCGCGAGCGGCGAAGAACAATTGCTGCAGACGATGAGCGATTTTTGCCGCCATGACTGGCCCGCCACGCCTGCCATGGGTGAGCATTGGCCGGAGCTTTTCGACGAATCCGAACCGGTTCCGTTAGCCTGTGCCCATATTGTCCTCGGCCATGTGCGGCGCTGCCGTGGAGATTTATCCGGGGCACAGGCCGCCTATCGTGATGGCGCTGAACTTGCCAGCAGCCACAAACTCCTGGCGCTGGACTGCCTGGCTCGACACGGCCAGGCTTTGATTGACCTCCTGCAGGCTCGCCCCGACCGCGCCTTGAGCAAGCTCGCGCGCTGGCTCGACGGTCTTTCGCCCGACACCGGCGCAAACTGCTGCGGAACGGGGCAATTACGCACCTTGCAGGCGCGCGCATTCATGGATTGCGGCAGGTCACACGAAGCGCTCACCAGCATCGACGATGCCATCAAAACTCTTGAACATGCGCCGCAATCCGGCCATCTTGGCCTTGCCCTGGTGACGCGCGCCCGTTTCAACGCTGATTGCGGCAATCAAGACGCTGCGCTGGCCGATCTCGACAAGGCACGTTCCATCGCTTTGCCCGAGCAGACCAGCCGTGTCCTTTTCCACGCCGACCTTTGCGAAGCTTTGCTGCACATTTCTGATAACGCACTGGACAATGCCGACACCCTGCTTGAACGCGCCAGCCGTACTCTGCAAGAGAACGGTCAAACCAGTGGCGAAAATTTCGAGGCCTGGCTGGCGCTGCAATGTACCTGGCTAATTGCCCAGCACCGCAACAACGAAGCGCAGGACATGGCGCTGGCGGGCGAGGCCGGTGCGCGGGCTGCCGGACGCTGGCGGCACGTCATTGAATTCCTGCTTCTGCGCGCCATGACATCGCCTGTCCGCCCCGGCAACTCGCCTGCAAACCCGGACTGTCTTGCCGAAGCACGCAAACTATCGCATGCCGGCGGCGTCAGTTATCCCTTTCGCCGCCTGTCGGCATCGCTGGAAACGCTCCCGCATCAAGCCGATAGCGATCGCCCAGGCGCCGAAGCCCACCTTCCCCTGCCGGACCATCTGCATCAACGCGAAGTACAAATTCTGCGACTGCTCGAACAAGGGCTGCGCAACCGCGAAATTGCTGCCAAGCTTTTCCTTTCCGACGAAACCATCAAGTGGTACTTGAAACGCTTGTACGGCAACTTCGCGGTCGAAAATCGCGTTCAGCTTCTTGCCGCCGTCAGAAAATCAGGTCTGCTTGGCGATACTTTGCACTGATACCGTTATAATTCGCCACCTTTCAACCCACTGTTTTGATGGATCATTATCATGCTGATCTGGCTGGTTGTCTTCTATCTGCTCATCTCCATCGGTATCGGCCTAATTGCGGCCACCCGGGTGCACAACACCAAGGATTTTGCCGTCGCCGGTCGCCACCTGCCGCTGCCGATCGTCACTGCCACCGTCTTCGCCACCTGGTTCGGCGCTGAAGCGGTTTTTGGCGTTTCCTCCACTTTCGTCAAGGAAGGTTTGGGGGGGGTTGTCGCCGACCCTTTCGGCGCCTCACTGTGCCTCATCATCGCCGGTTTTTTCTTCACCACCTTCCTCTACAAACTCAATATCATCACCCTCGGTGACTACTACCGCATGCGCTACAACCGCACGGCGGAAGTGCTGACCACCATCTGCATCGTCATCTCCTACCTGGGCTGGGTGTCCGCCCAGGTCAAAGCGCTCGGCCTGGTTTTCTTTGTCGTCACGAACGGCGCCATCTCGCAGAACTGGGGCATGGTGATTGGCGCTGCCGTCGTTCTCACCTACACCACTTTCGGCGGCATGCTCTCGGTCGCCATCCTCGATTTCGTCCAGATGATCATGATCATGGTCGGACTGATCTTCATCGGTTACATTGTCACCACGATGACCGGCGGCGTCGCTCCGGTCATCGAACATGCCCGCCAAGCCGGCAAACTCAATTTCTTCCCACCCGCCGACGCTCTGAAATGGATCAGCTTTCTCGGCGCCTGGATGACCATGATGCTGGGCTCGGTTCCGCAGCAGGACGTTTTCCAGCGCGTCACCTCGGCCCGCTCCGGCAAGATCGCCATCTGGGGTTCCATTCTTGGCGCCAGCATCTATTTTTGCTTCGCCTTCATTCCCATGTTCATTGCCTATTCCGCCACCCTGATCGACCCTGCACTATTCAAAGGCTTGATGGAGAACGATTCGCAAATGGTGTTGCCGACCCTGGTGATGTCAAACCATATCCCATTGTTGGCGCAGGCTTTGTTCTTTGGCGCTGTCCTTTCCGCCATCATGAGCACCGCCTCGGCCACCTTGCTGGCACCCGCCGTTTCCTTTTCCGAAAACATCGTCCGTGACTTTTTCCCGCACATGACCGACCGCACCACCCTGCGCGTCATGCGCTTCTCGCTTTTCATTTTCGCCATGTTCGTGCTGGCCTTTGCCCTGCTTTCCGACGCTTCAATTTTCAAGATGGTGGAAAACGCCTACAAGATCACGCTGGTCGGAGCCTTCATTCCACTCTTTGCCGGTGCCTTCTGGAAACGCGCCAACACGCAAGGGGCACTTTTCGCCATTGTCGGCGGCATCGTTTCCTGGCTGCTGATTGAAATTTTCATCGGCGAAACCTGTCCGATCCCGCCGCAACTGATCGGTTTCTGTATCTCCTTCATCGGCATGGTCACCGGCTCTCTCTTGCCGCACTGGATTGGCAAACCAACGCCGCATGAGGATATTCATGCTGTGCTGCATCACCGCAGCGCTGCGGAGACCCACCACGTGGCGGAACATCATCACGGTTCCTGAAGCAGAAATGTAAGCAAACATTAACGGCGTATTCCCATTCACCATCCCTGCGTTCATTCTTTCACCTTTGAAAGGGGGACGACATGGACAAGACTTCATCTATCTCCGCCGATTGCCTGCGCCTGCCGCGCGAACATCCGGCCACGCCGACTGATCTGGCCTGCGCCCACTTCGTTTTGGATGTTGTCAGCCAGTTCGGGCCGCGCTTTTCGCTGCGCAGCAATATCAATGACGTCCTTGCCATCGTTGCGCCCTACCTGATCTGGCCGCGCAGCGTTGTGCAGCGCCTGCAGCGCTTTCTGGCCAATCGCTGCGCCGATTACGACGCATGGCTCGGCTGCGCCGACCTGTCCGTCGAGGAATTCATGGACAGGCATGGCGTCTGGCCGGGTTCGCTGGCGGCAGACAACACCGTCTATTTCTATCTCGACGAATTCGTCAAACAGAACAGCAAGGACGTGCAATCCTTGCTCGAAACAACGCGTCTGGGGCTCGACGCCGAACTGCGCGGCCAACCCGTCAAGCTCATCGACAATATCGCCCTGCTCGCCCGAGTGCTGGGGCTAACCAGCGCCGAAGCCTGGCTGCTTGGCGCTTGTGCCCTGGCCAAATACCGGCGCGATGTACACACCGTGCTAACTGACTGCAAGTTGGCGCAGGGGCTGGAAGCCTATCAATTCCTGGCGCAAATGGCCAAAGTGCCAGCGCTCGACATCAGCGGCGCCCTGCAGCCCGGCGGGCGACTGGAAACGCTTGGCCTTATCGACGCCCCTCTTTCCGAAGCCTCCATTTCCGATCTCGGCGACGTTTTGCGTCTGGCCGACCGCTTTCTGCCGCCTTTGCTGCGCGATTACGCCGACGAGGCCGAGCTGATGGCCGTTTTCACCCGTCCCGCCCAACCGACTCGGCTCGCCTTTGCCGATTACGCCCATATCGAGCACGACGCCCGATACCTGACCGCCCTGCTCGGCGCGTCGGCGCAAAAGGGCGAAGCGGGAGTCAATATCCTGATCTACGGCCCTCCCGGCACCGGCAAGACCGAACTGGCTCGGCTGCTGGCGCAAGAAGCGCATTGCGAGCTGTACGAAGTCGAAAGCGCCAATGCCCAGGGCGGCAGCATGAGCGGTCGCGACCGCTATCGTTCCATGCAGATCGCCCAGTCCTTCCTGAAGGGTCGGCGCAACACGGCACTGCTTTTCGACGAAGTCGAGGATGTCTTTCCGGCCAGCGCCGGCATGGAACTGATGGCCTTCACCGGCGTCAGCGAACCGTCCGGCAGTTCGGTGAGCGGCAAAGCCTGGGTCAATCGCACCCTGGAAACCAACCCGGTGCCGACCATCTGGATTTCCAACAATATCCGGCAGATTGACGCGGCCTATTTGCGCCGCTTCCAGTATCACCTCGAACTGAAAAACCCACCCGCCAATGTGCGCCAGAAAATTGTCAGCAAGCACCTTGAAGGGCTTGACGTCAGCGCCGAATTCGTCGCCCGTCTGGTCGAGCGTCCGACCCTGACGCCGGCGCAGATCGAATCGGCGGTACGCTTCGTCCACCTGGCGCGCACCGCGCTCGACGAACCGGCGGAAGCGCTGATCGAACGCCAACTGGCCGCCAGCGACCGCGCCATGGGCATCAAGGCAGCACCGGGCGCGCGCACGGTGGTGACGCACTACGACCTGTCGCTGCTCAATTTCGAGATGGATTTTTCGCTTGAGCGCATGATCAGCGCGCTGCAGACGAAGAAAAGCGGCACACTATGTTTCTACGGCATGCCTGGCAGCGGCAAGACGGCGCTCGCCGAACACATGGCGCAGGCCATAGGCCGACCGCTGATGATTCGCCGCGCCTCCGATTTGGTCAGCAAGTTCGTCGGCGAAACCGAGAAGAACATGGCCGCCATGTTCGATCAGGCCGAACAGGAAGGTGCCGTGCTGCTGCTCGACGAGGCCGACAGTTTTCTCAACAGCCGCGGCATGGCAGAGCGCAATTTCGAGGTCAGCGAAGTCAATGAAATGCTGCAGGGCATGGAACGCTTCAAGGGTATTTTCGTGTGCACCACCAACCTGATCGACCGCATCGACGAGGCGGCGCTGCGCCGTTTCTCGTTCAAGATCAAGTTCCTGGCGCTCAACGCCGAGCAGCGCGAACGCATGTTTATCGGCGAAGCGCTGGGTGGGAAGGAGAGTCTGTTCTCGGCCACGCAGCGCGCCAGATTGAAAAAGCTGCCCCTGCTGACCCCTGGCGACTTTGCAACAGCTAGACGTCAATGGCTACTCTTTGACGAGCCGATCGACGCCGACCGTTTCCTGACGCAACTCGAACGCGAACACGCCATCAAGCCAGAGGTGCGACAGGAACGGCCGATGGGGTTTGTCAGGCACTGAAGAAGTCACTTCCGGCGCTCGACTGCGCACGCAACGAGCGCCGAAAGACAATTATTTAGCGCCGCGCAAAATCCCGAAACCGGTTTGCCTGCCCCAACAGCAGGCGGCCAAACTCCTCCAGCATTTCCTGGGTCAGCACTTCCGCCGACAGAAAATAGCGCGTATCGCCAAAGCGTTCAAAGTTGCGCGCCTCCAGCACTACCCCTCTTTTTTCGATATCCGCCCGCCAACAAAGCGTGGCCTTGATCTCGGGCGCCACATAAAAGGTGGCGCTTTCCACCATTTGCCGCTGGTTGCGCTTTTCCTGACAGCGGAACACCACACCGTTGTCGTACAGCAGTTCGCTCAGGCTTTCGATAGCCGAGGCCTCGCGCTCCAGAACAACCTCCCGATCAGCCTTGAGGTTGAACGAGAAATTGACACTCTCCAGCACCGCAGCATCTCCCATCTTGTTGGAATTGGTGCGGTAATCCACAAAGCCCCTCTGCCAAACCAGATCCTTGAACTCGATGACACCAAAAAGCGTGTACTCACGCGAAATGACGGGATGCAGAACGTTGAGTTGCGTCACCAGTTCATTGAGGTATTCAAAAACCCGTTGCAGCCCCTCGTTTACAAGCAGGGAAGCCTCGGCACTAATTTTCGATTGCACGCTATTTTGCAGGTTGACTTGTTCCGCTTGTTGCTTGAGCTGCGCCAGCAATCCGGTTGCCGCCACCGACGATGCCTCGCGTGGCGCCTGAATCTCCGGCTGCGGGCGTGCGCACTCCTTAGGTGGATTGACGCCCATCCTGCCAATTTCGGGAAACGCCGCCCCTGATGATACGTTTGCGACAGGCGGCCGAGCACTCTCATTCTCAATAATGCAATCCAGCGCGCTATCCTGGAAACTCTCCAAATCCGCCAGCAGTAAGGCTTCCTGCGCAGCAAGCTCTTCTGCCGAGGAGGCACGACGCCCTCCCCGCTTGGCACGAATTGCTTCAGCAATGGCCGAAGCAATTTCCTGATCTGATGGTTTCTTTTCGTTCATATTTTTGACAAGTGGCGTTGAATCTGGCTTCGGAGCCTTCGAGTCAATTGTCCATGCTCGACCAACGGAATGCAAGAGTGCCAGGCACGCGGTAAATCGGTTAGCAAAAGCACCCTGGCAATAATAGGCGACACATCCGGAAAGTTTGTATATAATCGATTACTGATATTAATATTTTGGAGCATCCATGAAAGCAATCATCATTGGCGGCGTTGCTGGCGGCGCTACCGCCGCTGCCCGTTTGCGGCGCATCGACGAATCCGCGGAAATCATCATGGTCGAACGCGGCCCTTACGTCAGTTTTGCCAACTGCGGCCTGCCCTACCATATTTCCGGTGCCATCGCCGAGCGCGAACAATTACTGGTCGCCACTGCCGACCTCTTTCGCAACCGCTACAAAGTTGATGTGCGCCCGCTGACCGAGGCCATCGCCATCGACCGTGCCACCAAAACCGTGCGCCTGCGCAATCTGGAAACCGGCACTGAAATTGACGAATCCTACGACCGCCTACTGCTCTCGCCCGGTGCAGAGCCCTTCAAGCCCAAGCTGCCGGGAATCGATTCGAAGCGGGTATTCACTTTGCGCAACATCCCCGATCTCGACCGTATCATGGCGCATCTGAATGAGACTCCAGCGCGCCGCGCCATCGTCATCGGCGGCGGTTACATCGGCGTCGAAGCGGCCGAAAACCTGCATGAGCGCGGGCTACATACCACGCTGGTGGAAGGCGCTGATCAGGTCATCGCGCCGCTCGATTTTGAGATGGCAGCGATCATTCACGGCCATCTGCGCGACAAGCACATCGAACTCTATCTTTCCGACAAGATTCAGCGTTTCGAGGACAAGGATGATCACACCATCTGCTACCTTGAAAGCGGCAAACGCCTGCAGGCCGACATCGTCATTTTCGCTATCGGCGTGCGCCCGGAGACAAACTTGGCGCGCGGCGCCGGGCTGGAACTTGGCAGCACCGGCGGCATCAGGGTTAACAAGTACTTACAAACATCTGACGCCAATATTTACGCGGTTGGCGACGCCGTCGAGGTCACACAAACCCTTTCCGGCAAAGCCGCGCTGATCCCGCTGGCCGGCCCTGCCAACCGGCAAGGCCGCACCGCCGCTGACAATATGGTTTTCGGCAACCAGCAAGCCTACAAGGGCACGCTGGGAACCGCCATCCTGAAAGCGTTTGACCTCGCCGCCGCCAGCACCGGCCTCAACGAAAAACAGTTGCAGGCCGCCAACATCGACTACCGCGCCAGCATCACGCATGGCGGCTCACATGCTTCTTATTACCCGGGCGCCCGCCAGATCAGCCTCAAATTGCTATTCGCGCCGGACGGCAAAATTCTCGGCGCCCAGGCCGTCGGCGCCGACGGTGCCGACAAACGCATCGACGTCATCGCCACCGCCATACAGGCCGGGCTGACGGTTGGAGATTTGACCGAACTCGAGCTGGCCTATGCGCCGCCCTTTGGTTCGGCCAAGGACCCAGTCAACATTGCCGGTTACGTCGCCAGCAACATTCTCAACAGCTCGCATGAAATTATCGGCTGGCGTGAACTGAAAAACCTCGACCCGAAGTCGGTACAACTGATCGACGTGCGCACGACACAGGAATTCGAGATTGGCAGCATTCGCGGCGCCCGCAATATCGATCTCGACCAGTTGCGCCAGCGCCTGGGCGAACTTGACTCAGCCAAACCGGTCGTGCTGTTCTGCCAGGTCGGCCTGCGCGGCTACCTGGCTTACCGCATCCTGAAACAGCACGGTTTCCAGAACGTCCGCAATCTCACCGGCGGCTACAAGACCTATAACTGGGCGATTGACCAGCAGGCCAATCCGGATATTTTCGATTACGAAAACCTCAAGTTGCGCGATCCGTCTGAAATCGCCGCCGATCAGGCTTCCTGTCCATTTTCGCCAGCCGCTGGTGGCCATCATCAATTGAACGCTGTCGGCCTGCAGTGCCCCGGCCCGATCATGAAAACCTTCAAGGCCATGGGAGCCATGGAGGCTGGAGAAGTACTCGAAATAACTGCCTCCGACCCTGCCTTCGGCCGCGATCTCAAGGCCTGGGCCAGCAAGACCGGTAACACCGTGCTTGGCGTCGAAGCCGACAAGGGGCTGGTCAAAGCGCTCATCAGAAAAGAAGGCGTGCCAGTCGCCCCATCGCAGCCTTGGCACGCCGCCTTGCCTTCACGCGACAAAACCACGCTGGTTGTTTTTTCCGCCGATCTCGACAAGGTCACGGCCAGCCTGATCATCGCCAATGGTGCCCTGGCCATGGGCAAAAAGGTCAGCTTGTTTTTCACCTTCTGGGGTCTGAATGTGCTGCGCCGCGCCGACGCGCCACCTGTCAACAAATCCTTCATGGATCGCATGTTCGGCGCCATGATGCCCAAAGGTGTCGGCAAGCTCGACTCCATTTCAAAAATGAATTTCGCCGGTCTGGGTGCCAAACTGATCCGTAAGGTGATGCGGGACAAAAAGGTCGACGATGCCGCCACCCTGCTCCACAACCTGGTAGATAACGGCGCCCAACTGATCGCCTGCCAGATGTCGATGGACGTCATGGGCATCCGCCATGAGGAACTGATCGCCGGCGTTGAACTCGGCGGCGTCGCAGCTTTCCTGGGTGAAGCCGAGGAATCGACGACCACGCTCTTCATTTGAAATCGATTGAAAGGTTCTGCTGTGTTCTATGCGCCGAACGAGACGATTCGCTCTGCAATACTTCGTTGCGGGAATTCCAAGGAAAATTGGGCAGGCGTATAATTTGCGGCTGCGCAAATGCTAACAACCCTGGAGACCAACAATGACCGGCATCAATTTCAACATGGCAGCCAAAACCATTTCCGTCGAGGAGGCACTGTCAAAAATCAAATCTGGAGACAGCATTGTCTCGGCTCTGGCTGCGGCTGAAGCATCTGGTATTTTGAGCCAGTTACATACCATTGCGCCGAAGGTAAAGGATGTTCGTGTGGCAACTTGCCTGCCCATGGGCAATTACCCCTACTACATGGATCCGGCGATGGAAGGCCATTTCTATCACGACGCCTGGTTCTTCACGCCGCCAGTGCGCAAGTCGCACGACGAATCGGGGATTTCCTCTTACGTTCCAAATCACCTGCACCGCGCCGGTCTGGATCGCCTGATTTTTGCACCGCCCACAGTCTTTGTTGGTAGCTGCACGCCGCCGGACAAGCACGGCTACGTTTCCATTTCCCTGTCGGCAACCTATGAGCGCGAAATGATGAACGCGGCCGATCTGGTTATTCTGGAAATCAACGAAAAGACGCCACTAACCTTTGGTGACACCACGGTGCACGTCGACGAAGTCGATTATTTCATCAACAACACACATGACGTGCACGCCATCGGCATCCCGCCCATCAATGACCGGGATCTGAAAATTGGCAATTTCATTGCCGATTACATTGAAGATGGTTGCTGCCTGCAACTGGGTATTGGCGGCATTCCCAATGCGGTAACAGCGGCTTTGCTGCACAAGCGCAATCTTTCCATCCATACCGAGATGTTCACCGACGGCATGGTCGATTTGTACAACGCCGGCTGCATCAGTTCGCAATCGAGTTTCTACGGCAAACATTTTCACCGCCAGCAACTGACCGGCAAAATGGTCTGCGCCTTCGCTTTGGGTACGCAGAAGCTCTACGATTTCCTCGATGGCAATCCGGGTGTCGCCATCATGCGTGGCTGCTGGGTGAATAACCCCTACACCATCGGCAACAACAAGAAGATGATGTCGATCAACACCTCTCTGGAAGTTGACCTGACCGGCCAGATTTGTTCCGAATCGATTGGGCCCAAGCAGTTCTCCGGGACAGGCGGCCAAGCCGATACGGCCATTGGTGCCCAAATGTCGGAAGGCGGCAAGTCCTTTATTGCCCTCTACTCCACTGCCGACATCAAGCAACCGGACGGAACCCGCAAGACTATTTCCAAGATCACGCCCTCGCTAACCCTGGGCGCTGCCGTCACTCTGCACCGTTCGAATGTCGATTATGTTGTCACCGAATACGGCGCAGTAAGACTCAAGGGCGCTCCGATCAGCGAACGGGTCAAGCGCTTGATTTCCATTGCTCACCCCGATTTCCGCGCCTGGCTGGAAGAGGAAGCTGGTCGCATCGGGCTGCTCAAATCCAGATAAGTTTTCCATGACTAAAAAAAGCCGGCTTGAAGCCGGCTTTTTTGTGCGCAGACACCGCTTACTTCAATTTGCTGTTCAGTTTTTCTTCAATTTTGGCCAAGGGCATGGCGCCGGGGATGCGTTCGCCATCGGCGAAGAAAATGGTTGGCGTCCCCTGAATACGGTATTTCTGGGCAAAGGCCATGTTCTTGGAGATGGCCGTGGTGTCGCAGTCGTCCTTACCTGTGGGCGCCTTGTCATCAATCATCCAGTCGTTCCAGGATTTGGCGCGGTCAGCCGAGCACCAGATGATCTTTGATTTTTTAAAGGAATCTTCAGAGAGGACCGGCAGGAGCATGGTGTAGATTGTGGCGTTGTCCAAAGCACGCAGTTCCTTGTGCAGGCGCTTGCAATAGCCGCAGTTGGGGTCTTCAAAGGTGACCAGAATGCGCTTTCCGTCACCACGCACCTGCTTGATCGCCTGTTGCAGCGGCAGTTCGGAGAACTTCACAGCCGAGAGCTTCAGCATGCGTTCCTCGGTAACGTTCTTCATGGTCTTGGGGTCAATCAGGTTGCCACCGATGAAGACCGACAACTTTTCGTCCGTGTAAAGGATATTGCCGTCAAAATAAATTTCGTACAGGCCAAGGTAGTCGGTTTTGGTGACGCTCGTAACCTTTCCGCCCAACTTGGCTTCGACGGCTTTTTTGACCGAAGCTTCGTTGGCCTGGGTCGTCAGGGCGCAGGTGGCCAACGCGATGGCAAGCAGTGTTTTCAACATGAGTCAATCTCCGCAGGATGATGATTGTGCAAAAAGGGGTTACGCGGCTTGTGCCTGGGGAAGGCTGGAGCGGGTGATGGGAATCGAACCCACGTATGCAGCTTGGGAAGCTGCCGTTCTACCATTGAACTACACCCGCAGGTGACTAGAAGGACGTAACTTTTTCAGCGCGCAATGATAACACTATCAACGATTTCTGCGTTTCGGCGAATGCGGGCTGACGCGGTATGATCGCGGCCTCTGGACATGCTTCAAACACGCTTATCGTGCCAAACGCCACCCTTGCCCAACGCCTGATCGCCTGGCAAAAATGCCATGGTCGCCATGACCTGCCCTGGCAGCAGACGCGCGACCCCTATCGCATCTGGCTTTCCGAAATCATGCTGCAGCAAACCCAGGTCAGCGCGGTGATTCCCTATTTCCAACGATTTCTGGCGCGTTTTCCCGATCTGGCAGCTTTGGCTGCGGCCTCGCAAGCCGATGTGCTGGAAGCCTGGGCGGGACTGGGTTACTACGCGCGCGGCCGCAATCTGCATCAGGCGGCACAGCAAGTAATGCAGCACCATGGCGGTCATTTTCCGCCAGACCCGGCAGCATTGGCCGGATTGCCGGGCATCGGCCGCTCGACGGCCGCCGCCATTGCCGTTTTTGCCTTTGGTGCACGCGCCGCCATCCTCGATGGCAACGTCAAACGCGTATTGTGTCGTCACGCCGGTATCGAGGGCTTTCCTGGCCTACCAACAGTCGATAAAAAACTTTGGGCGCTTGCCGAGTCTTTATTGCCCGATAATGAGGTGGAAATTTACACTCAGGGCCTAATGGACCTGGGCTCGGGCGTCTGTTCGCGGCGCCGTCCAGATTGCGCCACCTGCCCATTGTCGGCTGATTGCATTGCCTTTGCCGAAGGGCGGCAAAACGTGCTGCCCTCGCCCAAGCCACGCTCGAAGTTGCCAGAACGAGCCAGCACCTTTGTTTTGATTACTGATGGCCGCGCCGTATTGCTGCAGCGCCGCCCGCCGAGCGGCATTTGGGGTGGCCTGCTGGTGCCGCTGGAAGGCGAACCGGAAGCACTTTTGGCGCAACTTGCACTTGTTAGTGAGCGCACACAATGGCTACCCGAACTCAAACACAGCTTTACCCATTTCCGGCTCACCATGCGGCCAGTACTTTGCCAACTGGCAAAACGACCACAGAACCTGAACGATCCCTCCTGGCACTGGCAGGAACTGGCTGCGCTTGAAAAAGCGGCTCTGCCAACACCAGTGCGGCGAATTCTCCGTAATCTGCTGCCGCCGCAGTGAATTGTAGGCGGCATTTACGGCCAGTCTATTTTGAGACAGCCGCTTTTTCTGTCTCACGGCGTTTGGCCTTTTCCATCTGTTCGGCCACTTTCTTTTCGTGCCTGAGCCTTTTCTTTTCCAGACGTTCAGCGTCGCGGGCGCGCCGGTCGGCTCCCACGCTGGTTTTTTTCTGCTTGTCGGCCAGTTTCTGGGCTATTTTTTCGTCCGTTTTTTTTCGATTTTCTGTGGTTTCGGCTTCACGCTTGGCGCGGTCAGCAGCGCGCTCTGGCGCCTCGGCCAGGTAGCGCTTATCCTTGTCTTCGAGTTGTTCCTTCTTGACCCGGCGCTCCTTCGCCAGACCCTCGTTCTCGATGCGGCGCGCCTCGTTGGTTGTAATCAAATAACGACGGCGTGCGTCCTCCTGGCAATCGGTAACGCGGAATTTCTTGAAGCAGGCCACTTTCTCGCTTTCAAAAAGCTGCTTGGCAGAAGCCTTTTGAGCCTTGCCAGCGTTTTGCTGCGCTTTGGACTCCTCAAGTCGGCGATCCCAATCGGCCTGCAGAACCGGATCGGGTTGGGATGACGGCTTGGCAGCAGCCAGCAAAGGCCAAGCCAGCACCAGCAAAGTCAAAGCAAGCGAACGGAAAACAGGATAACGCATAGGCAGATTCTAGCCGATTCGGGGCGTTATAATCCGCCTCCCATGATTTCCCTACGCCAACTCAGTTTTTCGCGCGCTGGCCGGCCATTGGTCGTCGACGCCAGCCTGCAATTGCACCCTGGCTGGCGTGTTGGTTTAGTGGGCGCTAATGGCTCTGGCAAGTCGAGTTTCTTCGCACTCTTTGGCAGCGAACTGCATGCCGAAGCCGGTAGCCTCGACTGGCCGGCTTCCTGGCAAATTGCCCGCGTTGCCCAAGAAACCCCGGCCTTGCCCATTCCGGCGCTGGAATTTGTGTTGGACGGCGACGATGAATTGCGCACCATCGAACGTGATCTGGTCGCTGCCGAAGCCGCCCACGACGGCGAGCGCATTGGCACACTGCATGCGCGTTACGGCGAAATCGGCGGCTACGCGGCCAAGGCGCGGGTGGCGGAAGTGCTGCATGGCCTGGGATTTGTTGATGCCGATTTTCAGCGCCCGGTGGCCTATTTTTCCGGTGGCTGGCGGGTGCGCCTCAATCTGGCGCGGGCGCTGTTTTGTCGCGCCGATTTGCTGCTGCTCGACGAACCGACCAATCACCTCGATCTCGATGCCGTGCTTTGGCTGGAAGAATGGCTGAAAAACAGCCGTGCCACCCTGCTGCTGATTTCGCATGACCGCGATTTTCTCGATAGCGTGGTCGGCCATATTCTGGCCATTGAACAACAAAAGTTAACGCTCACTTCCGGCGGCTATTCCGATTACGAAAAGATGCGCGCCCTGCGCCTGGCCGCGCAGCAGGCGACTTTCGAAGCGCAACAGCGGCAAATTGCTCACCTGCAGCGTTTTATTGACCGTTTCAAGGCCAAAGCGACCAAGGCCAGGCAGGCGCAAAGCCGGGTCAAAGCTTTGGAGCGCATGGAAACCGTGGCGGCTGCCCACGTCGATTCGCCCTTTCATTTTTCCTTGCTTGAGCCGGTAGCGCTGCCCGATCCGCTGCTGGTGATCGACAACGCTGCCGCTGGCTATGGCGACAAGGCAGTGCTGGCCAATCTGTTTTTGACCCTGCGCCCCGGCCAGCGTATTGGCCTGTTGGGTCGCAACGGCGCCGGCAAGTCGACGCTGATCAAGCTGCTGGCTAACATTCTGGGTTTGCAAGGTGGCGAAAGAAAGGAAGCCAAGGCACTCAATGTCGGCTATTTTGCCCAGCATCAGCTGGAACAACTGCGGCCGGATGAATCACCGCTGCAGCATCTGCTGCGGCTTGAACCGACGACTCCCGAGCAGGATCACCGCAATTATTTGGGCGGCTTTGGTTTCGGCGGCGACATGGCGACACGCCAGGTCGCGCCCTTTTCCGGCGGCGAAAAATCGCGTCTCGCCCTGGCGCTGCTGATTCGAACCCGCCCCAATCTGCTCTTGCTGGACGAACCGACCAACCATCTCGACCTCGAAATGCGCGAAGCGCTGAACTTCGCCCTGCAGGAATTCGACGGTGGCGTGGTGCTCGTTTCGCACGACCGCCATTTGTTGCGCACCTGCACCGACGAATTGCTGCTCGTCGCCGACAGCCGGGTTGCGCCTTTTGACGGCGATCTTGACGACTACGCGGCCTGGCTGGCGGCACAACGGGCGCAACAGCGTCAAACCGAACCGGAATCGAAAGCGGAACGCAAGCAGGCGCGCGCCGAGCAGGCAGCAACGCGACAGGTATTGCTGGCGCAACGACGCAAATTGCAAAAGGAAATCGACCGCCTTGAGCACCAATTGGCCGACTGGCACAAGGAAAAAAATGCGCTTGATGCACAACTCGCCGATCCGGCTTGCTATGGTGCCGATGCCGACCGCAACGCCCTCGAAACCATGCTCAAGCGTCAGGCGGGACTGGCCACCGAAATCGAAAACGCTGAAGAACACTGGCTGCAAGCGCACGAAACACTGGAAGCCTGTCCGGCGACTTCAGACTGAAATTTCATAATCAGGAAAAAAAGCCACCATTCATTTGGCCAGACACCAGGCAGCGCGCCCAGCCGCTTTAGCTTCATACATGGCCTGATCAGCACAACGCAAAATTTCCGCAGGGTTCTGGCCACGCGCCTGGAAGATGCTCACCCCGATGCTGGCGCTGCACTGGCAGGATTCGTCAGCAAGGCTGCAGGGATGTTCAAGAACGGCGATCATTTTGTCGCAAACGACGCCAGCACGCGCCTCAGCCTCTTTACGGTCATTGCTCAATTCAGGCAACATGACCACAAACTCGTCACCACCCAGGCGCGCCGCCGTATCGCCAGCGCGAAGACACTGCTGTAGGCGTTCTGCCACTTCGGCCAGAAACTGGTCGCCGATAGCATGGCCGTGGGTGTCGTTGAGATCCTTGAAACGATCAAGATCGATAAACAGGAGGGCACCAAAATTTCCTGTGCGCTCGGCTGTCGCCAGTGCCAGTTGAAGGCGGTCCATGAGCAGGCGGCGATTGGGCAAATTGGTCAGTGTGTCGTAGTAGGCAAGGTCGCGGATTTTCTGTTCCGCCAATCTGCGCTCGGTAACATCGCGCACAACCACCAGAAAACCACTGGGAAAACGGCTGGAATCGGCCAGTTGATTGACCGTCATCTGGAAATGGTGTTCTTCGCCGCCAGCAGGCGCTGTCAACTCGCAGACCCTGGGCTGACCATCGCCAATGATCCCCGCCAGCGCTTCGTCGAGCGCCTCCACCACCGCCGGCGGTGTCACCCGCGAATAGGAGAGGCCTTCCAGCGGTGGCGCCGTAAAAAACCAGTTTCCAGCCGGCTGATGGCACCCGGTAAGATTGCCCGAAGTGTCGACCTGAAAAACCAGATCGGGCATCGAGGCCAACAAAGTCGCCAGTTTTGCTTCGCGTTCGCGCAGCGCCACTTCCGCATGCTTGCGCTCGCTGATGTCGAGGTGTGTGCCCAGTGCGCGCAAGGGTTTGCCCTCGGCGTCACGCGCCACCACTTTGCCACGGTCAAGAATCCACACCCAATGCTCTGCCTTGTGCAGCATGCGATACTCGGCTTCGTAATTTGGCGTCTCGCCACCAAGATGCGCTTCAAGAGCCTTTTTTACACTTGGCAAATCGTCCGGGTGAATGCGTTTATCCCAATCCGCCACGCGCTGCGAGACTTCAGCCAAGGAAAATCCGAGCATTTCAGCCCAACGCGCATTGCAGGCGCGCTCGCCGCTTGCCACATTCCAGTCCCACAGTCCCAGATCAGCGCCAGCCAATGCCAGTTCCAGACGCTGCTCGCTTTCCTGCAGCGCCAGTTGCGCCCGTTTGCGTTCGCTGATGTCTTGTTTGATGGCGATGAAATGATGGATCTTCCCCCGCACATCCGTCACCGGCGTAATACTCATTTCCTCATCATAGAAGGAGCCGTCCTTGCGCCGGTTGATCAGTTCGCCGCACCAGGTCTTTCCTGACAAAATGGTTGTCCACAGCTCCTCATAGAGCGCGTTGCTGTTGCGACCGGAACGGATCAACTGCTTGGGGTTCAAACCCAGCGCTTCACCTTTGCTGAAGCCAGTCAGCACGGTAAAGGCAGGGTTTGCCCACTCAATAGTCGCCTCGGCATCGGTAATGACCACCGCGTTACTGGCGGCCTCCAGCGCCGAATCCAGCAGCTTGAGCCGGGCCTCAATGCGCTCCCGCTCAATGGCGTAGCGCACGGCACGCTCGAGTGTTTTTTTGTCAAGCGTCCCCTTGACCAGATAATCCTGGGCGCCGGCGCGCAACACTTCGGCGGCAAATTCAGCATCGTCCCGATCGGTCAACACCAGAACCGGCGCCGCCTGAACCACGTTGCGCAGTGCTGCAACCGCTTGCAAACCATTGGCGTCCGGCAGCGAAACATCCAGCAGGACGACATCCGGCGGATGCGCACTGGCATGCTCAAGCGCCTGTGCCAGGCTACCAACAACAAAAGCACCGCCGCCCTGGCCAGCAACCAAACCTGAGCGCTGCAAAAATAGCTGGATCAAACCAGCGACACTTGAGGCGTCCTCGACGATCAATACTTGAAGCGGTGTGACATCATCCATTTCCTGTCCCACATTTCGGGCGGCAGCCTTGCCTGACTGCAACGTGGCACTATACCACGACAGCCATTATGGCCTTTAGAATGGGCGGATTGGCAACTCTTTCGACAGGCAAAAAATGACGCGTTCCAACCACCCGAACCGCCCGGAAAAATGGCGGCTTGCCTTGCTTCAATTTGTGTTCTGCCTCGGTCTCGCCAGTTCGGCGCATTCGGGAGGGCTGCCATCAGGCGTCGTTGCCGCACTCAGGGCGGCGCAAATTCCGGAGTCGGCTGTTGCCGTTATCGTTCAACCGGTGGATGCCAAGGCACCACTCATCGCCCATAACGCCCAACAGGCAATGAATCCGGCTTCGGTCATGAAGTTGCTGACCACCTACGCCGCCCTTGACCTCCTTGGGCCGGCTTACACCTGGAAAACCGGGGCTCTGGTGGATCGCCCGCCCACCAGCGGAATTCTGGAAGGCAATCTGTATCTGCGTGGCAGTGGCGATCCCAAATTGCTCATCGAACATTTCTGGACACTGCTGCGCCAACTCAGGGTGCGCGGCATACGGCAGATTAACGGCGATCTCATTGTCGACCGCAGCGCCTTTTCCGTTACGACCATCGACCCCGGCGCCTTCGACGACAAACCGATGCGTCCCTATAACGTTGGCCCCGACGCCTTGCTGATCAATTTCCAAACCCTGCGTTTCACCTTGCAACCCGACGCCCAGCAAGTCGTGCTCTTGCCAGAGACACCGTCCGACGGCCTGCACATCGACAACAAACTGCAACTGACTGGCGGCGCGTGCGGCGGCAACTGGAAGGATCTCGTTGTCCCGCGCCTGCTTGCCGACAACAAAGGCTTGCGCCTCGAAATCAGCGGCAGCTACGCCAGTCAGTGCGGCGAACGCAGCCTCAATCTGGCGCCGCTCACTGCTGATGTGCAAGTTGCCACACTTTTCCGGGCGCTCTGGAAAGAGTTGGGCGGCAGTTTCAGCGGCCAGGTGCGCACTGGCACCACCCCGAACAATGCCCGACTCGTCGCGGTTCTGGAATCACCAGCGCTCGCTGAAATCGTGCGCGACACCAACAAGTTTTCCAATAATGTCATGGCACGCCAGCTCTTCCTGGCGCTGGGAAATGAAGGCGGTTCGGCAACTCCCGAAAAAGCCAGAGCACACATCAAACAGTGGCTGCTCGAGCGTGGCCTGAATATGCCGGAACTGGAAATCGAGAACGGTTCCGGCCTGTCGCGCCGCGAACGCATCAGCGCCAACAGTCTCAATCGCCTCCTCCTTGACGCCTGGAACAATCCGGTCATGCCCGAGCTGGTTGCCAGCCTGCCTATCGTCGGCAGCGACGGCACCATGAAAAAACGGCTGAGAACCTCGGAAATCAGCGGCCGCGCCCATATCAAAACCGGCAGCCTGGATAGCGTCAAGAGCGCCGCCGGATATGCCATCAATACGCAGGGGAGGCGCTTCGCCATTACTTTTCTGATCAACCACCAGCGCGCCCAGGCTGGCCAGGCGGCCATTGATGCCTTGTTGCTCTGGATTGCCCAACAGTGATCATGTAGGGTAAACCCTAATGGACATCCCCTAAAAAAGGGCTAGTCTGACTATTACTTTAGTGCAATACCGTATCAAATCTGGCTTTTGTATTTTCTTCAACAAGACTGTTGGGCTAAGGCAGCACTCAAATCATTCACCAACGAGGAGTAGTTATGAACAAACTAATTATGAAAGCCATCCCGGCAGCGCTGTTGCTCTCCGCTTCGCTCGCCGCACAGGCTCTGACCCCGGGCTCAGGCACCTGGGTCAAGGAAACCGCCACCTACGGCACACCCAATCTGCAAGACGCTTATGTTTATGTGCCGAAAAATGCTGCACCGGCCGTACTCGGCGGCAAGCGCGCCCTGATGCTGACCATGCACGGTTGCGGCCAGACG
>JAGTRX010000036.1 GCA_018262285.1 Pseudomonadota bacterium | reverse complement strand
GCGCTTGAAATGCACGGCCAGATTGGTGTTGAGCACAGTCGTCCGCACGTACATGGGTTTGGGCGATGCAAGCAGCCCGGCGCCGAGCATACGGCTTTCGATTTCGACGACGTGGAACCCCGGCTTTTCGAGCGGAATGCCGATTACCTCGAATTCGGCGCTGCCGCCGGGTTTGGGGATAGAACGGCGGGAGATGCCCGACTTGTTCTTCAAATATGAAAGTTCGCGGGCGTAGTAGGGGTCTTCATAATCCTCGACACCGGTTTCCTTCTTGAGTTTGACCTTTTTGGTTTGCTGCTCGAATTTGGCCAGTTCGCGCATGGTGGCGATGACTTTGGCGTCGTCGGTCAGGCGCTGGCTATTGACTTGCTGGCTGGCGACAGCCACTGGCGCTTCGATCTGGCGTAAGGTAACGGGCAGAACGCCGCCTTCCTTTTGTTCGACAATACCGAAACTGCCGGGAAATTTGGCCAGCGGCGGCAAATTGCCGGTGCGCATTTTGAGCGGGAAATTGCTGGCATTTTGTAGCGCCCGGCCGGTTTCATCCTTGATGCCGGCGGGTAGTTCGATGCGCAGTTCGGCATTCTGCGGCAGCGGTTTCTTGAAACGGATTTCGGAGAGGGTGCTTTCCTTTTCCTCCTCGCGGCCGCGCGGGCTGGGGGAGCGCGCACCTTCCGGCGTGATCAGCTTGATACTCATTCCCAGTTTGGCGTCGATGGCGGTGGAAAATTCCAGGCGCAGGTCGGAAAGCGGCGAGCAGGGCGCATTGGCGCGTTCGCGTTCACAACTGACGGTGGCGCGGAAAGGGGCGCGCACCTTGTACTGGAAAAGGGAGTCGCGGCTCGATTTAATGCCGTTGCTGGTGGCGACGTCCTTGCCCCAGACGAGCCGCATTTTGGCGCCGGACGGCAGGCTTTCGTTGCAGGTCAGTGCCAGGATGGTCGGGTCGTCCTTGCGACTCTGCGAGGCCAGCATTTCCTTGCGCGTGCTGTCCGGCAGCAGGCGGATGGGGATGCGATTGCCGACGCCATCGGCTTCGCACCAGACATTTTTTTCGATGCTGGCGCGATTGAGCGGACTGTTGGTCGTGATGAGAAAACCCTGATCTTCCTCAATCGTGCTGCCAGCGCTGGGGCTGATCGAACGTGGCCAGGGGCCGGCGGCGAAAAACTGATAAAGGGCTTGGGTGACAGCTTCGCCATTGGCGGCTTTCAGATTCGGCTTGATCTGGAATTCGCAGCGCTCTCCCGGTTGCAGGGCGCGATCAAGCTGGTAGCTCCAGGTGCGGGCATCACCCCAGCGTCCCTTGCCTCCGACCTTGCCGCAAACGACGTTGAAAGGTGCTGCCGCATCGGGCTTGCCGAGCGGGACCATGTCGGTATTGAACACTGCCGTAGCACGGGTTTGCTGATCGATCTGGCCTTGCGGGGTGAATTGGCGAACGTTGGCGGCCAGGGTCAGGGCGGGGAGAAGAAGTGCAGCGAATGGCAGTAAACGGCGAAGCGGTGACATGGTTTTTTCCCCTGAAAAGTGCTTTGCTGAAAGCATAGCAGGGCAAGGGGGCAGGGGGAAGGGTGAGTCCGTATTAACGGCGATAAAGCAGTTTTACCGCAAAGACGCAAAGGTCGCAAAGAAACAACGGGTTGCAAGATTATATTGGCGCATCAAGTCGATGATCCGATCCAATCAGGCATTTCCTTTGCGGCTCTTGGTGTCCTCTGCGCCTTTGCGGTGAGTTTAGTCTTGCTCTTCCGGTTTGAGGTCGGGCGCTTCACGCGGGATGTCGATAACGATGAGCAGGCCTTCGCCAAGTTTGCTTTCGGCCTTGATGTGGCCGCCCAGCAAATCTTCGACGATATTGCGCACAATGTGCAGACCAAGGCCGGAGCCGCCTTTGCCGAGCTTGGTGGTAAAGAAGGGGTCGAAAATGCGGCGCAGATCGTTGGCGGGGACGCCGCAGCCATCGTCGCGCACGATCAGGCGCAGTTGATCCTTGCCCAGTGCTTCGGCGCGGATCAGCACGGTGCCTTGTTCGCGGTTCTCAAAGCCGTGCAGGAGCGCGTTGTTCACCAGATTGATGATGATCTGTTCAAGTGGTCCGGGGAAACTGTTCAGGGTCAGGCTGGGGTCGATTTCCGTCTGCAGGGCAAAGGGTCTCTTTTTCAGGGCGGGCTGCATGGTCGTCAAAATTTCGTCGACGATCTGCTTGAGGCTGAATTGACGGCGCTGCGTGCTGGTCTGGTCGACGGCGACGCTCTTGAAATTGTGGATCAGTTCGGTGGCGCGTTCCAGGTTGCGCTCCAGAATCGCCAGACCGGAGACGGAATCCTTCAGGTAATTTTCCAGCGCCGAGCGTTTCAGGCCGGTTTCGAACATTTTGTGCATGGCGGCGGTCTGTTCGGTCAGGGTGGTGGATACGACCAGGCTGTTTCCGATTGGCGTGCTCAGTTCGTGGGCGACACCGGCGACCAGGGCGCCGAGAGCGGCCAGTTTTTCGGAATGCATCAGGCTGGCCTGCGCCTGTTGCAGTTCGCGGGTGCGTTCCTCGATGCGGAGTTCCAGGGTAACGTTGAAGTCGTGCAGCGCCGCCTCGAATTCGCGCTGCTGGGTGATGTCGGCGTAGGCGACAAGAAGCAGGCGGTGTTTGCCGACCGAAACGGTGCGACCCGATATGGAACAGAGTACTTCCTTGCCGTCATAGCGTTTCATCCAGGCCTCGAAGCCACGGACTTCCTCCTGCTGCTCGACCAGGGCGTTGAAGCGGGTGCGGTCGGCTTCGTCCTGCCAGAGGCCAAAATCCTCGGTGCTTTTACCGATAACGTCGTTTTCCGGGAAGAGGAAGGTGGAAAACCACACCTGATTGAGTTGCAGGACACTAAAGCCGTGTTTGCCGCAGTGGAATACGGCCAGCGCTGCCGGCGAGGACTGGAAGAGGGCAAAGAAGCGCTGCTCGCTTTCGCGCAGGGCTTCTTCCGTGCGGCGCAAACCCTCCTCGACCATTTTCAGGCGGCTGATGTCAGTATTGATGGACAGGATGACCTTTTCGCCATTGAGCTCGATAATCCGACTCGAATAGACGAAGTAAATTTTTTGTCCTCGTTTGTCGCGGGCTTCGGCTTCTTCGTTATCGATTTTGCCAGTGGCGAGCAGGCGTTTGGTGTGCTTGCGCACTTTACCGTCATCGAGGTAGACGTAGCCCGCATTTTTGACGCTCTTGCCTTCTATTTCCTCGCTCTTGGCGCCGAACATCTCTTCATGCGCATGGTTGACCGAAATGTAGGTGAAATCGGCCAGGCGGATGAGGGCGATGGGTATGGGTGCGGCTTCGAAAATGGTCTTCAGGCGCGCTTCCGAGGCGGCAAGCTCGCGTTGAATGTTTTTCTCGGCACTGATGTCACGGGTAATGGCAATGTAGTAGGAAACATCGTCGATGATGAACGTGCCGGTCGATGCCGTGACGTCAAGCAAATGGCCGCCCTTGGTATGCAGAACGAATGGGAAATTCTGCACCACGCCTTCGGCGATCATGCGTTCGACCAACGGTTTGCGCGCTTCCGGGTCAGCCCAGATATTGAGCTCATACATGGTCTTGCCAATGGCTTCTTCGCGTTTGTAGCCGGATATGGTTTCAAAGCCGTGGTTGGCTTCGATGATTGTGCCATCATTGAGGCGAACAATAACCATGGAATCCGGGCTGGCCTCGAACACCCGTTTGAAGCGCTCCTCCATGGCATGCGCCGTCACTTCGGTTTTCAGTATCTGGGTGATGTCGCGGACGATGGCCTGCACATAATACTTGCCGTCCATCTCGAAACGGGAAAGATGTACTTCGCAGTCGAATACGTTGCCGTCGAAAGTGCTGTGCCGCCAGACAATGTGTTGCGGCTCGCCTTTCAGGGAGCGGTCAATGTATTCCTGGCCAGCAGCTTTTGAGGGACGGCCGTCGGGCTGGAATTCAGGGGACAACTCGAGTGGTCCGGTGGCCAGTAGTTGCTGACGTGAGCCATGGAACAGCTTTTCGGTATAGGGATTGACGTCAATGTAACGGTTGCCATCGAGCATGCAGATGGCGTCTTCGGAGCCTTCAAACAGGCTGCGGACGATGCGCTCGGCAGACTCCTCGGCCTTGAGCGCATTGCCGAGTCGTTCGGCCATATGGTCAAAGGAACGTGAAAGCTGGCCGAGTTCATCCTTTCTTTTCGAATTGATGCGGGCGCTGAGGTCGCCCTGCTCGAGTTTCTTCTGGCCTTCGGCAAGTTTTGCGATCGGGAGCAGCAGGGTGCGGTTGAAGATGGCCAGCGCCGAGAGCGAGGCCAATCCCAGGAAAATGAGTATCCAGAAGCCGGTACGCCTGATTTTATGGACGCTGGCGTAGGTTTCGCTTTCCGGGTAAGCGAGTATGAGATGCCAGCCGGTCAGCTCAACACCAGCGTGAAAAATTTGCCAAGTGTCGTCATCCGAGTGCACATGAACTGCGAATTGTGTTTGCTTACCGGGTTTGATGATTTTGGCGAGTTTTGCTGTGATGGGGGCGTTTTTTTCGTCGGGTGTCTGGTTGGGTGAGATGCTTTCACCCGCCGCACCAACCACGACCTTGCGTTGGTCGTCGGCCAGGATGGCATAGGCGCCTCCCGCTTTGCGCATGGTGGCAAAAGATTGCTGAATACGAAGAGTGTTGATGGAGGCGGCCAAGGCGCCAATGACCTTGCCTTCTGCGCTGATGACAGGTTGCAGCAAAAGGACGGCCGGACGGTTGGTGAACCGGCAAATCAGGGGTGAACTGACGGCAGATTTGCCCTGGCTCAGTTTCTCGCGATGCGGGCTGATGTCGAGGTCGAAGACAGTGCCGTCTGCGGCCAGCGCATGGCCATCAAGATCGGCGAAAAAAATCATGTCCACATCGGGCAGGTGACGTTGCCACTCGGACAAGTCGTGCCGCATACCCGCTGGTTTGCCAGCGACGACAGTTTTTTCCTTGCTCATGGCTACGAGCGATTGCCGATAGGTTGAGAACAGGGTGTTGATGCTTTCAACCTGCGATTCTGTTGTGGCGTAGGCTCTCTTTGCCAGGTCTTCGCGTAATTCCTTTTCCAGACTGCTGCCGATGAACAGCAGCAACAGGGTTGCGCCGACCAGGATGGGCAGATTGATAAAGAGGAACAGTCGGGTGAAAAGACGCATGATCGTTTGGGGTTTTTAAGTGCGCTCAGGATAATCCTTGCGACGGCGCTTGACTACCCGTTATTGCAGGCTTTTCCTATCCAAACAGGGAAGCGACACGGCGCACGATGTGTGCATGCAGGGCAGGGTCGAGGCAGTCATAAGTCTCGGGCTGCAGCGTATTGGTGAGCCAGGTGATCTGGCGCTTGGCCAGTTGCCGCGTGGCGAAGATGCCACGGTCGCACAGCTCGGCGCGCGCAAATAATCCGGTGTCGGCTTCCCAGGCTTGCCGGTAGCCGACCGAACGCATCGAGGGCAAGTCAGCGTGCAGGCGATATTTTTCTTTGAGCTGGCGCAACTCGTCTTCGAGACCGGCGGTGAGCATGGCTTCGAAACGTTGGGCGATGCGTTGGTGCAGCACGCTGCGTTCAGAGGGGAGCAGGCCGATTTTGAGGAATTTGTATGGCGGCGGGTTGGCGCGCTGTTCGGCCAGCAGTTCGGTCATGGTGCGTCCGGTCGAGCGGCAGATTTCGAGCGCGCGTTGCAGGCGCTGGCTATCGTTGGGCTTCAAGCGGGCGGCGCTGGCCGGGTCAAGTTTGGCCAGCTCGGCGTGCATGGCCGGCCAGCCACGCTCGTTGGCCTCAAGATCGATGGCGGTGCGCACTTCACGGTCGGCTTGCGGCAAGTCGGCCAGACCTTCCAATAAGGCCTTGAAATAGAGCATGGTGCCGCCGACCAGTAGTGGAATTCGCCCGGCGGCACTGATTTCGGCCATGGCGGCGAGCGCATCGGTGCAGAAACGAGCGGCGGAGTAGCTTTCTTCCGGACTGATCAGGTCGATCAGGCGGTGCGGAAAATGCTCCAACGTGGCGCGATCCGGTTTGGCCGTGCCGATGTTCATGTCGCGAAATACCTGCGCCGAATCGACGCTGATGATGTCCACCGGAAAGCGTTCAGCCAGTTCCAGCGCCACAGCAGTTTTGCCGCTGGCAGTCGGACCCATGAGCAGGATGGCGGGGGGCAAAGAAATACGGTCCCCTATTTCTTGCTGCGTTGAAAGGTTTTCTTCCACTCATTTTCCACGCATAAAAAGTTTGTCGAGGTCAGCCAGGCTGATGGCCGTCCAGGTCGGTCGGCCGTGGTTACATTGGCCGGCACGTTCGGTGGCTTCCATCTGGCGCAACAGGGCGTTCATTTCCGGCTGGCTCAGGCTGCGATTGGCGCGCACGGCACCGTGACAGGCCATGCTGGCGAGCAGAGCATTGCGTTCTTCCGTTAACAACTGGCTTAGACCATGTTCACGCAATTCGGCAATGAGTGTTTTAGCCAGTGCCACCGGGTCGCCACCCGCCAACAGGGCAGGAACGGTACGCACGGCAAGCTGACCGGGACCGACGGCGGCGAGTTCGAAACCGAAATCGGTAAGTTTTCCGGCATGTTCTTCGATAGTGGCCATATCGAGCGCTTCGGCCGAAAATACGGCCGGGATGAGCAGCGCCTGCGTTGCAATCTGGTGGGCGTCGAAAGCGTTTTTGAGCTTTTCGTAAACGATGCGCTCATGGGCGGCGTGCATGTCGACCAGCACCAGACCTTCGGTATTCTGCGCCAGGATGTAGATGCCGTGCAGTTGCGCCAGCGCATAGCCGAGCGGGTGTTCGGTCTCTTCTGCAGGTGATGGCGTTTGGGCGGTGGCCGCGAAGGTGAAATAAGACTGGGTAGCGGGTTCGGCAATGCCAGAAATAAGGGACAGACCACGGTTTTGAGATTCGTAAAACCGTGGTCTGTCCCTTATTTCTCCTGTTTCCTTGGCGGCAGGGGAGAGTGTGGTCAGTGTCCTCTGCACGGCGTGAAAAACAAATTGATGCACAGCGTTGGAATCTCGAAAGCGCACCTCCGTCTTGGCCGGGTGAACATTGACGTCAACGCGCGTCGGGTCGATGTCGAGAAAAAGGCAGACACTGGCCTGCCGGCTCCCGTGCAGGACATCCTGATAGGCTTGGCGCAGGGCGTGCGACAGCACTTTGTCACGCACGAAGCGATTGTTTACGAAGAGATATTGGCCTTCGTGATGATCACCGGCGTGCGTCGGGTCGATGATGAAACCGGAAAGCTGCAATTCCCCGGCGCTGGCGTCGAGGACGCGGGCGTGGGAGATAAACTCTTCGCCCAGAATGTTGGTAATGCGGTGGCGCTGGTCGGCTACGGCCAGTTGCAGCAGGTTGCGGCCATTGTGAGTGAGGCTGAAAGCGACGTCCGGGCGGGTGAGCGCCAGGCGTTTGCAGGCGTCGGCGCAGTGGGCAAATTCGGTGCTTTCCGATTTCAGAAATTTGCGCCGCGCTGGCGTGTTGAAGTAGAGATCGCGCATCTCAATCACCGTGCCGGCCATCAGCGCCGCCGGTTCGGGCTGGGCGCTATTTTCGCCCTTCAGCTTCCAGGCATGGCTGGCGCCACGGGCGCGGCTGGTTAGCGTTAGACGGGCGACCGAGGCCACAGAAGCCAGCGCTTCGCCGCGAAAACCCAAGGTGCTGACGCCTTCGAGATCGTCGAGCGAAGAGATTTTGGAAGTGGCATGGCGGGTGAGTGCCAGCGCCAGTTCATCGCGCTCGATGCCACAGCCGTCGTCGGCGACGCGGATCAGTTTGACGCCGCCTTCCTCCAGATGCACCGAAATAGCTGTGCTGCCGGCATCCAGGCTGTTTTCAAGCAGTTCCTTCAACACCGAAGCGGGGCGCTCGACGACCTCGCCGGCGGCAATCTGGCTGATCAGGAGGTCGGGCAGGCGTTGAATTGTGGGCATGAGGCGATTATACCTTGCGGTAGAATGCTGCCTTTCATCGCCGGAATTTCTCATGGAATTGCTGACCCAGTTTTTCGACATCATTCTTCATCTTGATGTGCATTTAACCTTGTTGGTGCAGCAGTATGGTTTGTGGATTTATGCCATTCTTTTTGCGATCGTTTTTGCCGAGACCGGCTTTGTGGTGACGCCTTTTCTGCCCGGCGATTCGATGCTTTTTGTGGCCGGGGCGTTGGCGGCGCTCGGGCAGGGCGGCATGGATATTTTCACCCTGATTCTTGTGCTGTTTATTGCGGCGACGACCGGCAATATGCTCAATTACCAGATCGGCCGCTTTATTGGCCCCAAAGTCTTTCACTGGGAGAGTTCGCGCTTTTTCAATAAGGCCGCGCTGGAAAAAACGCACGCATTTTATGAAAAACACGGTGGCAAGACCCTGGTGATTTCACGCTTCATGCCCATTTTCCGCACTTTTGCGCCTTTTGTCGCCGGCGTCGGCGCCATGACCTACACGCGCTTTTCCTTTTTCAACTTTGTCGGCGCTATTTCCTGGGTGGCCTCGCTTTGTCTGGCGGGCTATTTTTTCGGCAACCTGCCCTGGGTCAAGCAGAATCTGAGTCTGGTGATTCTTGCCATCATCATCGTTTCGATGATTCCGCTGGTGCTTGGTTATTTCCGTAATAAGAAGTGAAAAAACTGCTTATCCTGATTTCGGGGCAAGGCAGCAATCTGGAAGCCCTGATGGCGGCGCGTCAGGCTGGCGATTTGCCGGTCGACATCGTTGCCGTGATCAGCAACCGGCCGCAAGCGGCCGGGCTGGAGAAAGCAGCGGCGGCAGGGATTGAAACCCGCGTCGTCAAGCACACGGATTATCCCGAGCGCGAACAATTCGATGCAGCCCTGGCTGCGGCTATCGACGCTTATGCTCCGGATGTGATTGCGCTGGCTGGCTTCATGCGCATTCTGACCGATGGCTTTGTCCGCCGTTACGAAGGCCGGATGATCAATATTCACCCTTCCTTGCTACCCTCTTTTCCGGGTCTCAATACCCATCAGAGAGCGCTGGATGAGGGGGTGCGCATCCACGGTTGTACGGTGCATTTTGTCACTCCACAACTCGATCATGGCCCGATCATCGTGCAGGCCGCCGTGCAGGTGCGTGATGATGACGATGCGCAAACGCTGGCAGTACGCGTTCTGCAGGCCGAGCACCGTATTTACCCGCTGGCGGTGCGCTGGCTGGCCGAAGGTCGCCTGCATCGGGAAGGTCAACGGGTAAAGATCAATGTGCCGATCCGCGAAGCGGCGCCATTGATTGTGCCGGTGTCAGGTTAGGACTATGTCCCGCGCTCTCGCCGTTGCCTTTGCTGGTTCTGTATTCATCCATGCGGCAGCATTGCTTTTCCTCGGCGCTGATCAGGCGCAGCCACCCGCCCGCCCGCCCCTGCTGGCCAAGCTGGTGCTGCCGCCAAAGGTGGAAGCAGCGCCACCTGCGCCGGCAGCCTCGGAGCTGGTTGCGCCTCCGGTACCGGCCTTGTCGCCTGCTGCGCAGACGCCTTCGACCCGGCTGCCGCCAGTTGCGAAGGCATCAATGCCAGCACCGTCGCCGCTACCAGTGCCAGTTGAACCCCCGGTGCCGGCACCACAAGTCGAAAAACCGGCCAAACCGCAAACGGGCAAGGCGGTGTTGCCGATTGCGGCGCGCGGCGCTATTCGTTATCTGGTGATCCGGGGTACGCAGGGCATGATCGTTGGTCGCGCCGAGCACGAATGGGAGTTTGGCGAAGGTAATTATATTTTGCGGGCAGTGACCGAAACCATAGGCTTGGCGGCGCTGGTCAAGCCTGTCCGGATGGAAATCGAGAGTCGTGGCCGTCTGACGCCGGAAGGTTTGCGCCCGCAACGTTTTTTGACCCGGCGCAACGGGGTACCGACGGATGACACGGCTGAATTCGACTGGGAAAAACGCGAGGTCGCACTTTCGCGCGGCAGCACCCGGCAGGGCGTCGAAGCAGGGGCGCAGGATCTACTTTCATTCCATTATCAACTGGCCTATCTGCCCAAGCTTGAAGAGGGCACGACCTTGCAGGTGGCGACGGCGCGGCGGGTTGAAAACTACCGTTTCCAGATTATTGGCGAGGAGCAACTGGAGACGGAAATCGGCGTTTTCCGTACCCTGCATCTGAAAACCCAGACCGGAACGACGACCGAGCTTTGGCTGGCGCTCGATCACGGCCTGTTACCCATAAAGATCCGCCATATCGACCGCAAAGGCGATATTTATGATCAGATTGTCAATGAAATGGGAACGCCGGAAGAAAAGAAGAATCGCCCGCCCGCCATCGATAATAGAATGCCCGCCGGTTTCACCCCTTAATTTTTTTGATTGTTCAACCATGACCAGACAGGCTCGCATTACCCCACTACTTTTGGACCACGCCGAAACGCTGTTGCGCGAGTTGCTGCGTTTCGAACAACCGGCCGATGTCGTGGTGTCACGCTATTTCCGCCAGCATCATCAGCTCGGCCACGCTGATCGCGGGTTCATTGCGGAGACGGTCTTTGCCGTGTTGCGCAAGAAGCGTAGTCTGGAGGCGCGCTGTGGCGAGTCGCCCACGCTGCGTCGCCTGTTGTTGGCGGCGCTGGCCTGCGTGCGGGGCTGGAACCAGCGTGAACTGGCACCGATTTTGACATCGAGCGAGGAAACCTGGCTGGCTCAGGTCAAGGCGGTAAAGGCGGAGGAAATGCCAGCGGCCGTGCGCCATGATTTTCCCGATTGGCTCGATGCTGCCCTGTTGGCGCAATATGGCGAGTTTGCAACCGATGCTCTGGCCGCAGCCTTGTGGCAATCAGCACCGCTCGATTTGCGCGTCAATTCAGTCAAGATGGGGCGCGATGCTGTGCTGGCGCGCTTGGCTGAAGATGGCATTGCGGCCACGGCAGGATTGTATTCGCCGCTGGCGGTGCGTCTGGCCGGAAAGCCGGCGCTCGCGCAGCATCCGCTTTTTGTCGATGGCAGCATCGAGGTGCAGGACGAGGGTAGCCAGTTGCTCGGCTACCTGTTGTCGCCCCGACGTGGTGAAATGGTGGTCGATTTTTGTGCCGGCGCCGGCGGCAAGACCCTGTTGCTGGGGGCGTTGATGCACAACAGCGGCCGCCTCTATGCCTTCGATGTTTCGGAAAAGCGCCTCGCCAGACTGAAGCCGCGACTGGCGCGTTCCGGCCTTTCCAACGTGCATCCGGTACGCATCGAGCATGAGCGCGACACCAAGATCAAGCGGCTGGCCGGCAAGATTGACCGGGTTCTGGTCGATGCACCCTGTTCCGGTCTCGGTACTCTGCGCCGCAATCCCGATTTGAAATGGCGGCAGGATGAGCGCTCGATTGCGGAATTGCAGGCCAAGCAATCGGCGATTCTGGCGGCGGCGTCCACTTTGGTCAAAAAGGGCGGCCGGCTGGTCTATGCGACCTGTAGTTTGCTGGCAGCGGAAAACGACGCGGTGGTCGATGGTTTTCTGGCCACACATCCCCAGTTTGCGCCGGTCTCGGCCGAAGAGATTCTGGCCAGGCAGGGCATCGTTTTGCCCGGCGAACGCCTGCGCCTGTTACCACACCAGCATCACACTGACGGCTTTTTTGCGGCTGTACTGGAAAAACAGGATGAAAGATAAACAGATACTCAAAATTTTTCACGAACTCTGGGCTGATTTGACAGCGCCAGACGCCTTCTGGCAATTCCTTGTTCTTTTTGCCTGTCTTGGTCTGGCAGCACTGTTTGCTCGCTGGTGGCAAGGTCAAAAGTTCAAACACCCGGGGCGGCTGCAAGAGGCCGGAGCGCGGGCAGCCCCGCCATTGCTGGCGCTATTGCTGGTGGCTGTGGCACACGAAGCCCTGGATGGGTTGATGCATGTCAAATTGCTGGCTGTGGCGATGCCTTTTCTGGCGGCGCTGCTGCTGGTGCGGATTTGCGTTTACGTTTTGCGCCAGTCATTTGCCGATGCGCATTGGCTGGCGGATTCCGAGCGCTGGGTAACGGCGCTGGTCTGGATCGGACTCCTGCTTTATCTCACCGGTCTGGCACCACTCCTTATTGCCACGCTGGATCGGCTGTCGGTGACGGCGGGCAAGTACAACCTCAGTTTGTGGATAGTGATCAAAGGTTCGATGACGGTGTTGGTAGCCCTCGTTTTTGCCTTGTGGGTTGCCGGCTTGATCGAATCGCGCCTGCTCCGTTTCGAGGTCGATTCCAGTCTGCGCATTGTTTCGATACGGATCACCAAGGCTGTGCTCATACTTGTCGCGCTGTTAATCGGCCTTTCCATGGTCGGGATCGATATCACGGCACTTTCGGTCTTTACTGGTGCGCTGGGGGTCGGGCTTGGTCTTGGTCTGCAACGTATCGCCAGCAATTACGTTTCCGGCTTCATCATTCTGCTCGATCGCTCTATCCGGCTGGGTAATGTCGTGCAGTTGTCGCCGGACGTCGCCGGCACGGTGTCCGAAATCACGACGCGCTATACGGTGCTCAGAAATCTGGCCGGCGTTGAATTTCTGGTGCCGAATGAGCTGATGGTGAGCAATACGGTGCAGAACCAGTCCTACTCGGATACGCGGGTGCGCGTCGCCCTGCGCGTTGGTGTGGCCTACGGTACTCCCGATATCGAGGCCGTCCTGCGCCTGATGGAAGATATTGCGCGGCAACATCCGCGCGTGATTGCCGATCCGCCGCCGGGTGCGTTCATGGTTGAATTCGGCGATAGTTCGATCCTGCTCGAACTCGGATTCTGGATCAGCGATCCGCAGGCCGGCGTGGGTAGTGTGCGCTCGGATGTGTTGCTGGCGCTAAGGCGAGCATTTCAGGAAAAGGAGATCGCAATTCCCTTTCCGCAGCGCGAGGTACGGACTGTCGCTGGCGCCGACTAGACAAAAAAACCCCCGCCACTCGGGCGGGGGAACAGGGAGATCTCGAAGCAAAAGTTCGAGATATGAGGGGATCATCAAACTTCACGTCGCCGCTTGCGGCGCCGCAAAAGGTAAATCAGCAAACCAACCACCAAAGCCAAAGCAAATGCCAGAACCAGATCGGCGTGACCGAATATCAGCCAGTCCAGACCGAGTACACCGAGCCATACGCCCGCACTTTCTTTGACCGGTAATTCGAGAGACATGCGCTCCAAGCTTCACTGTCTTTCAACCAAATCATAAGGAAAATGCGCTCGCTCCGTCTGTGGCAATTGCGTCGGCCAAGAGTAACGGTGCCTGTGTTTCTGTGACTGTCTTTGACTTGCCGCTCAGACGGTCAGGTCGATTTGCTGTACTGTGCCGGTGCCACCACTATCTTGCAGGTAAACACTGGTCGATCTGATCTGGCCAAGCATCTGGTTGCTGGCGTCCTTGAGGTCAAAATCCGTCGCAACGTTGGCCAGCGCAATGGCGCCAACATCGGCCGCTTGCAGGGTCATCAGCGTGTCTTTGCCCCCGGCGTCTTTGGTCCAGACCCGCAAATCCTGATAAGCGGCGTCGTTTTCGTCGATCCAGCCATTATTGTCGTCATCAAGCAGCGCCAACTCATTGAAGCCGTTGCCGGTGGCCGGGCCAAACAGTTCGGAACCATCGTTGGCCTTGCCGTCGTGGTTGCGGTCGAAAACGAGGAAGCCGCTGCCAGGGCGGACGAAATTGATATTTTCGGTCGTGCCGTTGGCGTCAAGATCGAATTTGAAGCGGGTGTCGGTCAGTTGCGCGGCCGTACCGCTGAAATTGATCACCAGCGGATCCTTCTGTTTGCGCACCGCATCTCCTAGGCGGACGCTGACATTGGTTTCTTCCGAGTAACTGCGCTGCATGCTGAGTTGAAGGTTGAATTCGATGGTTTTACCGTCGGCAGTCTTGACGACGCCGTTGGCCGCGAAGCTGGTTTGTTCGGTTTCGCTGTAGGAGGCGTGATAGTCGTATTCGAGACCGAAATTGGCGCGCTGTTGCCCGGCTTGCTGGGCGCTGGAGGCATTCTGGGCGACCTCGGCGACTTCCTGGCTGGGGGGGGGCGCCTGCAGTTCGGAGGCGTCAAGGGTTTTGACTTTTTTGCCCGTGAGAAACTCGATCAGGGTGCGCAATATCATCATGCGCGGATCATCCTCCAGCGCATCCTTCTGGGTTTCAACGGCGTCAGTTGCCTGGGCGGACTTGCCGGCATCGGAAATCTGTACCGGTTCCGGCTGGGCAATATTGGCGCGACCCTCGAAGTCTGGCCGGGACTGCCCCGTCCACATGCGCAGCGATTCGCGGACTTCCTGATGTTGCGTGGCGACGTGGCTGGAGGCCATTTCGAGACTGGAACTGGTGATTTTCATGGTGGCCTCCCAACAAGTCTTTATAGCTTGTTAACGGCCAGCCAAGAAAATAATTGAGGGCGAAAACCAAGGGATTAGCAACAGGAAAAAGGGCATAATTGGGCTTGCAAGCCGCAAATATATTGGGATCAGATGACAAACACCGGAAAATGCAATCAGGTTTTGCAAACTACCCGCACGGAACGCGATGAGGCTCTGGCCGAGATCGCGCGCCTGCGCTCAAGCCAGGAAATGCTTGAGGCGATTAGCGTGTCGATGGAAATTGGTACGCTGCTCGAGTTGCTGGGTAACAAAATTCTTGCGACGGAGGGAATTGACGGCTTCGTTATCAACATTCTGGATATGGCCGGTGAAAACCTGATCTGCATGAATTTGCGCTATCCGGACGAATTCAGGCATCTTGAAGCTACCTTTCGCAATTACAAGTACCCCCTGACGACCCCCAGCCCGCACGTTACAGCCTTCACCGAGCAGCGCCCGGTAGCGCTGGACGCCGAGACCGGTACTGAAGAGGAGAGAGAGGCTTTGGCACGCTGGAAGCTGCGCCAATCACTGGCGCTTCCGATTTCGGCCGCGGATTCCTCCGGGGCGCTTGTCCGTGTCGGTACGGTCATGGTCTTTTGTCAGAACGCAGCCTTGACGGCACAGACGCAGGAATCCTTGCAGGATTTGATTCGCGTCTTTAGCGTCCCGCTGTGTAATGCCCAGCGCCATGCCCATTTGTTGCAGCAGCAGGCGGTTTTCGCGGCAGCGGCGACCGAGCAGGAGCGTTTTCTGCGTTTTGTCACTGAGGTTAACAGCCTGACCTTACCGGATAAGATTTTTGAACTGATTCTGACCGAATTGATGCGCCGCATGCCCTTTGATGTGGCAAGTCTATTCATCGCAAACACTGATACCGATGTGCTGGAGTGCCGTAAAACCCTTGCCAATGATGCGCGTTTTGCCCCACAGGCTGAAGCGATGCACACCTACTGCGTTGATAAGCCCTACCGGCTTGATATCCAGGATGGCGGGCCGCCGCATGCATTCATCAAAAACATCCCTCTGGTGTTCAAGGATGTGCAGCAGCTCATGCATCTGCAGTTGCCGACGAAGTCGCGCAAGGCGCTGGAATTGCTGCAGTCGCCGCACACCCTGATCAATATGCCCATCCGTTTCAAGGGTAAGCCTATTGGTGTGCTGATGTTGACCAGTCTGGTCGAGCCGGTAACGATCAGCGAAGCGGATTTCAGGTTTTTCGAGCTTCTTTCGGATTTTTTTGGGGCGGCGATTACCAATGCCAATACCTATGCCCGGGCGGATGAGCAGCATCGCGAAATTGGCCGGCTGAATCTTATCCTGCAGGACAAAATCGATGAGCTTGCTGACCAGGTGGCAACTGACAAACTGACCGGCCTTTTCAACTTCCGCTCCTTCGAGCAGGAAATATTGCGCCGGCTCAATGAGTATCAGCGCCAATCGGCGCGTCTTGGCTTGTCCATTGTCATGGTCGACATCGACCATTTCAAGAATTTCAATGACAACTACGGCCATGCGGCAGGTAATACCGTCCTGGCCGGAGTGGCGCACGAGATTGCCAAACTGTCGCGCAAGATGGATATGGCCTGCCGTTATGGCGGTGAGGAATTTGTGGTCATTCTGCCCAAGTGCGAGGCAGAGGGCGCGCTCATTTTTGCCGAGCGGGTGCGCGTTGCTGTCGAACAGGCACGTTTCGAGATTGAGACAGCAGTGCTGGGGGTGACGGTCAGTGTTGGCGCGGCTACCTTTGTTGAAGGCGATACCCAGCAGAGCCTGTTTGAGCGCGCCGATCAGGCGCTTTATCGGGCCAAGCGGGCTGGCCGCAATCAGGTGTGCGGCTGAACAGTCAGTGGTCTGACCTTGTCCGTCGCGTCAGCAACAGCCCGCATTCCAAGTGGGGGGTGTAGGGAAACTGGTCGAATACCGCTGCGGCAGTGATTTCGTGGCTGGCCTGTAGTGCGGCGACGTTTGCCTGCAGGCTTTGCGGGCTGCAGGAAATGTAAAGGATGTTCTCGAAGCCGCTGGCGAGTTCGAGGGTGGCGGCGTCCAGCCCGCTGCGCGGTGGATCGACGAACAGGGTGGAAAAACGGTAGCTGTCGAGATCAATATCTTTCATCCGCTCGAATTCCCGGATATGGGCGAGGGCGCCGCTGATCTCGTCGCTCGACATGCGGACCAGCGCCACGTTGTCGATGGCGTTGGCAGCGAGGTTGTATTGGGCGGCGTGCACGGAGGACTTGCTGACTTCGGTGGCGAGCACACGGTCGAACAGCGGAGCCAGTGCCACCGTGAAATTGCCGTTGCCGCAGTACAGTTCGAGCAGGTCGCCGCCGAGACCGCTGGCCTGTGCGCAGGCCCAGCTCAGCATCTGCCGGTTGACGCCGCCATTGGGCTGGGAAAATCCGCTTTCGATTTGCTGGTAGCGCAGATGGCGCCCGTTCAGTTCGAATTCCTCCAGCAGCCAGTCGCGGCCGATGACGATTTTTTGCTTGCGGCTGCGGCCGATCAGTTGCACGTTCAACTTGGCAGCTAGTTCACGGGCAGCGGCTTGCCAGTTTTCATCCAGCAGGCGGTGGTAGATGAGGGTGATCATCAGTTCGCCGCTCAGCGTGGCGAGGAAATCGGCCTGGAACAGATGCGCTTTCAGGATGTCGTTGGCCTGCAGTTCATCGCGCAGGCGTGGCATGGCGGCACAGATTGATTTGCAGGCGGCAGGAAAGTCCTCAATCACAATCGGCCGCTTCGGCTCGGCGGGGTCGAACATGGCGTAGTTCACCCGCCCGCCCTGGTGCCACATGCGAAATTCGGCGCGCAGCCGATAGTGCAATGGTGCCGAGGGGAAGACGGTGAGCGCGGGCAGGGCGAAAGGCGCGAAAGCGCTCTCGAACTGCAATACTTTGTCCGCGAGTTGCGACGGGTACTGGGCGGGGTCGATGCTGGGTAGCGGCATGGCTGGCCTGGAAAAAACAAACCCGCCAAGGTGGCGGGTTTGCGGAAATCGAAACTGAAACCAGCGTCTAGCGCAGTTTCACTTCCTTGTAGGTTACGTGCTTGCGGGCTTTCGGGTCATATTTCATGAACTCCAGCTTTCCCGGGGTGGTGCGCTTGTTCTTGGAAGTCGTGTAGAAATGTCCGGTACCAGCCGTCGATTCCAGCTTGATCTTCTCGCGTCCGCCTTTGCTTGCCATGTCTGTTCCCCTTCCTTACTCAGATTTCGCCGCGCGCGCGCAGGTCGACCAGCACGGAATCGATGCCGTTCTTGTCAATGAGGCGCAGGCCAGCGTTGGAAATGCGCAGGCGTACGAAGCGGTTCTCGCTTTCGACCCAAATGCGACGATAGTGCAGATTCGGCAGAAAGCGCCGTTTGGTTCTGTTATTGGCGTGGGAAACTTTGTTCCCAACCATCGGGGCTTTGCCCGTCACTTGGCATACTCGCGCCATGATTATTACTCCAGAATTTGCTTGAATAAAGCCGGGCATTATAGTGAATAAGTAGGGGTTGTTTCAAGCCTTATTTGCGTTTTCTGATTGCTTAAAGCAAGCCGCGCTCGGCGAAGGAGAGTGGCTCTGACGAGCCGGCAACGATGAAATGGTCGAGCAGCTTGACGTCGACCAGTGCCAGAGCCTCTTTGAGCGTGCGGGTGAGTAGTTCGTCGGCGCGGGAAGGCTCGCTGACGCCGGAAGGGTGATTGTGGGCGAGGATGACGGCTGCGGCGTTGTGGGCAAGGGCAGATTTGACTACTTCACGCGGGTAAACGCTGGCTTGTGTCAGTGTTCCCTGAAAGAGTTCTTCGCTGTCAAGGAGGCGGTTTTGGGCGTCGAGCCAGAGTGCCATGAAGACTTCGTGCGGCCGGTTGGCGAGTTGCAGCTTGAGCCATTGGCGCACGGTGGCGGGTGAGGCGAAGGCGTCGCGCGTCAGCATTTCCTGACTGAGCGCACGTTTCGCCAGTTCAAAACAGGCGTTCAACTGGGCGGCTTTGGCGCTGCCAATGCCGGGAACCTTACTCAGGCTGGCAAGGGGCGCTTCAGCCAGTTTGCCAAGTTGGCCGTCAAAATGGGTTAGCAGATCACGCGCCAGATCGACGGCACTTTTACCACGCACGCCGACGCGCAAGAAAATAGCCAGCAATTCGGCGTCGGAAAGCGCCGCTGCTCCCTGTTTGAAGAGGCGTTCGCGCGGACGTTCGTTTTCAGGCCAGTCGGTGATTGCCATAGGTGCTTTTCCCGGAAAAAGCGATTATCAGTCGGTTCTTGAATTCATTGTATTTACTGAAGCCAGGGTTAAACATGGGTTTCGCCGAACAAAGCGGTGACGACGGTGTTTTGCCAGAGTTGGTTGGCTTCGCCGTGCGGTGCCAATTGGCCGCTACCATAGGCGCCAATCAGCGGCACGCCAGGAAAGCGTTCGCGCCAGGCCGTCAGGTCATGGTCGTCACCGCAGTAAAAGAGGGGGCCACGACCAATGCAGGAACACTGGATGCCGAAGGCGGGTTTGGGTATCTGTGCGGCGGCGCTGGCGAGCGCACGGCGCATGTCGCTTTCGGCGGCCAAAGGCTGGCGGATGACCCAGATCAAGGTGTCACCGGGTTTCAGGGGTTGTGACAGGGTGATCGAGCCGTCAGTATTGGCGCTGAGCAGTAGTATGGCCGGGCTGTCGGTTTTTCCATTGGGCAGGGCGCCGAGCAGATGGATAGGCAGCGTGCTGCGTTGACGCAATTCAGCCGGCAGCAGACGGGTCAGGCTGGCGACGGCGCTGTGTTCGCCGAGCCGGACAAGATTGTTGCCGCGCATCTCGGTAATGCTCAAGGCTTCGCCCAGAACCCTGAGGCCGGGTGAAACGGCAATGCTGCAGGTGGCACCGGCAATGACGGTTTCGCTGCGGCCATCTTCATTGCTGCGAGCTTGTTGCCAGGCCAGCCCGCTGCTGTGCAGAAGGCCGATGCGTGGCGGGGCGTAAAGCCAGTCTGGTGGCAAGGAAGAGGCATCGGCAAAGGAAAGCAGCGGGCCATCGCCGTTTGGTGCCAGGGAAAAGGAACCGCCCAGCACCAGGGCGGCGGCAGCCGGTTGGTCGAGAACCCAGCCGGTTTCGGTGAACAGCCCGTGCGCGGTCATGCCCACGACTTGCAGGCAGCCCGCGGCGCGGGCGGCAGCCAGAACAGACTGAGCCAACTGTCGGGAAAAATCACGGCTCAGAAAGAGGATGACGCCGTTGGCGCGGTCGAGGCCGGCATTGGTTAAAGCCTGACGCACGGCATTCTCAGCCAGTTGCGGCGAGGCTTCGAGGCCGGTGACGAGGGCGGTGGCGGCGTTCACAGTGTTTTCCCCTTGAATTCGCATAGGTCATTGATCAGGCAGACCGGGCATTCCGGCTTTCTCGCCTTGCAGATGTAGCGGCCATGCAGGATCAGCCAGTGATGGGCGTGACGGCGATAAGTTTCAGGGATGCGTTTGAGTAGTTTCAGTTCGACTTCCAGCGGTGTTTTTCCGGGGGCCAGCCCGGTGCGGTTGGCGACGCGGAAGAGATGGGTGTCGACAGCGATGGTCGGCTGGCCGAAGGCGATGTTGAGGACGACGTTGGCGGTTTTGCGGCCGACGCCGGGCAAGGTTTCCAAGGCTTCGCGAGTGTCGGGAACTTCGCCACCAAAGCGTTCAAGCAGTTGATGGCAGGTGGCGATGATGTTTTTGGCTTTGGCGCGGTAGAGGCCAATGGTGCGGATGTGTTCGATCAGTCCGGCTTCGCCTAGTGTCAGCATGGCTTCCGGCGTTGGCGCGATGGCAAACAGGCGGATGGTGGCTTTGTTGACGCTGATATCGGTGGCCTGCGCCGACAGGATGACGGCAACCAGCAACTGAAAGTGCGAACCATATTGAAGTTCACCCTTCGGTTCAGGATTGGCGGCGTGCAGCCGGGCAAAGACTTCGGCGCAGTCGGCCTTGTTCATGCCCTATTGGCTCTGGGTTGGGGCTGCTTTCGGTTGCCGGCGTTTGGCGTTGCGGGCATCCAGCCAGTTCTTCCAGGCGATCATGCAGCCGAGCAGGATGAAGGCGCCGGGGGGCAGCAACGCCAGCAGGAAACCGGGATAGATCTCCGGTAGCAGGCGTAGCGGGGAAAGGCCGGGAATGACCATGTCGATGCCGGAGAACAGCGTGCCGTTGCCGATCAGTTCGCGCAAAGCTCCAAGCAGGCCCAGCGTCCACAGCATGCCGACCCCCATGAAAATGCCGTCAAAGGTCGATTGCAGCGGCGGATTCTTGGCAGCAAAGGCTTCGACGCGGGCCAGTACAATGCAGTTGGTGACGATGAGCGGGATGAAAATGCCGAGCACCAGATACAGCTCATGCAGGAAGGCGTTGAACAGCATGTCGACCACAGTCACCAGCGAGGCGACGATCAGGATGAAGACCGGAATGCGGATTTCGTGCGGGATCAGGTTACGCAAGGCAGCGACGGCGACATTCGACATCGCCATGACCAGAATGGTGGCGAGCGACAGCATGATGCCGTTGACCGCATTGGTGGTCACCGCCAACAGCGGGCAGAGGCCGAGAATCT
>JAGTRX010000121.1 GCA_018262285.1 Pseudomonadota bacterium | reverse complement strand
TCTTGCTTCTTCCGCAAATGAAGAGCCAACGTCTTCGCTAAGGGCAACTATCGCCTGCGACAGTTGCCGGTACAAACCCAATATTTGGGTATTACTCGGCGCGGAGACCGGCAAAGGCTGTTGTGCATTTCCTTCCTGAACACCGTTGACGGCCACTCTTTCGCTCCGCATGGTTGAAATGGAAACAGCGGATGGCAATTTACGGATGCGTGAGCTGGCACACTTTGGGCAGGCAAGCATGCCGCGTTCAGATTGGTTTTCGAAATCCTGGGCGCTATGAAACCAGCCTTCAAAGCGGTGATCGTGTTCGCAGATAAGGTCGAAAATAATCATGCGCTATGCCTGTCAGTGGTGCCCGGGACGGGAATCGAACCCGTAAGCTGTTAAGCGAGGGATTTTAAGTCCCTTGTGTTTACCAATTTCACCACCCGGGCTGGCCGGCGATTGTATCAATATATCAATCGCGCCAGAATTGATTTTCCCGACCACAACCACGCCTTACCCCACACCAAATCAGGACAAGGCTTGACCGCAACCAATGCAAAACTGCATTTTTTCTGTAGTGGCTTGGCCGCATTGCGTGCAGAACTGGGCTGATTGATGGGCTTTGGGTTCGGTATTGAATTGCGCCGAGCGCGCTCTGGCGGCCTCTCCCTTGGAGACAATGGTTTTGCCAACTGGAGCGAGCGAGATACCGGCCAGCTTGAGATGCTGAATACCAAACGGAATGCCAATGATCGTGACAAAACAGAATAGAGCGGAAATCAAGTGCCCAATTGCAAGCCATATGCCCGCAAATATGAACCAGATGATGTTGCCCAGCGTTCCGAAAGCGCCGGTACCAATATCCTCTTGCCCATTCAGGTCTTTTCTGCTGATTGCTTCTTTTCCGAAAGGACAAAAGGAAAATTGGCCGATGACAAAACAGGCTTTACCCCAGGGGATTCCAACAATCGTGAGAAACGCTAGCAAACCAATCACCAACCAGCCCAATCCCATAAAAAAACCGCCCAGCACAAACCACAGAATGTTGCCAATGGCACTCATTTTTCTCTCTCAATCAAAACAATTAAAGGACATACGAGGCATTACCGCCTGCACGTAAAGTGAAATTGAATTGTGACCAGCAAAGAAAAAGGGAAAGCGAAAGCTTTCCCTTTAATCTGGAGCGGCAGAAGAGTCTCGAACTCTCGACCTCAACCTTGGCAAGGTTGCGCTCTACCAACTGAGCTACTGCCGCGTAAATTCTGGAGGCGCGAGCCGGAGTCGAACCGACCTACACGGATTTGCAACCTCAGGCGCGCATTATGCACAGACTGGGAAGGCGCGTCAATGCTGGATTTTGATTTTGCACCAGTCGCAAAAAACGCGCCGATTGCAACACTTTCGTCAAAAAATCCCCCACACTAAAACAGCAGACCAAGAGCATCTGGTGACCAGCTTGTGACCACCAGTTCATTGCTGGTGGCCGGTTGGCCATGGTTGCTTCCTACAGAATACTTGATGGGGGTTTCGTGCAAGGTGAAACCATCGAACACGCGACGGATGTCTGGATGGTCATTGATGCTGACCATCACCCTGCCCTTGCAGCTGCGCATCAGATCCGCCATTGCTTCGTATTGTTCGAGGCCGAACGGCACGCCATAACCTTCTGTCTGCCAGTACGGTGGGTCGAGGTAAAAGAAAGTGTGGGCGCGATCGTATCGGCGCATGCATTCCAACCAGGGGAGATTCTCGATTGTTGTTCCCGCCAGGCGTAAATGTGCGGCCGAAAGATTTTCCTCGATCCGGCAGAGATTGATCGCCGGCGCCGTGGTCGCAGTTCCGAAGGTTTGCCCCTCTACCCTGCCCCCAAAGGCATGCTGCTGCAGGTAGAAGAAGCGCGCCGCACGCTGAATGTCGGTGAGCGTTTCCGGCCTGGTTGCCTGCAACCACTTGAACACCTGGCGGCTGGTCAATGCCCATTTAAACTGGCGAACGAATTCCTCGAGGTGGTGTTGTACCACCCGGTAGAGATTCACCAGGTCGCCATTGATGTCATTGATGACCTCGCACGGCGCTGGTACCGGACGCAGGAAATAGAGCGCAGCGCCACCGCAGAACACTTCGACGTAGCACTCATGGGGAGGGAACAGGGGGAGGAGCCGGTCGGCAAGACGACGCTTGCCACCGAGCCAGGGGATGATGGGGGATGACATGATGAGCCTTTCATGTAGGTATTGTTTGGGCTAGACTCTCCCCGCCACGCGTGGCAGGTAAGCCTTGGCCAAGGCTCACAGGTTCTGTCTGTGTGCTACGGCGACCGGTGGGGTGTTGACGCACCTTTCCGGTCGCTTACTTCTTTCGGTCAAGCATTGGATTCAGTTTGCGAATTTGCGCAAACAGGGCTTTTTGGCAAACTACCGTGCAGGTCGCCCACACAATCGCCGATCCTCACGGATCACGGCTTGAGCTTGGGCGAGCTGGTGGGCGATGTCGTCGGCGTCGCTGGCGAGGTCGAGAAGAAATCCAGTAGCCGCTGCCGAAAGTTCGCCGGGCGTTCGACCATCACCGACGCTGGCGCCGGCAGCAGGCGGGCTGATTCCACTTCCACAGGCACGGAGGCCGGTGGCACCGTTGTCGCGCAGCCTGAGAGTGCCAGCCAGCACAGCAGCGCGATCTTTAGCGCGTTGAGCATTTGCATCTTTGAGCTTCCTTTCGAAGGCGGTTGAAGCCTCGGCCAACGCTTGAGCGTGCGCGCTGGTGTCTGATTTTGCCTTGGCTTCCAGTTCCTTGATCTTGGCATTGGCAGTGCGCAGTTCGGTGTTCTCGCGCTTTTGCCAGGTGTCACGTTCGATGGTGGCGCCGTCGGTGCGCTGCCACCACCCTACCCCAGCCAGACTGGCCAGCCAGAGCAGGACTGCGATCACGATAGTCCAGGGGTTCATTTTCGCGACCACTCAAATTTTGAAATGAGTAACAGGATCAATTCCCAAAGGGTTTTAAGGGTATCCATCATTTTATTTTGACTCCATTGAGAGAGCAGCAAGCTGAACGGTAAGCAGCGCCACGGTTTGAGTGGCACGGCCACAGCGCTGCCAGTTTTCAACCACCTGGGCGAATGCGGCGACGCCCCAGGAATACGGCAGGATGAAGGGGTTATGCGCGGGCGGCGCAACTTCAATGGTCTCGCTGCCATCTTCTTCGATAAAGATCAGGGTCATGATTGTTCCCCTATGCACCTGGTGTAGCGGTTCTGGCTGCGCGTCCACACGCCTGGGCAGCGCTTGTTTTTCGGCGTTGAACAATCGAATCCGCCGGCGAATTTGAACTTCAGATAGCCTGCGCACGATTCCTTGTACCGAAGCGCATTGGCCTCGCGCACGATGGTTGAGGCACAGAGTGTTGGCACGCCGTACTGATAGGAAAAACCGACCATCAGGTCATATTCAACCTGTGTCAGCGGCGCGGTGACGCAGCGCTTGATGCCGCGCTCGTCTTTCTGGACATGCGCCAACGCGCGCTTGAGTGCTGGCACGGGTGTGATCGTGTCACCCAGCCGCACCGGCGATCCGTCATCACGGAAGGTCGAGCCGAAGCCGACGGTCGGGCGATCTCCCTTGACCGGAATCACGGCGCGATCGGCATAACCTTCCGGCGCGGCAATATAGCCAACAAAGGCAGCCGCCGAAAGCGACAGCAGGCCGACCATCAATCTATTCGTCGTCATCATCTTTCCCCCTCGGCGCGATCACGATGCCCTCATGTGCTGCGCGCGCGGCCTCCAGTCGCTCTTTGCGCAGCCGGAACCGGTAGTTGACGTAAAACGTGGCGATCGGGACGATGATGGCCACCAGGATGGCGATGCAGCTCAAAAAACCCTGCACATCCTTAAGCGTCAGTCCAGCCAGCATGGTCGCACCGGAGGCGGTGTAGGTGCCTTTTGTCGCCACATTGGCCGCCTGGTCGGCAAGCTCGGAAGCACGAAGTTCGATCATTCTTTGATCTCCGAAAATTGAATCTGAAACAAGAACCGGGCAGCTGGCGCGTAGAATGGGTTGTCAATAAAAGCATCGAGCAGCCAGCCGAAATTCAGGACAAGGCAGCGCCGGCCGATGGGCGGCGACACCCATTTCCATTGCCAGTAATCTCCGGATCTACAGGTCAGCTTTCCTGCCTTGTATGGGCTTGAATCGATCCCTGGCGTGCCTTCCCAGGTGATCGATCCGGCGACCTTGGCGCCCAGGACATTCCACACAAACCCCCCGGCCTTATTGCGCCATAGCCAGCGAACCATGCCGCGATAACAGCCGAAGAAGCGCGGGCAATGTTCGCGCTGCCAGCCGTCGTCTCCCCATAGACTATTGTCTGGGTTGTCGAACCACGCCAGCCAGGTCGGCAGGCGCGGTTCGAACAACAGGCGCGTGCGGTTGTTACTATGGCCATAACACATGACAGCGAACAGCGGCAGGATCGGCGCGGCGGCGGTGGAAACCACAACCGCCACCAGGTACAGCAACAGGCTTTTCAGATAGCGTGCCACGATGACCTCACGGTGCAACCGGCCAGACGACCGCAGCTGGGAAGCCGGCCTGATCGGTCAGGTCACGCAAGGCCTGGCGATAGGTCTGCCAGCTGGAGACCTGTGCCGCCGATAGAGGCGCATCGGGCAACATGGTCCAGTCGCATGCTGCCAGTCTGGCGTTGCGCTCGGCGCGGATGGCGGCCGACAATTCGGCAGCCGTTGGGGGCGGCGGATCAATCAGGACAGGATAACCGCCGGCATCGCTACCAATGCGCTGGCCTGCAGATTGCCCGGCCAGCAACGCGACATGCTCTTCGGCAGTAATTTCGACCGCATCCGCAGGAATCTTTGTGTCCGGATTCATCTCCATCCATCGGTCAATAGTCTCGCCGGTGTCCGGGTCGGTCTGTACAACTTCAATCTCGCGCTCGCCGTGGATTTCCGGGTCATAAAAACCGCCGGTTGATTTTGAATAAAACATGGTGTCTCCTTAATGGCCGAGGGCAAGATATGAGCAAGCCACAGCCGCCCGCGTTGAGGAATTTGTCCATCCAGCAGCGTTGAAGCCGGCCGCCGCCAGGGTGTTATAAGTGGCGAATCCGGACGAAGCCCCGGAAATGGCGGCGATCTGTAATGATCGGCCGGCTGTCGGGAACGTTATCGGGAAGGTCACGGCGGTATCTGCAGAGGCCGATGTCGTGACCGTTCCCCATTGCACAATCAGGCCGCTCGGCAGCTTTTGATAGCCGGCAGCGCCCAGCGATGCGCCGAACGCTGTCGAATAAATCAGCGCCGCCGACCCGCCGACGATGTACCAGGCACTAACCCCATCAGAGATAAGGATCAGGTGCTCACCACTATTGAGTGCCCTGGTGGTGATGGTGTTGGTGCCGATGCCGGTATAAATCACATCGGCGCCAGCGCGTACCACGGAAGCGCCAGCCTCGGTTGAGTGCAGGTAAAACCCTTCGCCATTGGGCACGGAGCTGGCGGCTGGCAATGTCATCGCAATAGCCGCATTGATATCTACCAGCTTTCCAACATCGGCCGCTCCCAGGGCGCCAGCCGTGGTTTTTCCGACGATGCCCCTTAGTCCGCCGAGGGCGCGTTTGACAAAAGCCGTCGTCGCCACCTTGGTGGTGTTGTCAAACTGCGCCGCCGTCTGAAAAACACCCGCCGCGCGCAACGCGTCGAGCAGCTGATTGGTGTCGGTGTGATCCGGCGTAATACTGGCGGCAGCGATGATAGCCATCATCTCTTCGGCGATCATGTGATACCACCACGGGCCGGGCTTCGTCGCCGCAATCGCCAGCGCCGGATTGCCGGCAGTCGGGTAGCCGCTGGAAGGGCTGGCCGGTGCGCTCGGCGGGCTGGCTGCAGCGCCGGATTCAAATATGCGATCCATGTGTGATTCTCCTTTTTAGGTGTACGCGAACAGCGCGAGGGTGTGCGCCGGTTTGAGGCGATTGATGACGCATTCCAGTAGTTCGTTTCCCCACCATGCCAGCGGGTCTTCGACGGTATCGGTGACGGCGAGCACGCCGACGGTGTCTTCGGCAGCATTCACCTGCCAGGCGAACTGCCAGGGCGCGCCGTAGAGCGGATGCTCGACGTTGTCTTCGACGTCATGCAGCTCGAACTCGGTGATGGTGATGGCGTAACCGAGACTGGCCGCCAGCGCGATGAAGTAGGCAGCGCTCTGTCCGCCAATCGTGGTGAGCTTGCCGATCAGGGCGGCGCGGCGTTGTGCCATGGTTTGCGGCCCGCCGAACGCTTCGGCGCAGGCATCCGGCAAGCCAGCGACACGCTCCCAGTCCAGGAACAGTTCGGCGGTCGTGCGCGGGTCGGCCTCTTCCAGCAACTGCCAGGCGCGGCTATCGACGCGCGCCAGTTCGGCGGAAAGCCCGCCCAGAAAACGGGTAAGCAGTGCCGCATCGTCCTTTGGCCAGGCCGGCCCGAGCGGCAGCAGCGCCTTGAGCTGCTCAAGGTAATCGGTTTCGGTCATGCCCATGTGATGGTTCCCATCGTCGCCATCTGGCCGGTGGTGTGCGTGACATTGGCGGACGGCGTGGTCAGGACGTAATCCGTCTCACCAGTAGCGCTGGAGATCGCAGCGCGCAGATGCGACAGCAGAATGGTGCCGCCCGGCGTGGCCTTGCGCAGCAGCAGGTCAGACAACTCGTCCTCCACTGCTTCCTTCACGGCCGCTGTGTCTGGGGTCAGCCCGGTGATGGTGAAATTGAGGGGAACGGCAATCGGCGCGGCCACGGTGACGGCTGCCGTCACCGGACGGCGCGCATCGATGTACGCCTGCACGGTGGCGACCTCGCCGGCATCCGGGATAATCGAGGCGTCGTTGTCGCGCACGAAGCGCAGCGTCACCGTGCCCAGGCCAAGTTCGGCGGCATACAACCAGGCTCGGGTAACGCCGGGAACTTCGAGCGCCCAGGCGACGTAATCAAAATCGGCGCCGCCGTGTGGCGGCTGCTGAATGCGCGCCAGCAGGCGGGCGCGTAGGGCATCGTCGGTTTCAATGTCGGCGCCGCCGGAAAGCTCGCCGGCGACGGCAGCGGACTGCACGCCGACGACGGGCGAGACGAGCGTAACGCCCTGCCCTGTCACCCGGTTGCCGGCAGCTGCAGCGATCAAGGCAGCGACGGGCGCGGTGGCGGTCGGTGCGGTGACGGTGGCGTCTGCCGTGGTTTCGTACTGCACGCCATCAAGCGCCTGCAGCAGCGTGCCGCTGGCGATGACTGCGCCGGCCTGCACCGTAAAGGTGACGGTGCCGGTGGCGGCAGCTGCAGGCTTGCGGCTCACTCCCCAGATCGACGCCCAGCGCTCCAGGAATTCCGCTTCAGCGGTGTCGTATATCAGTTGCTGTGACAACCACTCGATAAAGCCATAGAGGCCATGGCCGACACCAGCCACCACACGGGCAAGAACTTCGGGGTCAGCGCGGCGCAGGATGTCATCGGCAGTCAGGCGCGACAGCACGTCATTGCGGACGCGCTGAATGATTTCAGAAAGAGTCGGGCGGCTAAACATTGATGAACTCCCAGGCGTCTTGAAAGCGGATGTCGAGCGGCGCTTTGCCGTCCGACTTGTAAATGCGGCAGGCCAGCGCCAATGTGGTCAGTCCTTGGCGCTCGGCTTCGATTTCGACGCGGGCGACAACGCCGTCATCGACCAGCCACTTCAAAGCCTCTTCGGCGTATTCTTTGGCGCGACGGATGGTCTCGGCGGTCAGCTTGGCGCGAGAGAGCAGCCAGAGACGGGAGCCGATGCGATCATTGGGCACGGCGGGGAAGGTATCGCCCCACCACCCCATGCGCTGATCATCGCCACCGACACCGGGCAGCGCGTCATCCTTATTGGCGCGGCGCCAGGTGAAGAGGCTGATGATGACGGCGCGCACCAGCGGCTCGTCGGAATCGAGGCCGAGCGGGATCGTTCTGCCATCGATGACGATGGTCAGCGGTTGTTCGTTGATCATGGTTAGGGTATTTCCGGCGGCGCGATGGCGTTGGGCGTACCGGCGACTTCGCCGATCTGCCAGGTATCGATCTTGGTCGGCAGCCACTTCTGGCCGTGGCCATTGCAGTCAAAGGCAAAAACATCGGAAGCGTGGATCTGCACTATCTTGCCTTCGATGCGTGCGGTCTCTTCGGCCTTGATGGTGATGTTCTTGGCGGCAACCTCGATGGAGCCGTCGTTTTTGAAGATGATGCGATGACCATGCGCTTCGG
>JAGTRX010000120.1 GCA_018262285.1 Pseudomonadota bacterium | reverse complement strand
CACAGCGTTACAGGTTGCACCTGCAACTGGTTCTAACACCACATCTCCGTTAATGATCGTATTTGGAGCGGTAGCGGTATTGGTTACCCCGGCAGTCGCTGCAATCCCGAATGGGGCAGCTAATCCAAAGTTTACTGATGCGAGGCCTATCGCGGCTGGGCTAACTGTCTTAAAGCTCCAGGCATAGGCGCAGGCAAGCGGCGTACCTGTGGCGCTCTTGGCGCCAATCGTAATGATTGCCGTATAAGAAGTGTCAGCCAGAAGTGCCACTGCCGTGGTCAAGGTTGCTACCTTGTTGGCAGCATCCAAGGTTACTGATACTGGTACGAGGGCAGCACCACCCACTGGCGTTAGCGTAAAAGTCGTTGCGTTGATTGTTGCCCCATCCATCGCCAGACTGAAGCTGGCAGTGATCAATTTGCCTCCACCTGCAACACCATTCGTGCTGGTTGTCACAAACTGGTTGCCATTGGTGGGGCTGGCCAAAGTTACAGTTGGAATTGTGGCGCCTGCGGCCGCAGTGCATACGGCACCTGGGATGATCGCACCAGGCAGAGCACCTGGAATGGCACCTGGAGTACTCCCTGTCGCTCCTTCGCCACCGCCACCGCCGCATCCCGCCAGCAAGGCTCCCAGCAGCAATGCTATAAACCGGGTCAGACCACTGAAATAACGCTTGAAGTTGTTCATTTCCATCCCCTCTTCATCTGATTCGGAAAGTCATCAAGGCAACTGACTTGCCTGTTTACCGTGCACACCAAAACATAATGCGTCACCGCGTTTTATGAAGATGCCCGGTTCTAATTGTCGTTCTCTGCTATCTGCTCGTCTGTTCGTTGACGTACATACCCTGCAATTTGTGCGAGATCACATTGCTGTTAACCCAGCGCCTTGGGTGTGTTTCTTGAGAGGATGGAACTTGCACTAAAAGGCCGACAGAAATGAATCTGCCGGCCTTCAGTATTTCAAGCTTTACTTTATGGAGCTGGTACGTTGATGATGGTGTTTACAATTGTCACCGAAGCATTTAGCGCCAATGCCCTACCGTTCAGTGTTGTTGTTGCCAGTTCGCCGGAGGTTGAAATTGTGACTCCAGAATTGGCGATGATGGTACCCACCATGTTGCAGCGGTTTTCAATACGCGCTGCGCTGCCAACATACCAGGAAACATTCTTGGCTTGAGCGCCATTGATCAGGATAATGCTACGAGGAAATCCAGGGGCGCCGATAGTGAGCCCTGCCGCAGTCTGGAAAACCCATGTTGCATTCGGGTCGTCCTGAGCCTCGAGTGTCAGATCCGAACCGGTTAGCAGGAATGTTCCCCCTGCGGCTTGATAAATTCCTGGAGCAAGCGTGAGCCCCCCCAATTGGCCTGCGCCAGGATCAATTCCGCCCGGAAGCGAAGCCGGAGACATGTTGTTATAGGCGATAAGCGCATCGCTTGCACCAGCGGTTGCGATCGCCAGAGTGGCAGCAGTTCCTCCAAAAGGGCCGCCAGGTGCGAATATTACCGGTGGTGGTGCGGCCGTGTAGATCCTGCCGTTAACTACGCCAACATTGAGTGGCGTTTCAGTATAGACATCACCGGTACTGTCGTGGAACCCGGTTATCGTGGTTGAAGCACCAGTGGTTCCAATGTCTCCATTGACGACGGTAAGCACTCCCTCACTAGTCATCCCGGCTCCTCCACCAAAGCTTCCAAATGGCGCAGCCGCCCCAAGGACAATAGGAGGTGGCCCTAACGACAAGGTGACGGTGACGGTATAGATTGCCGTTGAAGCATCTGCTGCGGTGACGGTATAGGCCACCGGGCCGGTGAAGTCATTTGCTGTTGCGGCGCTGGTCTGAACGGTTGCGCCCACTTTGACACTTGTGCCGGTGGTTGTGAAGGTTGCAACCAGGGCGGTTAAAGTGGTTCCGCTTGGCACGGTTACGGCGATAGTCTTTGCCGGTTCATTGATGATTCCGGCAAAACCGGAAAGCGAATAATCGGTAATTGTTTTGGTATTGCTGATAGCTGGGGTTGCTCCCCCACTACTGCCGTCACCACCGCATCCTGCCACCAAGGTGCCTAGCAGTAAGGCCATGAACCAGATCAGACCCTTGAAATAAATCTTGAATTCGCCCATTTTTATCCCCTCTTCATCTGATTCGGAAATATTTCAAGGCAACTGACTGACCTGCACGCCGTTAATGTGCTGACGTAATGACGCGTCGTTTTTACGGAGATAACTGGATTTAAGTATTCCTCCCTGCTTTCAGCATGTCTGTTCGGTGACGTACATCTTCGCGAAGATTCGTACGAATCCACATTGCTGATAGCACCAGACGCGGTAACTGGTTTAATGAGGCATCTATCGGCTAGCGCGCAAAACGCTTTGGATTAATGCACACATGATGAGAATGTAGTGTGCGCTTCTCTCCTGATGCTTGGCTTCTGAATATGCCAGCCGGTTATTTTCTGAAAGTGATTTGATTAATCCGGCCACGCCACCATCACGAACGGCTTGAGAAAAAGTCGACTGATAGGTTGCAATCAGGCTGATGCCGCCGATCTTGATGTCGACAACCTTCCAGCCTGCCGTTGTCTTTTCCATGTTGTAGTCAATAGCAATCGGTTCGACTCCGGGTTGCAATACGATGGACTTCACAGAAATTTCATTGGATCCCAGAGCTATTCGTACTGGTTTGAACTCGATTACCCGGTCGCGATACTTTGACAGCGTTGTCGCATAAGTGCGAACCAGCAATATCCTGAACTCAGCGATAAGCGCCTCCTGTTGATCCGGGGAGGCAAGACGCCAGTTGCGCGCCATGGCGAGTTGAGTCATATGGCGGAAGTTAAAGAGTGGAAGAGCGCTCGATTGAGCCGGTTCGGCGATATCTCCCGGACTATTGTCCTGCTTGTGACGGGCAGAGGCCAACAAAACAGTGACGCTCAGCAATACTTCTGGGGCGGATTCTGTGACGGGGTCGCTTCGAATCTTTGCCGGAGATTTCGCCGGGATCGGTTGTCCGGCTTCCACGAGCGCCAATTCTTTTCCGACCATCCGGAGCACTTTGCCCGGAGGCAGTTTCAGGTAAGGTTCGGATTCAACTGCGCTGAGTCCGTAGGTGAAACTCAGCGATCCCCGGCTGTATGTCCCGCTTCCGTAACCGCGTCTGAGGCTCAGACGCTTAAACTGGAACGTGGCAGTAGTGCCATCGCTGCATCGCATTTTCCCCGCTCCGATCGATTTGGAACTGGAGGCGAACTGGCCCTGGCACGTGACATTGGATTTTGTGCGAGAGTGGATCAAAAGTGTTCCTGACCCGCCAAGCTTGCACTCGGCTTCACCCAGAAACAGGTCGCCAGCAATAATGGCAATTACCGGGCCAGTTGCGGAGAAAAAACCTGCCCATGCCGGAATAGCCCAACCGGAAAACAAGATGAATACTGCGAGTTCGATAAGCAGCATTTTGCGCATAGAAGACGCCCCCTTCCGCATTGCTGTGTGATGTGAAAACTGCGGCCCCAGAAGGCCGTTTGCTCTGATTATCCACAATCGTTTGAATAATGCTGTGCGCTGGCGTACATAGATGCAGGGTGGTTTGGGCAGTAAGTGGGCGTGAAAAGTTGTGCTTTATGTACGCCAGCACACGGAATGAATTTTGGTGATTCTCTAGCATTGAACTGTTGATATCCATTGGTCTGCAGGCGGAGGAATCCGTACTTTTTTCAGGAGAATCAAATGCCAACGGAAAAAAAGCAAAGCAAAGTCCGCAGCAACATCACCAGAAGGTGTCGGAAAACCATGAGTTGCCGTCGACCCATGACAAGGAAGCCGCAAAGCATCATGAATCGAATGATCAGAAATCTGCAGCGCACCACGCCCCGATTTCGCATGACCATAAAACTCAAGATTCAGGATTGACGACACAAGCCAGCGAAAATTTCACCAATACCTACAGTCAAAAGAAGTAAGAGCCAGTCTTCAAGATTCGTCACAACGGCAAAACAGATGTCTGGTTCGTTGGTTTTTTTTGATTTCCGGCTTAGCCGTTCCTCGAAACTCCGCTTCACTAAGTTTTTGCCGGAAGGCCGGAAATGAATCACGCAAGTAGTCGGTCAGGGCAAATGAGAGCGATAAACACCGTCACGCCGGCGAATGCCGGTGTCCAGTGAAGGGTATTAACATGGTTAACCATACAAACCTGCAAAAAAAGTTCAAAACCCTGAGAGATGCCTACACCGCGCAACTTCCCGAAAATATCAAACAGATCAGGCAGGCCTGGGGTCGCTTGCCGCTTGGCGAGTGGGATGATGTGGGCTTCCAAATTCTGTATTTGATGGTGCATAACCTGGCGATATCCGGAAGGACATTCGGATATTACCTGCTCAGCGATGTTGCGCGAAAACTGGAAGGGTGTCTCATGCCGCTCACGCAGGCGAAGACAGTGCTAACCGAAGAGCAGCGAGAACACATTTGTGACTTGATGAATGAACTTGATCAAATCCCGGCGGTCAGGCGCCCGCTTGCTGACGCCATGTCCGGCGCAATTATTCCGCTACCGACATCAGAAACTCAAGTGCAGCGACCAACAGCCAACTATTGAGCCGGCTCGATGATGTCCGGGATTGCCGTCACCCCTGTACCTCAATTCTTTCCTCCGGTGCAGGCCAGGGTGGCGATTCTGTGGTCCGCGCCGGAATGGCGGTTTGAACATTTATGAAATCAGAATCGCCAAGCAGACGCTCGTTTTAATCATGACTCGTGTTGCGATAGATCGGCCGCCTCGCTTTGCAGGCAGCTCTTTTCGTCGGCCTTTTCCTTGTTGCGGAAGGCTTCCTTGATGGTGGCGCGGAGGAGGTTGTCGTCCCAGGGTTTGGTCAGGAATTTGTAGATTGCACCCTCGTTGATCGCATCGGTCACTGTCTGCAGGTCGGTATAACCCGAAAGCACCAGGCGCACCGTTTCGGGATGCAGAATTTTGACCCGGCGCAGGAAATCGACCCCGCTCATGCCTGGCATGCGTTGATCAGAAACGATGACGTCGACTGCGCGGCTGGCGAGCAATTCCAGCCCCTGTTCGGCGCTTGAGGCAGTGAGAATGTTATAACCATCCGGGCGCAGCAAGCGCTTCAGTGACGAGAGGACGCCTTCCTCGTCGTCGACCAGGAGCAAGCTCCGGCTCCGCTTCATGCCACTCATCATCATGCTGTCCAAAGTCCTGCCGGCGCGCAGCAGCGCCGTTGCCTCTTCGGCCGGCAAAGGCCGGCTGAAAAAGAAGCCCTGAATCTCGTCGCAATGGTTGGCGATCAACATGCCCAACTGCCCTTCGGTTTCGACCCCCTCGGCCACCACCTTGAGTTTCAGGCTATGGGCCAGGGTAATAATGGCGCGGGTGATCGAAACATCGTTGGGGTCGGCGATGATGTCGCGGACAAAGGCTCGGTCGACCTTCAGGCAGTCGATCGGAAAGCGCTTCAGATAGGCCAGGCTGGAATAACCCGTGCCGAAATCGTCTATCGAAAGGGTTATACCCATCGTCTTCAAACGCCGCAGCAGACCGATGATGCCTTCAGCATCCTCCATCAACTGGCTCTCGGTCAGTTCCAGTTCCAGGTAGGCCGGTGCCAGTTTGCTCACCGTCAGGGCAACCCGCACCGTCTCGTACAGGTCAGACGCCTTGATCTGCTGCCCGGAGATATTGACCGCAATACTCGGCGTTCCCAGCCAATCATCGTGCCAGCGCCGCGCCTGGGCACAGGCGTTATTCAGCACCCAGGCCCCTACCGCCACGATCAGTCCATTATCCTCCAGCGCCGGAATGAAATCGTTCGGCTCCACCAGGCCACGCGTCGGATGCTGCCAGCGCAGTAGTGCTTCGAAGCCGGTGACTTTGCCGGTGCTGCAGCTCACCTTGGGCTGGTAGTAGACCAGGAATTCGCCCTTGGCCAGCGCGATGCGCAGATCTGCCTCCAGCCGGATCTTGTCCTGTGTGTTCTGATTCATCTGAGCCGTAAAGAACTGGTAGGTGCCATGTCCCAACGCCTTGGCGCGATACAGCGCCGTGTCAGCGTTGCGGAACAGCGTTTCGCAGTCAATGGCATCGTCAGGGAACAGGGCGATGCCGACGCTGGCCGAAACGAATAACTCGTGATCCCGGATCAGGTAGGGTTGTCGGCAATGCTCAATCAGCTTGAGTGCCAGCTTGGCTACATCCTCGCCGCTGCCGACCTCTGGCAGAACGATGCCAAACGCGTCGCCGTCCAAATATCCGAGGGTATCGGTCGCGCGCAGGCAGGCCGCAAGTCGGCGGGCGACCTCCTGCAGCAGAAGATCGCCGATGCTGTGACCGAAGCTGTTAAGAACCGCCTTGAAATTATTCAGATCGACAGAGAGCGCCGCCAGTACGGTCGCATTGCGCTGCGCCGCCTTGATCCCTTGTTCCAGGCGATCACGGAGCAGAGTGCGGTTGGGCAGACCGGTGAGGACATCGTAGTAGGCCAGATAATTGAGGCGTTCCTGCTTGTCGAGATGATCAATCGCGAAGGCGATGTCGCTGGCCAGCTCCGTCAGCAGCTTCATCTCTTCCGCATGGAAAAAATCAATATCGCTGGCGTAGAGTGCCAGAGCGCCGAGCGCTTCATCCGCGACCAGCAATGGCAACACCGCTATCGAACGTATTCCGGATTCGGCGTATTCCTTGACTAAAAGAACGCGCGGATCGTTTTGCGCATCGTTGGCAACGACCGCCATTTTCTCCCTGATTACCCGGGCAACGATTGTATTCGGGGCGTGCTCGCTTGAGGCCAGGAGGTCTTTGATGGCGCTCACGAGTTCATCATTCTTGCCCGCCGAGGCGACCGGAACCATCTTCAGCGTGCTCTGATCGACCATGCCGATCAAGGCCATGCGGAAACCGCCGGCTTCGACCGCGATCCGGCATGCCTCACTGAACAGTTCGTCGCGATCCTGTACGCGCACTAGCAGCGTATTGATACCGCTTAGCATGGCATGGACGCGATTGAGGTAGACGATCCTGGTTTCCGCCGCCTTGCGTTCGGTTATATCGCGAAACATGCCCACAATACAGTCTTTGCCATCAAGGCAAAGAGGAGATGCGTTGATGTCGGCGTAAAATACCGAACCGTCCTTGCGTAGCATCGGTATGCCCTCGGCCAGTGTCTCATTGCCGTGCAAAATTCTTTCGAAGTGCGCTGCCACAAGTGGTAGATCCTGTTTCGGGTGGATATCCGAAACGCCAATGCGAAGGATCTCTTCGTGTGTGTAACCGAGCATGCGACAAATTGCCGCGTTGGCAGTGAGAAACTGCCTGTTTTCCATGTCTGCAACCAGAATGCCATCGAGTGAACCATCGAAGATCGCGCGTAACTCCGCCTCTGACTCGCGCAACGCATCCGCTGCTTGTTTGCGCTCGGTGATGTCTTCGCCGATGCTTGCCGTTCCGATCACCTCGCCGGCTTCAGAACGTAACACCGAGTTGTTCCAGTAAATGAGCCGGCGCTCGCCCGACCGGGTAAGGATTTCGTTTTCGTGGTGCCAAGTGTTGGGCAGGTTGGCGAGAAGCGCGGGGAAAAAGGAACCTTTCAAATCGCCAATTTCGGGCGGTATGAAAACATCGAACCAGTCGCGCCCGACAATTTCCTCGCGTTGCCAACCGGTCAGGCGCAGCAGGTAATCGTTGCAAAACGTAATCCGCGCTTCGCGATCCAGCATCATCGAAATCAGTTCAACATTCCCCAGCAGGTCGATGAAGCGACGCTCGCTTTCGCGCAGCACCTGGTTGGTGTGGGCGATTTCCAGTTCAGCCATCTTCAGATCATGAATATCCGTGCAGGTGCCAAACCATTTGAGAATGTTGCCGTTGGCATCTTGCAGCGGCACCCCCCGCACCAACCACCAGCGATAAACCCCATCTGCGCGCCGCAAGCGGCTTTCGATCGAGTAGGTGCCGGTCGTCGCCATGGCGTGTTGCCAGGCGTCCCATGCCCGCTGCTGGTCGTCCGGATGGAAGGGCTTTTTCCATCCGTGGCCCAGGCTTTCCTCAAGGCTGAGCCCCGTGTAATCCATCCAATGTTGATTGAAATAAATGTTCCAGCCATCCGGGCGCGTGATCCAGACGATTTGCGGCATGGATTCAGCCAAGGTGCGGAATTCCGCCTCGCTCTCTCGCAGCGCCGTCTCCATCAGCTTGCGCTCGGTGATATCCTGATTGACGCCGATCAGCCGAATTGTGTTGCCCTG
>JAGTRX010000119.1 GCA_018262285.1 Pseudomonadota bacterium | reverse complement strand
TGCGCGGAGGTTCTCATGCTGGTCGAAAAGAAATCCCTGATCCTGCCACAACCCTTCGTCACTGAAGGCGGTGCCACCCTTAGCTCGGCACCGGTGGCTTATGAGGAATATGGCAACCCGAAGGGGCCGGTCATCCTGATCTGTCACGGTGGCCTTTCTTCCAACCATTGCGCCGGAAAATACAGCGAGAAGGATGCCGTTGCCGGCTGGTGGGATGGCGTTATCGGTGCGGGCAAACCTTTTGATACCGACCGTTTCCGTATTCTGTCGATCAATGCTCTGGGCGGCATGTACGGCACTTGCAGTCCGATGACCATTGATCCGATGACCGGTTGCCGTTACGGGCCAATGTTCCCTGCAATTACCATGCGTGACCAGGTGCGCTTTGCCGCCGCCTTTCTCGACGCTATGGGTGTTGATCGTCTGTGGTGCATGGCGGGGCCGTCCATGGGCTCAATGCACACCCTTTGTTTTGCAGCGATGTACCCGGAGCGTATCGAACGCGCCGTTTCCGTCGCCACCGCAGCCCGCATGACAGCTTCCGGCATGGCCATGCACCACCTGATGATGAATGCCTTCAAGGCCGATCCGGCATTTCACGCCGGCTGGTACACGCCGGGTGTGCCGCTGGGTGCTGCCAAGATCATCGCCCAGATCATCAAGCTCTATTATTTGAGCGAAAAGCTCTACAAGACCTTGTGCGCGGATACTGTGCCGCATGGCCCCGGCGCCCAGCTGAAGCGTTCAGCCAACACCAACGCCTTTATCAACACCGGGCTTGATGCCAGCGTTGCCTGCTATGACGGCAATTCCTTCATTGCTACGCTGACGGCGATCAATTCGCACGATCTTGCTGAAGGATTTGCCACGCTTGAGGAGGGTGTCTGCCGTATCAAGTGTCCAATATTGTTGATCAATATCGACAGCGACCACGAGTTCCCGCCCTATGCAGCCGAGGAAATTGCCGGCATTCTCAACGCTGTCAGGCCGGGGCAGGCAACGACCCGGGTGATGACTTCGATGTGGGGTCATATTGGCTGCATCCGCGAGATGGAGCAATTGGGAGCATGTCTGCGCGAGTGGCTGCCCAGCGTTTCCTGATCTTCAGCAGAGGGTTATCCCGCCTGTGCGCGGGTGGCGATTGCATTCAAAAGGCCGGAGCCAAATCCGGCCTTTTTGTTGGCGTCCCCGGCGGTTACAATGAGCGCTTTGTGAGCGGGGCAAAACGCCCTGAATTTACGGAGCAAGACCATGAGTTCCGAAGGTATTTCCCCAGCCATTAAAGCCGATATTCTGGCTGAAGCCCTGCCTTACATTCGTCAGTTTCACGACAAGACCATCGTGGTGAAATACGGTGGCAATGCCATGACTGACGAACATCTCAAGCAATGCTTCGCTCGCGATGTGGTTTTGCTCAAACTGGTCGGTATGAATCCGGTGGTGGTGCATGGTGGCGGCCCGCAGATCGAGAGCCTGTTGGCGCGGGTCGGTAAGAAGGGCGAGTTTGTGCAGGGCATGCGCGTCACCGATGCCGAAACCATGGAAGTGGTGGAAATGGTGCTGGGTGGCCAGGTTAACAAGGAAATCGTCAATCTGATCAACCAAAACGGAGGCAAGGCGGTTGGCTTGACCGGCAAGGACGGTGGCCTCATCCGTGCTCATAAACTCATGCTGCCCAACAAGGATAATCCGGATGCGCCCATTGATGTTGGACAGGTCGGCGAGGTCACCCACATCGATCCGGCCTTGATCAGCCTGCTCGATTCCGACGATTTTATTCCGGTTATCGCCCCTATTGGCGTCGGTAATGATGGCGAAACCTACAATATCAATGCTGATCTGGTGGCCGGCAAAATCGCCGAAGTCCTGAAGGCGGAAAAACTGGTATTACTCACCAATACGCCGGGCGTGCTCGACAAGTCGGGCAAACTGCTGACCGGCATCACCCCCAAGGACATCGACGATATGGTGGCGGACGGCACCTTGTCTGGCGGTATGTTGCCGAAAATTGCTTCGGCGCTTGATGCGGCACGCAATGGCGTCAAGGGCGTGCACATCATCGATGGCCGGGTTGAACACGCCCTGCTGTTGGAGATCCTGACCGATCATGGCATTGGCACCATGATTCGCTCGTGTTGATGCCTGAATTGTTGCGGCAGTTTATCCGTTTTGCCGGCGTTGGCTGTATGTCGGCCATCGGCCATTACGGACTGTTGATCCTGCTCGTACAAGTTGTGCACACGGACGCTGTTTTGGCTTCTGCGGCCGGCGCCTTGCTCGGTGCCGTCATCAACTATTTGCTCAATTACCATTTCACCTTTCAGAGCAGCAAGAAACACCACGAAAGCATCGCCAAATTTGTCGTGGTGGCGGCGGTGGGTCTGGGACTCAATACGCTGTTCATGTGGATCATGGTCAGCCTGCTCGGCCTGCATTATTTGCTCTCGCAAGTTGTCACGACCGGTCTGGTATTGATCTGGAGTTTTGTGGGCAACCGCTTCTGGACTTTTCACGAGGCGCCGATCTCGGCCGAAAAATTATCATGACGGAACCTCCAATTCATCTCCGTCATTCCGGCGAAAGCCGGAATCCAGAAAAATCAACGAACTGGACACCGGCTTTCGCCGGTGTGACGGATTTATAGAGGTGTCCATGACGTTGTTGCTGCGTTCCCGGTTTTGTTTGGTGCTGGCCATGTGTCTGGCAGTGCTGGCTGCACCGGCTTGCGCCGGCAACATTCATTTTGGCCTGGAACGGGGTACAGACCGGCTTGTGCTGACGAACCAGGGCGATAGCATTGCTTACTATCCGCAGGTTTTTCAACTGCTCGGCGACGGGCAGTGGCAGGCCTTGCGCCCTCTTTCCGGGCAGGCCAAACCCGCTGAACTGGTACCGCAGGGCAAACTTGAGCTTTTCTGGGCCTTGCCGAGTGGTGAAGGGCCGATTCAATTTGCGTTGCCAGTCATGGTGCGTTTTTTTGATCAGGCTGGCGCGGGCATGGGGCAGATTTCCTTTTTCAATCAACCCATGGCGACGGCTGAACCCCTTTCCGCTGCTTATCAGCAGGGCTGGATGGTGATCGAGCCACCGCCCGCCGGTGGCTCGATTCAAGCCAGTTGGTTGTTGTGGCCGCAGGAAGAAGGCATAGCGCCACTGGCCGGCAGCATTGATTTTGAACACCAGCAACCGGCGGCGCGCCGTCTGGAATGGCGGGCTGGCGTCAAATCGGCTCGGCTACATCTTGGCGAAGGCTTGCCTGCTGCCATGTTCCTGCACGAAACGTCACGCGGCTACGAGTTCCAGGGGGTCGGCGACGGCAGGCTGCGCGGGATAGAACAGCGGGCGTTCTGGCTTAAACAGAGCCACGTTTTATTCGATCTGGCGCTGGCAACGGGGTTTGCGTCCTTGTTATTGGCGCTGTGGGCGCTAGTCAAAAAATGGCGGGAGAAACAGGCATGAGGCAATGGTTCGCAAGTTGGCGTGGCTGGCTGGGGGATCTGATCGTGACCTTGAGCGTCGCCCTGCTGATCGCCTCGGTACTGGGCATCCGCTTCCTCAATTCCGGCAATTGGCCGACAGGTGGCGATACAGCATCGCATTTGCTCTACGCCAAGCTTTATGCCGACGATTTCCTCTTTTCCGGCCAAATTCTGCCCTGGATGCCCGAAGTTTTTGGCGGCCTGCCTTTCCTCTCTTACTATTTTCCACTGCCCTTTATCCTTATCGCCTTCCTGTCCAAAGTGATCGGTTTTGCACCCGCCTTCAAGTGGGGCGCTTTCATGGCGGTCATGTTGCTACCCGGCGCGGTTTTTGTCGGCAGTCGGCGCTGGCTCGGGTTTTCCTGGCCGGCCGCTTTCTTTGCCGCCCTGGGCGCAGTTGCCTTTCTCCTGCACGAACAGAACTCGATCTGGGGCGGCAATCTGCTGTCGACCCTGGCCGGCGAATTTGCCTACAGCTATGGCCTGTTTTTCGCCGTTCTGGCCATGATGGCCTGGGCGCGTGCCATCCACCTTGGTCGTGGCTGGCTGCTGGCCGCACTGCTGGAAGCGGCGTGTGGCTTTTCGCATGGCTTTCCATTGTTGCTGCTCGGTTTTTCGACGGCTTTGCTGCTGCTGGACGGTACATTTGCCGGCAGCCGGCAGGAAAATATTGAACGCTTCAAACGCTCTTTCAGCATGCTCCTGCGCGGTCATTTATTGGCTTTTGCCTTGCTTGGTGGCTGGCTGTGGCCGATGCTCGAAATGCACAGCCTGACCATTCCCAACGATGCCGCCTTCCCGGTTTCCAGTTGGCGCGACCTCTTTCCGCCCACCCTGTGGCCGGTTGCGGCGGCGGGTTTGCTCGGTTTGCTGCTGCTTGTTTTGCCGGTGGTGCGGCACGGCTGGCAAAGTGCCCAGCGCTCGGCGCTGTGCTATTTCGTCGGCGCTGCCGGTTTATCGGCAGTCGCCTTTATCGCCGGTGATCAATTGGGGCTGGCCGACATCCGCTTTTTCCCGCCCGTCTGGCTGCTCGGAGCCATTGTCTGCGGCTGGCTGTTCGGCCAGGCATTGCACAGCCTTGGTGGTTGCCTGGCAAAAGAGGCCTGGCTGCGTATTGCTCCCGGTCTGCTTTGTGTCGCTGCGCTGTGTTTTGGCATGGCCGGCTGGTTCGCAACGCAGGTCAAAATGGCACCGGACTGGGGTTTCTGGAACCACTCCGGCCTTCAGGTCAAACCGGCCTGGCACAACCTGAGCCAACTTTTCCCGGCCATGCAGGGTAACTTGTGGAGTCCGAGATTGCTGTTCGAACACGATCCGGCCAACAACGACCTTGGCTCGACCCGCACCCTTGAGGCCTTGCCCATGTTCCTCAATCACCGGCCGGTGCTGGAAGGCTTGTACATGGAATCTGCCCTGCTCGGGCCCGCCATTTATCAATTGCAGTCCGAGGTTTCGGCGCAGCCTTCCTCGCCCTTGGTGCGTTTCCCGAGTGGCAGCCTTGATCCGGATTTTGCGGCGCGCCACATGAATTTTCTGCATGCCGATACGGTGCTGTTGCGCAGTGCCAAGGCCAAGGAAGCTATTGAAGCGAGTGGCCGGTTTGTACTGGTTGCAGAGTCGCAACCCTTCGCCCTGTATCGGCTCAAGCACTTCGATAGTCGTCTGGTCGAAGTGGTAAGCAGGCCGATCAAGCTGCGACCGAAACAGGACTGGATGCAGGATGCTTTTGCCTGGTATCGCTTGCGTAGCCGCTTTGATGCCTATTTGCCGGTTTATTCGGATCATCCGGCAGAGTTGGCCGGGATTGAAAATCCGGTAAATGCTTCCACAGCAGCGGTGCGCGAAATCAGCCTCGATCGCCATCAGTTGGTTTTTCAAACCGAAGCCATTGGACGGCCGCATCTTATCAAAATAGCTTATCACCCGCGCTGGCAACTCGCCAGCAAGGGCAGCCTGCATATCGCCGGGTCGGGCTTTATGTTGGTCATGCCGCAGGAAAAGGAAATCCGTCTGGTCTACGGGCATACCATGATCGGCAAGCTGGGCATGCTGGCAAGTGCGCTTGCTGCCTTGTTGGCGCTTTACCTTGCGTTCAGAAAAGGCGAAACAAAGACGCTGCCAGAGATTGGGGTTAAAACGGTTTGGCGCTATTTCACACCGATTCTTGCGGGCTGGCTGCTGTTGGTCATCGCCGGCGTCTACTTTGGCATCCGCTCGCCGGAACGGGTCTACAAGCAGGCCTGGGAAGCCCTCAATGCCGAGCATTTTCAGGCGGCAGCGCAAGACTTCGAGCGCGCCTACGCCTTGCGCCGGCCACCGGCGAAAAGAGAAGAGGCGCTGTTCTGGCTGGCCAAGTCGGTCGAGCGTGCCGGCAATCGTGCCCAAGCCAAGCAGCGCTATCGCGAACTGGCAGAGCATTTTCATGGTTTCTGGCTACCCGAGAGCTTGTACACTTATGTTCAGCTTGAACGGCAGGATGGCCGTGGTAAGGAAGTCGAAGCTTTTGCGCAGCGCTTGCGCGAAGAATATCCGAACAACCCCTGGACGCTGAGACTCGATCAGCCGCAATGACATGAATCCTCAACATGAAGTAGCACCGGAAGTCAGCATCATCGTCCCGGCCTTTAACGAGGCGGAGGGGCTGGCTGTTTTTTTGCAGCAATTGTTTGATGTTTTGCGCGGATGCACTGCCAGCCATGAAGTCTGGGTGATTGACGATGGCAGTCGTGACGCCACCTGGGAGCGCTTGAAAGGCGAATTGCCGCACTACGCTTCTTTGCGTGGCCTGCGTTTTACCCGAAATTTCGGCAAGGAGGCTGCCATTCTTGCAGGTCTGCGCCAAGTGCGTGGCCGAGCCGTGGTGGTGATGGATGCGGATGGGCAACATCCAGCCACTTTGTTGCCGGAGATGCTGGAAATCTGGCGCAGCGGCAAGGCGCAGATCGTGGCGGCGCAAAAAGCCAATCGCGGTACCGACAGCCTGATGGCGCGCTTCAATGCCAAATTGTTCAATGGCCTGATGCGGATGGTGACCGGGCTTGATCTGGAAGGCGCTTCCGACTTCAGACTGATGGATCGCCGCGTTGTCGATACCTTGCTCTCTTTTCCGGAAAAAGTCCGTTTTTTCCGGGGTATGACCGTTTGGACGGGTTTCACGACCGAGCCGATTCAATTTGATGTGGCGCCGCGTATTGCCGGCGCTTCGAGCTGGAATACCGCACAATTGACGCGGCTGGCGATTACCGCCATTACGTCCTACAGTGCCAAGCCGCTGGGAATGATCTTTCGGCTTGGATTGCTAGGCATGGTGGCGGCGGGTCTGCTTTTTGTGCAAGCCATGTATTCCTGGCTGACCCACATTGCCGTTTCCGGCTGGACTTCCATGACCGTCGTGGTGCTCTTCTTCGGTTCGGCCAATCTGCTCGGGATTGGCGTGTTGGGCGCTTATCTGGCGCAGATTTTTGAAGAAATCAAGGCGCGCCCCGAATTTCTGGTTGGCGAAATCGCGCCTCAATCCGAGAAATAGTCCGCCAAATAAAAAAACCCGAACCTCGTTAAAGGTTCGGGCTCACGCTTACGCGTAGAAAGGTTTTACTGGCTGCGGATCAGGGGCAGGTCGCATCGATAACGTAGTATGCGGTTCCTGTCATGCGCAGCTTGGTGATGTAGAAGGTGTTGTTCAAACCCATGCTCTGGTTGGAACCCTTTGCCTTCGCAGTGCCCAGACTATTGTATGCGCGACCGGCGGTAACGTGGGCGTAGTTGCTTGTCTTGTAGCAGGCGCCTGCCGTGGTTGTCGTGGTTGTCGTGGTCGTGGTTGTTGATGCTCTGGTTGTGGTCGTGGTCGCCGCAGCCGTTGTGGTCGTCGCAGCTCCGGTTGTGGTCGTTGCACCGCCAGTCGTGGTGGTTGTGGCGGCCGTTGTGGTCGTTGTTGAACCACCGCTGACGCGCAGGTTGTTGTCAAAGAACCACTTGGTGATATAGACCGGGAAATTGACGTGTGAGGTGTCGACATAGGCGGCACCAGCGCCACCGCCAGCTGGCCAGGCGTGACCCATGCCGGTCACTGCGAGGTCGGAGAGACGTTCCTTGCCGTTGGCGTCCTTGTAGACCTTGGCTGTACCACCACCGGCAACACTTGAAGTAACCGGTGTGCCCATGGTCATGCCATAAACCACCGCCATGCCCTGGATGTTACGGACATTGTGATTGGGTTTGACCAGATAATCACTGGTGCCATAAACGGCATTGGTAATCTGGGTGGCAAAATAAGGGGTGTAGGTGCTGGTGGCTGCCGCCTTGCAATAGCTGGCGACTTGCGCTGCTGTCACTTTGGGCTCGACAGAAATGTCACCTGAAGCTGAACCAAGCGCCGGGCCTGCGTTGATACCAACGCCTGCAAAGTACTCAGGGAAGGAGCAGCCCATCACGATGGTTTCACCGCCGCCGGAGGAAAGGCCGGTGACGTAAATCTGGTTCGGGTCGATGTCAAGATTGGTGCGCGCCTTGACGGAATCCAGCAGTTTCTTGAGCGGAACGGCGTCACGGCCAGTACGGGTATGGGCGGAGCCAAACCAGTCCCAGCAACCGGAAACGGAACGGGTTGAGGTCGTGCCGGAAGGAACGGTTGGCGCAACGACGACCATGCCGTATTGTTCGGCGGTAGTTTCCCAGTTGAACTTGGTGCCAATGACATTGCCGGAGGCCGTCTGGCCGCAACCGTGCATGGTCAGCATCAGGGCGCGCTTGCCGCCGAGTACGGCCGGTGCAGCATTTTTCGGCACATAAACATAAGCGTCTTGCAG
>JAGTRX010000118.1 GCA_018262285.1 Pseudomonadota bacterium | reverse complement strand
GGTTGTCTGAAAAGCGTGACGTCTTCATGTAAAACCTCCTCGGGATGCTGTAGAGAAAATTCTACTTTTAACCGCCGCTAATTTCCGGGGGGATTACCCATCGAGTTCAAGGGGGTTTTCCTTTGTGCGCATTGGAAAACCCTCCTGATGTGCCTTGACGCATCAGAAAGAGTGCTTGCGGCTTGTTTGCCGAATAGCGAAGCTATGTCACCATTTTGTAACCGCGCGGTGTCATTTGCAGGGCGTTTGCTGACCTTTTGGGGCATTGATTGCATCGAGTCATTTAACGCAATATGTTGAAAATATTGAGTATTATGCCGATTGGTAGCATTCGGGACGCAACCGCATTGGCGGGCGTTTTCAGCGATTCCGGCGCTGAAAGCACAAAGCCAAAAACCCATCCGTGGCGTAAATTAATTTTTGCTAAAGTGGCAAATAATGCTGAAATTTGCTTGCAGCAAATTATTCAGATTATTAATTTACGTCATGTCTTCAAGAGCCTACGCAGGGGTTGAAACATGGCGACATATCGAAGCAGGCGGGATAAAGACAAATGTCTGCGCTGGCGCGCAGAAGTATGTGTGCGCGGTCAACGCGCATCACAGTGGTTCGATTCAAAAAGTGAAGCGGTGGCTTGGGTGGATGAAATTTCGACAGCGATGCGCAATAGACCCTGAGCCGCCTTAAATAGCAGGCCCTCAGCGCCTCACATTTGCTTTGTTCTACGCCTCTACTCCATCTTCTGCGCAGAGATCAGCCAGGGCGCGGGGTAGGATTCTGAAATGTTCTTGCTGTTGACCCACGAGACGGCAATTTGGATCGCTTCGGTGCGTTCCAGGCCGTTGCGGCGGATCATCGCGGGCAATCCAGTCATGATTTCAAAGTCGAGCGAGTAGAAGACGAAGCGCATGGCCGGGTTCAGGGCCAGCAGGCTCTTGATCTCGTCCTCGATCCTGGGTGAGGCCACGATGAAGGCTATGTCGGGCGCGGGCACGTCTGCGGGCAGGCCGTCTTTCAGGGATTCGACGATGGTGACATTGGCCAGGCCGAATTTGGCGATGTTCTCCTCCATGGTGTCACGGTCATGGTGGTCGTATTCAACCGCCACCACGCTGCCCTCGCAGGCGATCAGGGCGGCTTCGACGGCGATGCTCTCGCCAGAGATAACGCAGATGTTGTCCCGGTCGCCGATGTTGAGCTTGTTCATGATGACCGCGCGCACTTCGCGGCACACGTAGTTGACCGAACCGGCCGAAAAACGGGTGTTTTCGATGCCTACCGGGGTCTTGGTGGCGGCATTGGGATTGACGATCAGCATGGCGGCCGAGGCGTTGATGCCGCGGTCGATCATGTCTGAGAGCTTGTCATGCTTCATGGGGCCGGTGGGATTGGACCCTTCGTTGTACCAAACGTCGCAGTTGCCCAGATCGTCGGTCCACATATCGTAGAACATGTCCGGATGGCCGGCGTCGGTAAATACCAGCACCACCCGGTTGCTCATGACAGCCGGAATGAGGTTCTTGTTCCTGCCGGTAATGTCCAGCATCCGCACGTCAGCCAGGCTGATGTCGACGTGCTCCGCAAAATACCGCAGCCAGGCCAGGATGACGTCGTTGGTGAAAATGCTTGGTTCCATGGGCTTACCCCCTCGTTACGCTTATTCCAATTAAAGTGTCGCCTCAGCCGCCGGTACGCTCCAGCAGGCGCTCCCATTTCTGGTCGATCTGCTGCTGGGCGTCCTCGATCATCCATTCGTTGCCGGGTTTGAACATGTGGCGAAAACGTCCCTGAGAACGCAGGTAGTCCTCGACCGGTAGCTTCTTCTTGGGCGTATAGGTGAGGCGCCACTGCCTTTCCTCGACCTCGAATAGCGGCCAGATGCAACTATCCACGGCCAGTTTGACGATTTCGGCCAGCTTGGCCACGGGGTAGTCCCAGCCACGCGGGCAGGGGGCCAGAATGTTCAGGAAGCACGGCCCCTCGGTGTAGATGGCCTTGCGTGACTTGAGGTGCAGGTCGCGAAAATTGCCGATGGGCGCAGTTTGGGCGACGTAAGGGATGTTGTGCGCGACCAGGATTTCGGTCAGATCCTTCTTCTGCTGCCGCTTGCCGGGCTGCACGGAACCGACCGGCGAAGTCGTGGTGCGGGCGAAGCGCGGCGTTGAAGAAGAGCGCTGAACGCCGGTGTTCATGTAGGCCTCGTTGTCATAGCAGACGTAGACCATGTCGTGACCGCGCTCCATCGCGCCGGACAGAGACTGGAAGCCGATGTCGTAGGTGCCGCCGTCGCCGCCGAAGGTGATGAATTTGACGGTGCCGTCGACCTTGCCGCGGCGCTTCAACGCGTTGTAGGCTGCTTCCACGCCGGAGCAGGTGGCAGCGGCGTTCTCGAAGGCCGAGTGGATGAAGCTATCGGTGTAGGCGGTATACGGATACATGAAGGTGGAGACTTCGACGCAACCGGTGGCATTAGTCACCACCGCCCGATGGTCGGGCTCCAGCGCCCGCAGCACCCCGGCCACCACGATGCCAGCGCCGCAGCCGGCGCACATCCGATGACCGCCCGTTAGACGGGGCTGTTTTTCCGCTTCGCGTTTCTGGTTATATTTGTTCGTCATTCCTGGTTCTCCTGCGAGCGATGCCCCATGTGGACGTACACCGGTCCCGTCTCCCCGCTGGCGGCAATGTCGGCCAGCCGGCTGAACACGCGTTCGAAATCTTCGACGCGGATATCGCGCCCGCCCAGGCCATAGACGATGTTGACCATGTATGGCCGATTCTTCAGGTCATACAGGGCGCTGCGGGTTTCGGCAAACACCGGCCCGCCATTGGCGGAAAAGCCCTCGGATTTGTCCATCACGGCAACGGCTTTGGTCTGCGCCAAGGCCTGGGCCAGTTCCTCGCCCGGGAACGGCCGGAAGACGCGAATCTTGATCAGGCCGGCCTTGACCCCCTGGCCGCGCAGCTGATCGACCGCTGCCTTGCCGGTGCCGGCGCTGGAACCCATCAGGACAACTGCAGTGTCGGCATCCTCCATGCGGTATGCCTCGAACAGGCCATACCTGCGGCCCGAAACCTTCTCGAATTCGGCCGCCACTTTGAGGATGCGGGCTTTGGCGGCTTTCATGGCCTCGGCCCCCTGCACCTTGTGTTCCATGTAATAGGCGCTGATGTCGTAGGGACCGATCGCCAGCGGGTTTTCCTTTTTCAACAAGTAGTGCTCGGGCCGATATTCACCGACGAACGCCTTCACCGCGCCGGTCTCCAGCAGTTCGATGTTCTCCACCGCGTGGCTGGTGATAAACCCATCCATGCAGGTCATGACCGGCAGCCGCACTTCCGGGGCCTCGCCGATGGGCATGGCCTGGATGAAATTGTCGTAGGCCTCCTGATTGTTCTCGGCATAGATTTGAATCCATCCGGCATCGCGGGAGCCCATCGAGTCGGAATAATCGTGGTTGATATTGATCGGCCCGGTCAGCGCGCGGTTGACGCAGGCCAACGAGATCGGCAACCGGGCGGAGGCCGCCACATAGAGCAGTTCGTGCATCAGCGCCAGGCCGCACGAGGAGGTGGCGCTCACCGCGCGCCCGCCTGCCGCCTGGGCCGCGATGCACACGGACATGGAGCTGTGTTCGGACTCGACCGCCACGTATTCGGTGTTAACCTCGCCGTTGGCCACATAGCCGGCGAATACCTCCGGTATGTCGGTCGACGGCGTAATCGGGAACGCGCCCATCACATCGGGATCGATCTGCTTCATGGCATAGGCCACGGCTTCGTTGCCGGACATGAATTTCATCATTTAGGCTCACCCCCAGCCGTCATCTCGATGGCCTTGAAGGGGCAGATTTCGGCGCAAATGCCACAGCCCTTGCAGTGCATGAAAACGAAATCCTGCCGTTTGCCGTCCTTGACCGGGATCGAGCTGTCCGGGCAATAGGGCACGCACAGCATGCAGTGCTTGCAGTTCTCCTGCTTGAAGAACGGCGTGTCGGTCCGCCAGGTGCCGGTGTTGTAGAGACGCGCAGTCCCCGCTTCGTATATCTCGCCGCCCGGCGTCAGCTCCTGCCAGGGCGTCTTTTCGTTGATGTCCTTGGCGCTAATCATCCTTCCCGCACCTCCCGTAAGGATTGCTTCAGGCTCTCCATGTTGCCCGAGATCATCTGGGGCTTGGCGGCAAACTTATTCCGGAAGGACTCCTCGATGTCCGCCAGGAAAAGCCCGGTATCCAGCACGCCGCTCACCTTGACCAGGGCGGCCAGCATCGGTGTGTTCGGCCGGTTGGCACCCAGACATTCCTCGGAAATGCGGCGCGCGTCGATGGCGCAGACCTTGCCGCTCCAACCCCGCAGGCGCGACCGCAACTCCTTGGGTGCGACGGTGGTGTTGATGATGATGGCTCCGTCCGCTTTCAATCCGGCCGTCACATCCACGCTGTCCAGCAGGGTTTCGTCCACCACCACCACGTAGTCCGGCTCATAGATGAAAGAATGGATATTGCAGCGTTCCTCGCTGATGCGGTTGTAGGCCGTAATGGGAGCACCCAGGCGCTCCGGCCCGTATTCCGGGAAGCCCTGCACGAATTTGCCCTGAATCCCGGCGACTTCCGCCAGCAACAGACAGGCGGTCTTCGCGCCCTGTCCGCCCCGGCCGTGCCAGCGGATTTCCACCATGTCCCTGGTCGCCATCGTTGTTTCCTCCAGTCCTGATGATTGTAATAACTGAAAAGGCCTTCGCCTCGTTAGGGACGAAAGCCTCAAAAAAACCTTCGCTGACGTCCGCAGTATACCTGACTGCGGACGCCTAACAGTATTGCTCCGGCCAGCGAATGATTGAAGTCGTCGCCCCGGCGAAGGCCTGGGTTCAGAAGGCGAATCTAGACACGCATTGGATGCCGGCCTTCGCCGGTATGACGGCAATTTCAGACTTCATAGTGCCGGATCAATAATGCCGAGAGCACAATCACCCCACCGCCTGCAGTGAATGACGACGCTCCTGCGGCTCCATGCCGGGATCAGTTTCTTGCGGCTCCTGTTCATGCTGCCTCCATCTCTAATATTTCACCGCCAATTCCCTGGCCAACGCGGAAGTCTGAAATTTTGCACTTGCAATCAGCGGTCAAGCAATATGCATTCATGACGCACACTTACGGGTCGTTACAAATGCGGTATTGGGCGTTTTGCCAAATGACGGCTGAGGGTCGTTATGAATAGCTATCCATAACGACCCTCAGAAGAAATAGAGACCGGGAAACCGGACCTGACGCGAACGGCGGGTAACTGATTTTTAACCGGCCGCTCGGTTTATTGCAGCCATCATCAGGCCGGTGAGGGTCGTATCCGGCTAAAAAGCTCCCCACGCTGGGTCGTCGCGGCCAAATGACTTACTGTTTTTTGAACAGGTTCGAGATATCCATACCAAAGTACCTCAGGCAGGAAAGCAAAATCAAGCCGGCCGTAGCCTCATCAATGTTGCCGATGAACGGAAGATTGTCCGGAATTATTTCCAGGATTCCCGCCCCGGGGTTAAGAAGGTAGATCAGGGCGATCACGCCCAGAATGGCGATAAAAAAATCTTTGGCTTTTTTCATTGGTGTTCTGGAGTTGGTTTGATGGTGATCAAAGTAAGGACAGGATACGGCACCCGGATGGTTGTTCAATTTTTTCTCCAGACCATCACCTACCCAGACTCTACAACAAGCTTACGCTGACCTTTCCAACCAAAGGAATAAATATTCCAGCGGTAGCGTTCTCATTAGGTGGCCGATGATTGCCGCCTGTACGATATCGGGTTTCCGAAGAGTCGCATGTTAGAGTCATGTCGAATCGACAAAATATTCCTATAAAACAGACTGTTGCATAAATTTGCAACCGTCTGTTTTGATTTCACGCGTAAATCCACTGCCTCCACTGCCACTTCACAAAGAATCTGCAAAGCAAGGCATCAAGACACAAAAAAGCCCTGTTTTACAGGGCTTTAAGAGTTAATTTGTTCAGCTTGAAACGTGCTGAAACGTCATTTTAATTGTTCGTGCAGCAGACCGAGGATTTTGCGCGCCGTTTCGGATTTCTCGATGCCGCCTTCGCGCGACAGCACCTGCACCGTCGTAACGCTGCCCGTATCGCGCACATAAATGCGGTATTCTTCCTTGCTCAGCGGATCATCCTTGCTCCGCCAGAAGGCCCACTTGGCTAGCCAGCCCTTGTCTTCTTTTTTGCTGTCCAGGCCTGGATCAACGTAGCGAACGAAGTAAATTCCCTTGGCGCGATCGCGATCAACTACTGTAAAGCCAACACGATCGAGCACCAGGCCAACACGCCTCCAGGCGCGGTCAAAGCTTTCCTGTACTTCGACTGTGCCGGAACCGTCGGCAGACTGCGTTAATTTGGCGCGTGGCTCGGTTTTGGCGGCAGCCATCACCGCTTCCGAACGTTTCTCGTCCGTACCAAAGCGCACCATCAGACGGCGCAGCATCTCGGCCTCTAGTTCTGTGTCGGGTTGGCGCGGCTGCCAGCGGGTGTCTTCATTCTTGCCGGAGGTGTAAACCTCAATCATGCCGCGATGGCTGATAAAGATATCTGTCGTTCCCGGTTCACGACCGGGTTCCAGACGGGTACGGAACTTGTCGCGCTCACCCGTGGAATAGAGTGTTTCGAGTAATTTTCCGAGCATATTGCGAATGAAGTCATCCGGAATCTTGGCGCGATTTTCTGCCCAGTCGGTTTCCATGATGCCGGCTTCCGGCACCTCGACTTTGACGATAAAACCCATTTCCTGCCAGAAATCCTTGAGCGTTGGCCAGATCTTGTCGGCGGGCAATGAAACGACAAGCCAGCGCTCGCTACCTGCACGCTCAACGCGAACCTTTTCAACCTGTGGCAGAACGGTTGAATCGCCACGCACGACACTGGAGCGTTCTGCCTGATAGCCAGAAGCCGTTGCTACCCCCTTGCCCGATGCATCGGGAACAAAATAACGGTCATTGCGCGCCTGCTGTGTCAGATCGGGTGGGACATCCAGCGGCGCTGCCTTGCCGGCAGTCTTGTAGTCAATCTTTCTGGTTTCCGGCAAGATGCTGAAGCCGCTACAGCCCGCAAGAACCGTAGCCAGAGAAATGCAGAGCAAAGCAATAATACGTTTCATGGATCTGACTCCGTCAGGCAAGCACGCCGGCTTGGCGCATGGCAGCGCGTACTCGCGCCTGGTTGGTTTCGGAAAGCGGGGTCAGCGGCAAGCGAATACCACCTGGCGCCATACCCATCTGCTGCACTGCCCATTTGACCGGAATGGGATTGGCTTCGCAGAAAAGATCGCGGTGCAAGCCCAGTAGGCGAGAATTTATTTCGCGCGCTTTTACGCCATCGCCAGCCGTCGCCGCTACACACAAATCATGCATCTGGCGCGGCGCAATATTGGCCACTACCGAAATTGCGCCATGAAAACCGAGCAGGATTGTGGCCAAGCAAGTCATGTCGTCGCCGCTGTAAAGGGCAAAATTCTTTGGTGCCCGTGCGATGAGGTCACAAGCCCGGTCAATATTGCCGGTAGCATCTTTGATGCCGACGACGTTGGGGATATCAGCAAGACGCAAAGCCGTGTCATTGCTCAAATCCGCCACCGTACGGCCGGGCACATTGTAGAGAATGAGCGGCAGATCAACTGCCTCGGCGATAGCGCGGAAATGGCGATACAAACCTTCCTGCGTCGGTTTGTTGTAATAGGGCACAACAGATAGCCCTGCCACAGCACCGACAGATTTCGCGCAGCGTGCCAGTTCGATGGCCTCGGCCGTGGCATTGGCGCCGGTTCCAGCGATGACCGGGATGCGACCAGCAGCGTGTTCAACCGCTGTGCGAATCAGCGTGCAATGCTCTTCAACATTGACGGTCGGCGACTCTCCCGTGGTGCCAACAACCACAATGCCATCAGTACCCTCGCGCACGTGGAAGTCGATAAGGTTACGGAAGGCAGCGAGATCAAGTCTGCCGTCTTCCTGCATGGGCGTAACAATCGCGACAATGGATCCAGTAATCATGGCTCATGACTTACAAAAAAATTGACCGATTATTCTAACCGAAGCCGGTGTTTTGATGTGGAAGAGACAGTGCCAACAAAAACACAATTTTAGCCAATGCCCCGACGAATCAGTTTTTCTAACCCATAAGTTCAAGACAATTCGTTTGCTGCGTCGCAGCATGGTGGATAAAGTGGCGGCATGGAAAGCGATCAACGAATGATCCTTTCATCTTTATCCAGAAGGAGTTTGCCATGCGTACCATTACCGCCATTCTTACCGATCTTGCCGACTTCGCCATTCCGGCTG
>JAGTRX010000215.1 GCA_018262285.1 Pseudomonadota bacterium | reverse complement strand
CAGGGAAAACACCAACAGCAGCGCAATCAAAACACCCACAGCAACACTAACCATGCTCGCCGCCGCATCGTGCGAAAAGCCGGAAAGTACGAGCCGCTGCTTGAGAGGCAGCAAGGCGTAATACATGATGAGTGCCAACAAAAACGGCACTACCAGCCAGAGAATCTGCTGAAAGAAAAAAAGCACCAGACAGGTGGCCGCGATTACGCCCACCCAGACCAGCGGGCCGGATTGGTATTCCTTGGGGGAAAGGCTTTTCATGCCGACTCGATCTGGCTGGCAACGCTATTGCGCAGGCGCTGACCGAGATTGCGCGCCAGTTGCAGGGCAATGCGCGAAGCGATACGGGCGTGCGACTCCATCAGGCGTTCAAAATCGCCACGAAAAAGGGCGGCCAGTTCGGTTTCGGCACCGGCACGCGCTTGCGCCGAACGTGGCGCGTCGTCAAGCAATGCCAGTTCGCCAAAAAAACTGCCGGGCCCCAATTCGGCAATCGGCGACTCCGACTTTCCCGGATGGCAAATGATAACCTGACCGGAAACAACGATGTAGAGCGCCTGCCCCTCTTCGCCCTGATCAAAAATGATTTCGCCGGGAAGATAATGGCGGGCATGGGTAAAGCCCTCGAGTGTTTTCAGATCGCTGTTGGCTAGGCCACTGAAAAGTGAGCTTTCGGACAAACGCAGGACGGTATCGGACGACTGGCGGCGCAGAAAATCAAACATGAAAAGCATCCACAATCAGCAATGACGGCTGATTTTACCTCGCAATGGGCAATGTCTGTCTATCTTCAGGCTTTTTCACACTAAACCGGCAGTCCCATGACAATCTTCTGGCCGCTGCAAGCAAACCCAAGCTTCTGATAGAAAGATTCCGCAGGCCCGCCCCGATCCGTCAGGAGATAAAGCGCAATCAAGCCATCATTGCTCCTCAGGTCGGAAACCAGTTTATTCAACATGACCTTGCCAATCCCCTGACCCCGATGCTTCGATAACACACACAACTCCTGGAGCAAAAAGAGATTTCCATCAATCCATCCTTCAACCTGGCCAAAGGCCATGCCAACCACCGAATCTCCCTCAGTCGCCAACACACCACGGCAACTCCTGCATTCCAGCATTCGGGCAATACGTGAGCGCGCCAATTCAAAGGTCCACTTTTCGTTCCAGGGTGGAACGGAAAAACAAGCCTGAAAAAGTTGGGCGAGATCATCGAGATCGTCAATTTCGATGGAACGCAGATTCATATTCGAACCTCCAAAAATGAACAAAACAAAGGGGAGAATGACACGATGGTATCATCGCCTCAATTCCGCTCAACACCGACCCCATCATGACCAATCAAGAAACACACCTGCCGCGTCCGCTTGACCGTGGCGAAGCTTTTTTCTGGTTACTCGACCGCGCCTCCGCCAACAATTTTGTCGTCATTGCCGAAGGCGAAGGCCCGCTGCCGGAAGCCGCGCTGAAGGCTGCGCTAGCACGCGCCCAAAGCGAGCATCCTTTGCTGACTGCTTGCATTACGGCACATGACGATGGCCAACTGTATTTCGAACAAGGCACTGACAACCCTGTTGCCCTCACGATTGCCACCGCCGAGGCGGATTGGCGCATGCAACTGGCGCAGCTCATGGTGCAGCCTTTCGCGCTGGGCGAAACGCCGCTGATGCGGGCCTGCCGCATCGACCTGGGCGACGCTTCCGGCTGGGTGTTCGCGCTGGTCTTTCATCACAGCATTGCCGACGGACGTTCGGCCAGCCAGTTGCTGCTGGAAATACTCGAACACGCCAGCGGCGTTGACCGCCCGCAGCGGACAAGATCAAGCCAGCCGCAAATGCACGCGGTTTTTCCGCCCCATTTGCAAGGTCAGGCCGGCGAAGAGCACGCCAGCGAACTCAAGCAGACCAAACGCCTGGAATTCAAGGCACTGGGCAAGCCCGATGAATTTCCCGCCTTCAGCCGGATTTTTGGGCCAACCGATCCTGGTCTGGTATCGTTTCATGTCGCGACTGAACAACTCACACAGATTGCCGAGCGCGCCCGGCAAGAGAAAAGCAGTGTCAATGGCGCCGTCGGTGCCGCGCAGTTGTTGGCTTTGCAGGCTGCCTTTGGTGATGGCGCTCCCAAGCTGCTCAGTCAGGTTCACGCCACCGATCTGCGCGACACCCTGGTTCACCCGATCGACCACAGCACGCCCGGTGCCTACGTCTCGATGATCACTTCGACGCAGTTGGTCGATGGCCCGGCCAGCTTCTGGGCAGTGGCGCGCGGCCTGACGCAGGATATTCGGCGCCAGTTGCAACGCGGCGATGGCCATCAATTTTTCCGTCTATTACCGCCACCGGAAAACTTTCCACCGACACCAGAAGGCATCACGGCGTTTGCCGACATGATCGGAAAATGGCCACTCTCCAACATGCTCAGCAATGCCGGACGCCTGCCGGAACTGCACAAGGCTGCAAAGATCAGCCTGCGCCACGTCTCCTTTGCGCTTTGCCCGAACCCCAGCGTGGTGGTCTTTTGCACGGCCAGCACCTACCAGGGGCGCCTGACTGTCAATATCAATTACGAAAAACATCGACTTGCCGAGCCGGTACTACGGCAAATTGCGGCGACATTTGAACAGCAACTTCAGGGTTGTGCCACCTTGTAAATTCAGGTTGAATGGCGGGCAATGCTTTCGCGCACACTGTCGGTGAGAAGGTCTTCACTGGCGCGCGCCGGTTCAAGCACGACGGGCAGAAATTCCACCACGATTTTGCTCAGCGGGCGCGGCAGGCCGTTTGAACGCAGCGCTCTCCAGGCCCCGCTGATCGCCACCGGCACTACCGGAATCTGCAATTCCAGCGCCAATTTGGCAAAAGCGGTTTTGAATTCGCCGAGTTTGCCATCCGCCGAGCGCGTGCCTTCCGGGAAAATCAGCAAATTGCCTTTCTGGCGCAACGCCTGACTGAGTTTACGCAAGGATAGCCCGACATCACGGCCAACCTCGACGACAATGACGTTGCTGTTGCGAGCCATCCAAGTCAACAAACCCGCCTTGACGTGTTTTTGCTTGGCGTA
>JAGTRX010000214.1 GCA_018262285.1 Pseudomonadota bacterium | reverse complement strand
CGGGTGAAGTGCTATCCAATTTACAATTAAGAAAGGGCAATTGAAATGAAAAGCAAACTCCAGCAGATGAACAAATTTGCAGTACCGGCCCTACTCATGGCCATGATGGGGGGCTGTGCCAGCGTCAGCGACCTGGAAAAAGTGCAGAAGCAATTGGATGAGGTAAAAGCCACTGCCACCACCGCAAACGCCACTGCCACCAGCGCAAGCGCCACTGCCAGCAATGCGAATGACATTGCCGGCAGCGCGATCACCACCGCCAAGGAATCCAAGGCTCTCGCTAGCGATGCTCGTAGTATGGCTGATGCTGCAACGGCCACTTCAGCTTCTGCCGAGAAGACCTCCGCTGAGGCAAGTGGGTTAGCCGCCACGGCAGCAAAGGCTTCCGAGGCAGCGGTTGGCGTTGCGGTGCAGGCACAAAAGTCGGTGCAAGAAGCCACCATCATTTTCCCAATGATGCGCATGGATCCGACAACCGGTCGACCCTTTGTCCAATGGATGGTGTGGCCAAGCATGACCGAATACAAGGGCACAGCATCGGCACCCGCAGCTGTTCCAGCGGCGCCGGCAGCGCCCGCCGAGTCAGCACCTTCTGCAGCCGAGCCGGCACCTGCGTCGGCAGCAGAGCCAGCACCGACCGCCAAGTAAGCTTAAACGCTGGTTGGTGATGAAGCGGGCGGCAGCTAAATTGGCTGACCGCCCGCTTTGCTTTTGTGCGGGGAGCTTAGTGCGGAATGGCGATGATCGGATCGTGCAGGCTTGGCACTCGGCGAGCATTGACGAAAAATCCCTGGATTGCTTCATCAGTGCGCGCCGAGCGATGATCAGGAATGCGTTGGCCTATTGATAAGCAAGCGTTCGATCCAGGGCTCTATACGATAAAGGCAGTGTCTGATACGGCTACTCTCTGAGGCCGGCAGCCAGATCAATCTTGCTGGTAATTTGGGATAAACGGGGAACACCTCGCCTCGGTCTTTCAAGATGTTGAAGCATGTCGAGCAATTCGAGCGCGCGTTGTGAATCCGGGATTTTTTCATTTTGTGCTGCCGCGACCACGGCATTCACGGCTGCATCTTTTCTGTCCCGGTTTTCCTCCATGGCAAGGAAATAAGCCTCGATAACCATGCCCGTGCGGTCTGTCACGATTTTCTTGCCGCCAGACAAGCTGCCCAGGTAGTTCATCACATCTTTTGCAGAGGCCACACCCTGACACAGCATGGCATACAACAACGGCTCATGAGATCGGATGATGATCAACACGGCGACCAGTAGCGGATCGAGATGCTGATCGGCAGGGGTTTGATCCATGACGACGCGAAACCGGGTCATGCAACGTTCCTGCGCACGAAGTGAGAGCGGAATAGCGTCTGCCGAAGCACCAAAAAATCGGATGAAATCAGTGCGGTCATAGCGTGATTCAGTGTGGCTCCGCTGCGCGAAGATTGCATCGAGCTGAAATCGCAAGAGCAGGCTTTCAACAAACTGCTTGGTCTGGATAACCGGTATCGTGTACTCGAGATCGATGAAGGGCCGCAAAAATTCAGCCGCATTGATGTCTTGTCCATACACCGCCGAGACACTTGCCTCCAGCTGCTTGTTGTCCAGGGATAAAACGAACAACAGGTTCGGCACATTGAAAAGATGCTTGATGCGCTCCAGCAATTCAATCGCAAATGTCGGGCGACACCGATCGATCTCATCGACAAAAAATACCAGCGTCGATTTTTTCCCCAGGGCTGGCAGTTGCTCGATCGCCTTTTCCAGCTCAGCCCTGAATTTCTCGATCAGCACGCCTTCCTGCTGAAAGGCGCCAACGATGTCATTTACAAATTCACCAGCACGCCCAGCCGCGGTAGCCTCGATTTCTTCTGTTGAATCAGGCACATCCACTGTCACTGCCTTGGCAGCCACAACGGGCGACCGTTTGGCAACAAGACTGGTAATTCGCCGCACTTCCTCCCAGTTCGCCTTGAAGCCCGCCGCGGCACTGCCCGCACCGAACTCGTGGCGATCAATCGACGACACCAGTGCCACAAGCGGATCCGTCACATAATCCACTTGCCACGCATTGAGGGTGATGCAGCAGAAGTCCTGCCGCTTGAGCTCGGCTTCGAGCATGCGTACCAGGGTCGTCTTGCCCGTCCCCCATGGGGAATCGAGGGCGAGGACGAACGGCCCGCCCGCACGCTCAATGAGCCGAGTGAGAAATTCGATGGTTGGACGCCGCTCTAATGCATCGTTCCGAAAGGGTTCATCAGCGGGAACGTCAAGCGTGGGGATTCGGTAGACCATGTTTCACAAACCGTTGGAGAAAGAATGACTTGAGGCAGAATGTCCAGGCCGCTCGGCGCGCTGGAAAGTATGCACATCCGCTCGGCCTTGTCAGGACGAAGTTCGTACAGGCCGGAATGTTCTCGGCAGGAATCGCCTTCCCCGCAAGGGAAGGCGTTGAAATATTGTTGGATGGATTGAATCGACACGTTCTCCTGAGGTGTCGTTAAAAAAAACATTACTTCTTACCCGCCTCCTCATCCAGCTTGCTCAGATGGGCCAGCTTCTCGGCGATCTTGCCTTCCAGTCCGCGCGGGGTGGGCTGATACCAGTGTTGTTCCGGCAGGTCGTCGGGAAAGTAGTGTTCACCGGCGGCGTAGGCCTCTGGCTCGTCGTGGGCGTAGCGGTAGGCGCGGCCGTAGCCCAGTTCCTTCATCAGCTTGGTGGGGGCGTTGCGCAGGTGGATGGGCACGTCGTTGGAGGGGTTGGACTGCACGAAGGCGCGCGCGGCATTGTAGGCAACGTAGGCGGCGTTGCTCTTGGGCGCGCAGGCGAGATAAATGCAGGCTTCGGCGAGCGCGAGTTCGCCTTCGGGACTGCCGAGGCGCTCGTAGGTGGCGACGGCGTCGAGCGTGATGCCGAGCGCACGCGGGTCGGCCAGGCCGACGTCCTCGCTGGCCATGCGGATGAGGCGGCGGCCGAGGTAACGCGGGTCGGCGCCGCCGTCGAGCATGCGCACCAGCCAGTAGAGCGCGGCATCGGGCGCGGAGCCGCGCACGCTTTTGTGCAGCGCGGAA
>JAGTRX010000117.1 GCA_018262285.1 Pseudomonadota bacterium | reverse complement strand
CGTCGACCTGCGCACCCATTCCACCCAAAATCTGATCGAATTCCTGCAGCAATTTGACTTGCCGCTCGTAACCTGCATCCGCAACACACAGCGTTACGTCCAGATTATCGACAACGGCATGAGCCTGTTCGACGTTTCGGCCAGCGACCCCGCTGACCTAGCACAATGGCAGCCACTACTCGACTGGCTGGTCAGCCGGCGTTAACGGCAAGCACTAACCCAATCCCTAGTGTCAGACCGAATGATCCTGTAACTGCCCAATCGCTTCGACCTGATTGCGAATGCACAGATCATCGAGTTTTTCCAGCGGCAGGTTGACCAGCAGATTGATCCGGCGATACAGCTGCTGAAAAGCCTGGGTAAAGGCACGCCGCTTGTCAATGTCAGCACCTTCAACAGCCGCCGGATCAGCAATGCCCCAGTGCGCCGTAATGGGCTGACCGCTCCAGGCCGGACAAGTTTCCCGCGCGGCAGAATCACATAACGTAAAGATGAAGTCGAATTCACTGGCTTCTTCGCCGGCAAAACTGACCCAGTTCTTGGAATGCAGGCTCTCCGTACCGATACCTTCATATTCAAGAATTTCGATGGCCAATGGATTTACCTCGCCCGCCGGCGTGCTGCCGGCGCTACAAGCGTTGAACCTTGCCTGTCCAACATGACGCAGAATAGCCTCGGCCATGATGGAACGTGCCGAGTTGCCGGTACACAGAAAAAGAACCTGGAAGCACTTTTCAGGCATGGAATCACCTTGGCGATAAAATTATGAAGGCAGGAGAGGAAGAATAAATAAGCGATGTAACAAGCAGATGACCGGCCGATTACGCCAACACCAAGCTTCTACGCTCCAGCAGCCAGGCGGTCAGCGCCGATGAAGGCATAGGGCGGCCGTAGTAATAACCCTGCCCTTCATGGCAACCCCACTGCCGGAGCGTTTCTACCACCTCAAAGCGTTCGATGCCCTCGGCGACAATTTCGATGCCCAGTGTGCGGCCGAGCGAAACAATCATTTCGGCAATGCGCGCCCCGGCATTCCCCGCCTCGATGTCGCGCACGAAGGAGCGATCCACCTTGAGCCGGTCGATCGGTAGAATTTGCAGATGCGACAATGAAGAATAACCGGTGCCGAAATCGTCCATCGCAATTTTGACTCCCAGCGCTTTGACTTCCCGCATGGTGGCGACGACAGCCTGCGTGTCGCCCATCAACATGCTTTCTGTGATTTCCAGTTCAAGGCAATCCACGGCAATGCCGGTTTCCGCCAGAACCCGGCCAACAGCCGGTAGAAATCGGCTACTACGGAACTGCTGCATGGAAACATTGACCGCCATGCGTAGTGGCGGCAATCCCTGTGCCAGCCATTCGCACTGGTCACGACAGGCGCGTTCCAGAACAAATTCACCAAGATCGACAATGAGCCCGGCCTGCTCGGCAATAAAGATAAAGCGGTCGGGCATGATCATGCCGAGACGGGGATGACGCCAGCGCACCAGCGCCTCAACACCGACCGGGCGACCATCGGCCAAGTCAACCTGCGGCTGGTAATGCACTTCCAGACCGCCGCACTCGGCAGCTTCGCCAGCAAGCGCGCTCTTGAGGTCATAAGCCAGTTGCACGCGCTCTTCCAGTTCAGCCGCCATGGTGGGGGCAAAACGCCGGCAGGTGCCGCGCAACTGGTGCTTGCCCGTTTTCAGCGCTGTACTGGCGCACTTCAACACGGTTTCGGCATTACCCTGAACTTCCGCCGCCAGCACCAGACCCATGGTGATGGAGACATGCAGTGGATAATCATTGACCTTCAGTGGGTCAGCAAAAAGGGCAAAAACAGCGTTCTGATCGAAAATCTCCTGCGGTGCCAACAGCGCGAAGCTGTCGTTGCCGATGCGGCCGATACGATGGCCGGAAGCTTCCAGCGCCATCTGCAGCCGACCAGCCACTGCCTGCAGCAAGGTATCGCCGAGGGAATAGCCGAGCGCATTGGTAATACTGGAAAATTGATCGATATCAATGATGGCTACTGCCCAATTGCGGCTCTGCTCTAACACCTTATCCAGTATCGAGACAAAAAGGGAACGATTGGGCAGATTGCACAGCGGGTCGAAAAAGCGTTGCGCACGCAGCCCTTCGAGTTGCCGCTCACCATGCAGCACCTTCTCGATCAGGGCGGCGAAAACTTCGCAGGGGTGCAGACCCCGCCCGGTCTCGACCGCTTCTGCCGCAAGATAGATCTTCGCCACCCGGCCGCCAGCCAAGCTATCGGGCGCCAGCGCAACGATAGCGCAATTGCCGTGCAGCAATAGCATCTCGTCATCGCCGCCCTCTGCAATGACCTCGATTTTGCGGCCGCCGATGTGCAAACCGCTCAGGCCCTGGCGGATCGCATCGAATAGGGGTTTTTCGCCGGCGACAATTATTTTCCATGGTTTGGCGGAATCCTTCTCCAAGCGCGGCGGATCGCGAACAAGCTGCGGCCAGAGACTTCGAACAACGGATTTCATGGTTTCATTCCCTGCTTCGCCGCGATGCGACGTCAAACCGCTGAGGCTGACCATGACATTCAGCGCCGGCTCGGTACAGCATGGTATTTCAGGGTGATGAAATCGCCGGCGATGTCGTTGCCGAAATCGAGCACAGTGTCGTCCTCCGCATCGTGATGCCAGTTCAGATGCACGGTATTACCGTTAGAAGAGGCCTGGTCAAGCATGCGAAAAACGTTCAGCAAAATCTTGGTGCTGCTCGAATTGAAATAACGCAATTCGAAATCGACGGCGATCTGCTGATTGCGCGTCTCGCCCAAGTAATTCATCAGTGCCGATGCCACTGGGGCATAAAAGGCGACGGCATTCTCGGGAAAGGATTCGCCACGCAATTGCAGATGATGCTGCGAAAACTTGAAGTCGATTTCGGGCTTGTCGCGTTCCGGGGCGATATAAAGGTCTTCCATGCTGTTCTCCGGTTCAGATACTGGCCTTGAGATAGAAAAAGGATAGGGCGTCGTTCGATCCCGGCAGGGCTTCGAACGAGTATTCGATGGGTTCGGAAGCTTCGCGGGCGACGGTCAGGAAGCCGAGCCCGGCTCCCTTGCTGTTGTCGTCCTGCTCACCGCCACGCAACTTGCGCTTGTATTCGGCCTTGATTTCGTCGCTCGACATGGCGCGAATCGTCTCCAGCTTGTCGCGCAGGCGGTTGATGTGCTGGCTCGAGATGATGTTGCCGGAAACGATGTAATAGCGCTCGCCCAGGCGGCCGACAGCGACATTGCCAAAAGGCACTTTTTCGTTGAGATCGACGCTGCCGCCCTCCGAGTAATGCAGAATGTTCTGCATCATTTCGACGAAGGTGGAAAACACCTTGCGCGAGACCTTACCGGAACCGTTATCCGCTTCCAGGCGGCCGCGCAACGCCTCGCCCGTTGCCGCTACGATGGGTTGCGACAGGTAGCCGTTGTAGTAGAACAGAACGCCTTGTTCGGTCACGAATTGTCGAAAGGCCTTGAACATGTCGATATGCACGCCGGTCTCCAGGTCAGGGGGTATAACGGAAAGCGAACAAGCTGACGTCGTCGCGCCTTGCTTCGCTGCCCTGATGTGCGCGGAACGCTGCTTGGATTTGCTCTTGTTGCTGCATCATCGGCAATGCACGGTTGACGACTACGCATTGCAAGAAGCGACGTTTGCCAAAGGAAATGCGCCTGGCCTCGCCGATCTGGTCGATGATGCCATCCGTCGTCACATACAGCGCCGTGCCTGGCTGCAATGGCAACACCTGGTTTTCCCAGACGAAATCAAGCGGTGTGTCGGTATAGCCTACGCCAGTGCGCTGCCCCTCCAGCACCTGCGCATCTACATCCCCGGGATGCAGGTAAAAGAGGGGCGTCTTGGCACCAGCGTAGACCAACTCGTGCTGTGCCGTATCGACCCAGACAAAAGCAGTATCCATGCCGTCATCGGAACGGTGGCCATCATCATGTTCATCCTGATGCTGCTCGCCTTCGAGTTGCCCGAGCGCCTGCTTGACCGAACGGTTCATGCGTTGCAGCAAGGCGGCCGGGTCGCGCCGGCTGTCCGCTGACAGCAGATTGTTCAGATACGAGGCCATGATCAAGGTCATGAACGCCCCCGGCACACCGTGGCCGGTACAGTCGATGACAGCGAAGAAGTAGCCGTCGTCGAAGCGGCGAAAGAAAAGGTAATCACCGCCAACGACATCGCGCGGCTCCCACAGCACCAGATAATCGTCGAGCGCCGCCGCCATGTCCTGGCGTGACGCGCGCAGGAAGGAGGACTGGATGACCCGGGCGTAATTGATGCTCTCCATGATCATGTGGTTCTTTTCTTCCAGCGCCATCGTACGTTCGGCAACCAGGTTTTCCAGATTGTTCTGCGTGAAGCGCACCGCCTCGGTCATGACGTTGAAGGCACGCGCCAGTTGGCCGATCTCGTCGTTACGCTCAATCTCCAGCCGCGTTTCCAGATTGCCGCCGGCCACCTGCTCGGTGGCGCTGATCAACTTGCGGATGGGGAAGGCGACATACATCATGTACAGCATGTAGATGACGACGACCAGAGCGCCGAAGGCCACCAGCAGGTTGAGCGCCAATTGCTGGTAAAGACTCCACAGGCGTGCCTCGATGACGTCGTTGAGCGTTGCCGTGTAATGATCGAGCGCCCGGTAAACCGCGCTGATCGGCCCCGGCGCAATACTCTGACCGCTATCGAGTTGCAGGTCACGTTCCGATACGCGAAAAACCGCCAATTCACCGGCTTCCTGGCTGGTCATACCAGCAAAGAAGGCTTCCGGCGTCGAATCGAATAGTTTGCTCAGCAGCTTGAATTGGGTGAAGGTGTCAATCGAGGCGGCAATACCGGTAAAACGCCCGGCTTCCGCAGCCAGCTTACCCTTGAGTTCGGGCATGCTGGTGATGACCTTGTTCTCGACCATCTGCTTCGCTTCGTTCAGCCCGGCACCCGCCATGCTGTTCAAGGAAATAATCAGGTGCTTGTCATCGCGATCAAGTTCCTTGCTGGCGTAAACACCGGCACCGATGTCACGGATTTTGGACATTTGCTCGATGGTGGCCGGCAACTGACGGGTCACCAGTTGCGCCAGATAAAAGGTGCCAACATAAGGATCGACCGACAAATGGGTGGCATCCGCCGCTGTCGAAATCAGCATATTGAGATTGCCGATTACCGCATCATGGCCTTCCAGCACCTGCACCGGCGTCACATTCGGATCATCCTTGATCTCAAGCCAGCGTTTTTGCGCTTCCAGCCAGCGCGGATCATCGAGCATGGCCGGCAAATATTGCCTGAATGCGCGTTCTGTGGCTGCGAAACGTTCATCAACAAGCTGGCGGCGCGCTTCGATGGCAGGCTTCACCAGCCTGCCGCGTTCAGCCCGTTCAACCGGACTGGCACTGCGCCAAAGATTGGAAAGCCCGCGGTGCTGCTGCAGCGGTTCCAGCACACCGCGCAACGGTTGCACCAGCAACAAACCCTGACGTTCCAGCGTCGCCCGCTCAATCCTGCCGGCCAGGCTGAAAAAAAGCTGAGCGGTCAGCACCAGAATGGCCACGCCGGCCACGATGCCGACGAACTGGATTTTTTTGGGATAACTGAGCTTGGCCATCAAATGCACGGCTGCATTTTCGTGCAGCCAGCGCGGCCCCATTGCAAGGGTGTTCGCCGTCATGATTTCTCCTGTTGTTGCTGGAATCCGTATCCTAGGCGGCCAGCGTTACAGAGCGGTGATCTCCAGTTGACGGCTGTTTGACAAGCGCTGAACCTTCTTCCATCGTCATATCGCAAGGCATGCGTCGCTCAACGAAACAACTTGACCCGGAAACCTTTTTTGCCTGTTTCTTGGCTTCGGCACAGAGCAGAGAAATCTCGTGGTGCGAGGCAAAACACCCCGGCAGCACGGGCAGCGCGCCAATCGAAAGCGCTGGCAGGGAATGCAAGACCCGGTTGCCTTTTCTGTCCTCGGTCAACAAACCGCCGCGCCGCCGATCCAGTTCCGAGCACTGGCAAGGCACTTCGCGGTCAAACGCATCGATAATCAGGCCGCAGCGTTGCCGCCAGTCCTCGCTCTGGAACAGTCCCATGAAATCGTCGCCTCCGATGTGTCCGATAAAATCGCGCTGTTGGTCGCTGTTACTGACCAGAAGCCGCGCCAGCAACTGGATAATCTCGTCACCCTTGCTGTAGCCGTACACATCGTTGAAGGGCTTGAAGTGGTCGATGTCGAAATAGCAGGCCGCAAATGGCTGACCAATTTTGAGCAGATGTTCGATTTGGCGACTGACCGGAACGTTGCCCGGCAACTGGGTCAGTGGATTGGCATAGCGAGCGGCACTGATCTGCATTTCTGTCAACAACGCCATCAGATCCTGGATGCTGCCCATGCCCAAATAGCACCCCTCGTGCGTAATGACAAAGCCCTCGCCCAGATCGCGGTTAGTGGCTCTGCTGAGAACCAGTCCGGCTTCCTGCACGCTCATATCCTGATCAAACAGCAGCGGCGAGGAATTCATGAAATGCGTGCATGGCTTGCGACCATAGAGTTCACGGCAATATGGGCGGGCAAAATGATCCATCAGGTAATGCCTGCTGAGGATGCCGACAGGCCGGCCATCGACAACCACCGGTAAGACGTTCAATTCCTCATTGGCTTCAAACAGGCGCAAGACTTCCTGGTTGTCCAACTGCGGTGACACCGGCTGCAGTTGTCGCGCCAATTCGCGTACCGTCTGCTGGTTAGTGAAGAATGCATCCATGTTCAGGCAACGATCAGATCGACGACGAGTCCGGCCTCGTAATTGCGCCAGGTAAATGGAATGGCATAAGGTTTGCCTGTTCCTTTGGGGCTGACCGGCTTGTGTTTTCCGTTGAAGGCCAGGGGTGGATTGATGCAAAGGGTTTCGCCAAAATGCTTGCGCGCCTGACCAGAGAGCGTATTGGCAATTTCGCCCACCAGATCGAGATGGCTGGCTTCGGAAAACGACTTGTCGCCCATCAGCATCAGGACATGGGTCAGCAATGGCTTGGGGGCGGAAAAACAAACCGAGCCCACAAAGCTGCCATGCACCGGAATGACCCCGTGATAGCCACTCCAGAGTTCCGGGTATTCTCCCTCCAGCAGATAGGCTGAACGAACCTGTGCCAATTCGCCGCTGGCCGCTTCGAAATATTCGCATATGGCATTGGAAAAAACTTCAATATCTGCCGCGCCAATTTCACGTTTCATCATTGTTTAAGCTCCAGCAGGCTATTGAGCAGTTCTTCGTCGCGAAAAGGTTTGAGCAGAAAACCATGCGCGCCGTTCCGGATGGCTCGCAAGGCCGTAACACGGTCAGACAGGGCAGAAACCACCAGAATGCGTGCCTCCGGCAGAATCTTGGCAAGATGTCCTATGCACTCCTCACCATCCATATTGGGCATGGTCAGATCCATGGTAATGATATCCGGCTGCTTGGAACGGGCCAGCGCCAAAGCCTGTTCGCCATCACTCGCCATGGCAACGATGTCGACGTACCCCAGCAAGGGGTTGCTCGACAATATGGCAATCCGGTTACGAATGACCATCGAGTCGTCGACAATCATCAGGCGCATTGCCAGGACTCCTTTTCCAGTCTGAGGATAAAGCGGGTAAACAGGTTCGGCTGGCTGGAAATCCGCAGCTTGCCGCCCCAGCGCAAAACGGCCTCTTTCACCACCGAAAGCCCATCACCGCGACCGGCATGGATACCGGCCTCATCGAGGGCGCTGAAGCCCGGCTCGAAGATCATCGCGATCACCTGCTTGTCGGTCATTGCCGCCGCCTGCGTCGCCGTGACCATACCCTTGTCCACAATGCTGCGACGCAAGACCTGCGGTGAAATGCCAGCACCATCGTCCTCGACGCTGACATGCAAGGCGCCATCGTCCTCGATCTCGATGCGGCAATGGATGGCCCCTTCGTGCGGCTTACCCCGACTCTGCCGTTGCTCCACCGGCTCAATGCCATGCGCCACGGCGTTACGCACCAGCTGCGGCAGGGTCGAACGCAGAAAATCGAGCAGACTGGCCGGCAGGCTGACGCCGGTCGGCGCGCTGATATTGATTTTAGCTTTTTTGCCCAGATCGCTCGCTACACGCAGCGTCAGATGTTCAATCTGGTCGAGCAATTCGCGCAATTCCTGACGCTCGGCCGAGCTGCCCTTGACCTTGCCCCGCGCGAAATTCTGCACCCGGTCAATAACGCGCCAGACTTTGGCGGTCGCTTCGTGCAGGTCGTTCATCGCCACCGCCAGCGGGATGAAATCCTCACCCGAAAGCTCTTTGCGGCCACGCAAGGGCGCCAGCAGGGATTCAAATTCGTGCACTTGGCTCTCGATGGTTCTGAGCCCGAGCACCGCCGCTTCGCCCTTGATGCCATGCACGTCGCG
>JAGTRX010000035.1 GCA_018262285.1 Pseudomonadota bacterium | reverse complement strand
ACTGGTGGTCGAGCGCGATTACGATACCAGCCTGCCCGAACTGGTGGGCGATCGTGAACAACTCATACAGTCCATCCTCAATATTGCGCGCAACGCCGCGCAAGCCATGCACGGCATTGGTGAAATCCGTCTGCGCACAAGGGCGCTGCGGCAGGTCACGCTGGCGCGCCGCAACTACCGTCTGGCGCTGGAAGTGCAGATTATCGACAACGGCCCCGGGGTGCCGGAGGATATTCGCGAACGCATGTTTTATCCGCTGGTTTCGGGTCGGGAGGGTGGCAGCGGTCTCGGCTTGACCATCGCCCAGAATTTTATCCAGCACCACCACGGTACGATTGAGTGTTCCAGTCGGCCAGGGCAAACCTGCTTTACCATCCGTCTGCCACTGCCGGGCAAGTAGGCGCGCTCTTTGCTTTGATGAGTGGGGAGAAACGAACACTAAGGGGCTATAGGCATGAAACCAGTCTGGATTGTTGATGACGACCGTTCCATCCGCTGGGTGCTGGAAAAGACCCTGGCGCGTGAAGGCATTCCCTTTGAAAGCCATGCCTCGGCGACGGAAGCGCTTTCTTTGCTCGATCACGGCTGCGAACCGCCGCAAGTCCTGGTTTCCGATATCCGCATGCCGGGACAATCAGGCCTCAAATTGCTCGAAGAAGTGAAGGCACGCTTTCCGGATTTGCCAGTCATCATCATGACCGCCTATTCCGATCTGGATTCAGCGGTCTCGGCCTTTCAGGGCGGCGCCTTTGAATACCTGCCCAAGCCATTCGACGTCGATCAAGCTATTGAACTCATTCGTCGAGCGATTGACGAATCCATGCCCCAGGATGGTGCGTCCGAAGAAGTGACGCTGGCGCCGGAAATTCTCGGCCAGGCACCGGCCATGCAGGAAGTCTTCCGCACCATTGGCCGGCTGGCGCAGTCGCACGCCACCGTGCTCATTACCGGCGAATCGGGTAGCGGCAAGGAACTGGTGGCGCGCGCCCTGCACCGCCATAGTCAGTATGCCGAAAAACCATTTGTTGCCATCAACACGGCAGCCATACCGAAGGACTTGCTCGAATCCGAGCTTTTCGGCCATGAACGCGGGGCTTTTACCGGGGCGCAAACGCAGCGGCGCGGACGTTTCGAGCAGGCCGAAGGCGGCACGCTTTTTCTTGATGAAATCGGTGACATGCCGTCCGAACTGCAAACACGGTTGTTGCGCGTACTTTCCGACGGCCATTTCTATCGGGTGGGCGGCCATTCGCCGATCAAGGCCAATGTCCGGGTGATTGCTGCCACCCATCAGGATCTCGAAACACGGGTCAAGGAAGGCCTGTTTCGCGAAGATCTCTTCCATCGCCTTAACGTCATCCGCATCCGCCTGCCCTCGCTCAGTGACCGTCGGGAAGACATCCCGCTGCTGGCGCGCCATTTCATGAAGAAAAGCGCGCGCGATCTGGGCGTCGAGGCCAAGCGGCTGTCGGAGGCGACGGTATTGCACCTTTCCCGCCTCGAATTTCCCGGTAATGTCCGGCAATTGGAAAATCTTTGCCACTGGCTGACCGTCATGGCGCCCGGCCAGCTGGTGGAAATCAGCGACTTGCCGCCCGAAATGCGCCAGAGCGAAGCCAACATGCCGGTCAGTTGGGAAGAGGCGCTCGATCAGGAGGCTCTGCGTTTGTTGGTTCGCGGCGTCCCCAATGTGCACGAACTGCTCTCGCGCAACTTTGAACGCATTCTCATTGCACGCGCCCTTGCCCATACTGGCGGTCGCCGCATCGAGGCAGCCACAGCGCTGGGTATCGGTCGCAACACCATCACCCGCAAAATTCAGGAGCTGGGTATCGAGGACGGCCACAGCTGACACACGGCCTTACTGAAACGGACCATAATGGCGATCATTAAAATTCGAGTACATCGCCATGTCAGGACATTTGCGTTGGGATCCCTGCGTCCGGATCGGGGTTGAGGAAATTGACCTGGAACATCAGACCTTCGTGGTACTGATCAACCAGCTGGATCATTACCTGCAGCAGCCGGAAATGGCCGAGCGCATCCTGCAGGCATTGGCAAAATATGTGGCTTTTCATTTTCAGAGTGAAGAAAACATGATGTTTGCCGCCGCCTATCCCGGCCTTGAAGCGCATCGACGCATTCATCTGTCGCTCCTCGAGCAACTCAACAACGTCCTCCTCAAGCTGCGTGGCGGCGAAAGCTCCTATGCTGAAACGCTTGAATTCCTGCGTCAGTGGTATTGCAGCCACACTTCAGTAGAGGACATGAAATTTGGCGAATTTCTGAAAAACCAGCCGTGAATTCGGCGCTACTGTTTATTTGCCAAGTTTTTTCAAACGATTACGGGCAATGTCGGCAAATTGTCCGTTGGGATATTTCCGAAGATAGGCCGTGAAATCGGCGGCATCGCTGCTGTCCTTGATGCTTTGCCAGAACAGCAGTTCGGCTTCGCCAACCTTGCCTTCACTGCGAGCCTGGGCGCTGGCGACAAAATAGAAATCTCCCGTCAGCGATGAGGATTCCCAGGGAATTTGCTGATCGTTGGTGACTCTGGCGACTTCACCGCGTACACGCTTGAACATGCTCTCGACGCTCAGGCCGGGTTCGGCCATGGTTCTGAGTAGCGCAGTCGTGTAGGTGCTGTTTTTGCCCTCGCCATCCATGGCCACTTTGCCGGGCGCAGTGGCAAAGGCGATCAGCGTGCCTTTGGGAGCATCGACTTGTGCCAGTCCACCTGTGCTGCCACGAAAACGTCGTTCGAAAGGATTGTTGCGGCAGGCGTCGAGAATAACCAGATTGAACGAACTGCCGGCGTTGCTCAGATGGTCGAGCACCTGTTCGAGATCGATGGATTCGCTGCGCGCCGAGGCCTCGCTGGAAATTTGCGCATCGACCGGCAGTAGGTAATTGCGGCCTTTGACCTGCATGCCATGACCCGCGTAATAGAACATGCCGACGCCTTTGCCAGCCAGTTTTTCGCCAAAGCTGGTGATCAGCCGGGTCATTTCCCGCTGCTGCAGATTTTCGCCGAGCATGACTTCGAAGCCGAGTTGGCGGAGTTTGGCAGCCAGCGCCCGAGCGTCGTTGACGGGATTCCTGAGCGGTGCTTCCCGATAACTGGCGTTGCCGATAATCAGAGCCAAGCGTTTGCCATCCACAAGGATACTTTTTGTCGGCGAAATCGACCCTGAAGGTACTGTCTGAACGCTGTCAGTTGTGGGCTTGGCGACCAAGTCTGGCGACTTTTCCTTTTCCCCCTTCAAATGTTCGACGGCGAGACCACGCTTGGTGACCTCTTCCCTGGTTTTGGCCAGATCGGTTTCATAGGCACCGATGTCGGTGTAAAAAGCGAAGATGCCCTTGTTGCCGTATGAGTCGACTCCTGTACCGCTGCCGTGACTTAGTGAAAGCGCCACCGTATCGATTTGGATTTTGCGGCCATCGTCGCAAGTCAATTCACCGCGCGATTTGGACCCAACGATACCGAAGGCGGGTTTCTGATAATCTTTGAAACTTCCCGTGCACTTGACCCGAATTTTCTGAAACTCGATCTCAGCAGTTCCGCCACCGGCCAGGGGATCTACTTGCGATTCACCGACGATGTAGTCCGCCCAGTCGTCGGTATGCCCAATAACATAGGCTTTGATGCAGCCGCCAAGCAGTAGCGCTGCCAGAAATGAGAATAATATTTTGAGGATTTTCATTGTTCTCCCCGCGCCTTTTCGAACCATTCGGATCGCTCCAGCCTGATCTGCCACATAATCTGTTGTAGCATTCAATCCTGATATTTTCTGCCTGAAACGGCACTCCTGCCTCTATGCCCAATCCAGCTTTGCCGCCACTCGACGACGCACACATGGTCAGCGAAGTCGCGCTGCTGGCAAAAATTGGCTGGGATTTTGCCGCTGAGAGCGCCGATCTTGACGAAACCTTGCGTCATGCCATCCAGCGCATTCTTGATTACCTCGACGCTGAAGCCGGTTCCATATTTCTGCTCGACGAAGAAACCCGCGAGCTAAGCTGCCGTGCCTGTGCCGGGCCGCTCGACATCACCGGCCTCAAGCTGGAAGTCGACCACGGCATTGTCGGGCGCACCATCACCAGCAATTGCCTGCAAATGGTGCGCGACGTGGCGAAGGATCAATCCTTTACCGGTTTCGTCGATGCGCAGACCGGTTTCACCACCCGCTCCATCCTGTGTGCGCCGCTCCTCATTCGTGGCAAGGCGCTCGGTGCCATCGAAGTCATTAACAAGAAATCGGCTGATGGTCTGTTTTCACCGGCCGATTCGCAATTGCTGGTAGCACTGTCAGCGCTGGCGGCGCTCGCCATTCACAACGCCCGCATGGCGGCCGCGCTGGTCGAACAGGAGCGCATGAAAAAGGAACTGGAGCTGGCTGGCGAAATCCAGCGCAGCCTGTTGCCGCGCCCGCGCAGCGACGATTTCCCGATCCACGGCCTCAATGTGCCAGCGCTGGAAGTCTCCGGCGATTTCTACCACTTTTTCGAATTGCCCGATGGCCGCCTCAGTTTCTGTTTGGGCGACGTTTCGGGCAAGGGCATGAACGCCTCCCTGCTGATGGCCAAGACCATCAGCCTTTTTCACTGTCTGGCCAAGACGCAGCATGAACCGGGTGTCCTGCTGGCGGCCATCAACGACGAAGTGGCCGAAACGGCGACGCGCGGCATGTTTGTCACGCTGGTGGCCGGTATCTACGATCCGCAAACACAGCAGGTCATTTTTGCCAATGGCGGCCATCAGCCGCCGCTGTTCCGGGATGCGCGCGGGGGCTTTCAGGAATTTGCGGCCGAAGGTCCGCCGATTGGCATTTTTGCCGGGGTCGACTACCTCGAACAGAGCTTGGCGCTGGCTGGCGGCAGTCTTTATCTTTTTACTGACGGCCTCACCGAAGGCAAGCCAAAGAACGGCGTGCCACTTGGCGATACTGGCGTGCGCAGTCTGATCGAAAAATTGCGCGCTCTGCCGGCGCCGCGCCGTTTGCAGCAAATGGCGGCTCATCTGCAATTTCCGGGTGCCGTGTTGCACGATGACCTGACGATTATGGTGATTGATTCAGTTCTTGCGCCGCTGCCGATGGAAAGCACTGACCTTCCGGCCTGCCCGGATTGCCTGCCGCAGGCCCGTGAAGTTGCACGCACCGCAGGCCGCAAGGCCGGATTTGACGATGAAACCGTGGAAAATTTGGCACTTGCTGTCAACGAAGCGGTCATGAATGTCATTCAGCACGGTTATCATTTCGCCTCCGGTCAAACGGTACGGCTGGAAATCAGCCTGGACGACGCGGCGCTGGCGTTCGATCTGCTTGACCATGCACCGCCGGTACGGCCGGAAGCCGTGCAATCGCGGCCGCTCGACGAAATCCGACCTGGCGGGCTGGGCGTACATTTCATTCGCAGCATCATGGATGAAATGACGTTTATCGCACCGCCACCCGGATTCGGCAATTGTTTGCACATGGTCAAATACAGGAAGAAAGAAGGCTCTGAACATGGAACATGAAATCAGCAAGGTTGGCCGCTTTACCGTGATTGCGCTCAAGGGCGAAGTCGACATGCGCCACTCGCCGCAGGCGCGCAAGGTCATACTTGCCAATCTGGAAAAGGCCTTGCCGGTCATGGTGGAATTGTCCGGCGTCAGCTACATCGATAGTTCCGGCGTCGCCAGCCTGGTCGAAGGTCTGCAGCTGGCCAAAAACCGCAAGATTGAATTCGCCCTGGCTGGCATCAGCACGCCGGTGATGAATGTGCTCAAACTGGCCCGTCTCGACCGCGTCTTCACCATCCACCCTACGCCGGAGTCAACGCTTGCCTGAACGGCTGATTCTCCTGATTGCTGCGCTCGGCCGCCGTTTTGTCGGCGCCGTCGATGAAGCCGGCTATCTGTTCGCCCTGCTGGTTGAAAGTGTTTACTGGCTATTGTTCGGCGCTTTCCTGAAACAACCAGTACGTTTGCGTGCCATTTTTAGTGAATGCATGGCGGTTGGCGTGCGTGCCATCCCGATTGTCACCATCGCCTGTTTTGCCACCGGCGCCATGCTGGCAATTCAGGGCGTTGCCACGCTCAAGCTTTTTGGCGCCGAATCGCAGGTGGTGCTGGGCATCACCCTTTCGGTCACCCGCGAATTCGCCCCGCTCATTGCCGGCATTTTCGTCGCTGGCCGCACGTCTTCGGCGGTTGCAGCCCGTATCGGCACCATGCAGGTTTCGCAGGAAATCGATGCCCTGCGCGTCCTCGGCATCAACCCGGTGCGCTATCTGGTCTCGCCTCTGCTGGCGGCGCTGCTGATTACCCTGCCGATGCTCACTGTGCTGGCCAATTTCACGGCGCTGCTGGGTGGCGCTTTTTATTGTTCCCTCAGTCTCAATTTGCCGGTGCAAATTTTCTTCGAGCGCGCCGCTGCCACGCTCGAAGTGGCCGATGTGATGCAAGGTATGATCAAAAGTTCGGTCTTTGCCGTTAACATCGCCCTGGTTGGCGCCTGCAATGGTTTTAAAGTCACCGCCGGTGCCGAAGGCGTTGGCCGGGCAACGACTCGCTCGGTGGTCCTTTCCATCGTCTACATCATCCTTATTGATGCCGTGTTCACCTATTTCATGAACCGCTGACATGAACGCGCAAGACACCTGCCAATCCGTCATCGAGGTGGAAAACCTGGTGGTGCGCTATGGCGAGCGCGAAATCCTGCACAACATCAATTTCGACGTCGCCGCTGGCGAAATCATGGTCATCATGGGCGGCAGCGGTTCGGGAAAAAGCACGCTGCTACGCCATCTGCTCGGTCTCAATCGCCCGGCTTCAGGCAGCATCCGTCTGCTCGGGCAGGATATTACCAAGCTCAATGCGCGGCAGATGCTGGAATTGCAGAAAAACATCGGCGTCTCTTTTCAGGGCGGCGCCCTGTTCAATTCGATGACTGTCGGCGAGAACGTTGAATTGCCGCTGGTCGAACACACCAAGCTTGACCCGCACACCATCCGCATCATGGCGCGCATGAAACTGGAGGTGGTCAATCTGGCCGGTTTCGAGAATCTGATGCCTTCCGAACTGTCCGGCGGCATGATCAAGCGGGCGGCGCTGGCGCGCGCCATCGTCATGGATCCCAAGCTGCTCTTTTTCGACGAGCCTTCGGCCGGCCTCGACCCTGTTGTTTCGGCCGAACTGGACGAACTGATCCTGCGCCTGCGCGAAGCCATGAACATGAGCATCGTCGTCGTCACGCATGAACTGGAAAGCGCCTTCAAGATCGCCGACCGCATTACCGTGCTCGATCAGGGCCATGTCCTGATGTGCGACAGTACGCAGGCAGTGAAAAACGCCGACAATGAACGTATTCAGAACCTGCTCAACCGGCGGCCGCGTCAGGAGCAGATCGATCCCGAGGAATATCTGGCCCGCCTGACCGGCTAGTGGAGAACCCATGAAACGCGACACCATCAATTACTTTGCCGTTGGCGTCTTTGTCCTGCTGATGCTGGCGGCGCTCATTTTCGCGCTCTTGAAGATCAGCGGCGACAGCCAGAAAAGCGATATTTATTACACTCACCTGAAAAGTGTTTCCGGCATCAAGCGCGGCGCACCGGTCGCCTTTCAGGGCTTTGAACTGGGGCACGTCGACAGCATCGAGGCAGCTCAGAAGGACGGCCAGACCCTCTATCGCCTTGGGTTGGCGGTCAAGCGCGGCTGGAAAATTCCTTCCGACAGTCAGGCCATGATCAGTTCTTCCGGTCTGCTTTCCGGCATGCTGATCGAGATTCGCGAGGGCAAAAAAACAACGCTGCTGAAACCGGGCGAGGATATTCCCGGTTTTGAGGCGGCCAATATGTTCGAATCCCTGGCCAACCTCAGTGAAAACGTCAATCGGCGCGTTGATCGCATTGGTAACAAGGTGGAAGATGCCTTGCCGGAACTGCAAGTCCTGCTGAAAAAGCTCAATAACTCCGCCGCGCTGGTCGAAACCACTCTGGGCGGCGAAAACGGCGCTCAGCTGGCTTCCTTGCTCAAGAATGCCAACGCTTCTTCGGCCAATTTCCTGCGCCTGAGTACCGAATTGCAGGAAACCCGCAAGCGCCTCGATAAGGTGCTGGACGAATCCCATGGCGTGGTCGCAAAAAATCGCCCTGAACTCGATGCCACCATGACGGAATTGCGCGTCGTTTTACAACGCGTGAATACAATCCTGCATCATCTCGAAGGCACCAGCCTCAACACCAGGGAATTGACCCGGGAATTGCGCCTGAATCCGTCGCTGCTCATCCAGAGCAAGCCGCCCGCCGATGCCGCCGCCACTGAGGAAAACCGATGAAACGCCTGTCTGTCGCCCTATTGTTCGCCCTTTTGCTGGCCGCCTGCCAGAGCGCGCCGCCAGTGCCGGAAAACAAATACTACCGGTTGCAAAATTCGCCTGCCACACCCGCTACCAGCCCGCTCCTGAAAGCCGAAGTGACCGTATTGCCATTCAAGGCCGAAGGTCTCTACAGCGAGCGCGCCATGGTTTTTGCCGGCGATGGCGGCCGCCAGTTGCAGCAATACCACTACCACCACTGGTTCTACACGCCCGCCCAACTGGTGCAGCAATTCCTGGCTGTACAGTTACGGCAAGCCGGCCTGAGCAATACCGTACAGGCCTCCGAACGCCTGGATGAAACGCAGTACATTGTTTCCGGCCGTGTTATCCACTTTGAGCGCATCGCCGCCCAGAACAAGGCGCTGGTCAAACTGGAATTGCGCCTGGAGAAAAAGGGCAAACGCCTCTGGCAGCAAACTTACAGCGCTGAAGAAGCCATGGCGGAAAACAGCATTCCAGCCTTTGTGCTGGCAACCGAAAGCGCACTGCAGCGCATTACTAACGAGTTTGTCGCCCATTTGCGTACTGCCCGACTCGATTGAGCGGCGTTAGAATGAGGCTGAACTAATTTTTGCGCTATCAAATGGAAAAGGCTCCGATCAATCGTCTGCAACCCGGCGTATTCGTCACGCTTTCCGGCGTCGGCTGGTTGAGCCATCCCTTTCTGTTCAGCGAATTCCGTATCACCAGCCAGAAGCAGATCCAGGCACTGCGGCTCATGGGTCTGTCCGAAATCGACTGGGATCCGGCCCGTAGCACGGCGACGCCACTCTCTGAAAAATCGGACAAAACTGAGGAAGAGGACTTTGGCGCTACGGCGCTGGCCGGCATGCTTGACGACAAACGCTCGCGCATCGAACGCGTGCGCCAAAAGCGCGAACAGTTTGCCCGTCAGGAACGGGAATATGAGAAAGATACGGCGCTGGCGGCCGATGTTTTGAAATCCGTTGTCTCACGCCCTGTTGAAGCGCATGCACAGGCGAAATCTCTGGTTGGACGACTGGTCACCGGCTTGATCGGCGTCGAGAATGAGGTCATTCATCTCGTCCACTCCAAGAATAAGGAAACGGGTCTGGTCTTCCACTCGGTCAATGTCATGGTCTTGTCGCTGTTGCTCGGCAAAGCCATGAAACTTTCCGAAGAGGAAATGAAATGCCTGGGGCTGGGCGCCTTGCTGCACGATATCGGCAAGAGCGAAGTGCCGCCACGCATCCTGCGCGCTGCCAGCCGCACCCCGCCCGAGGAAGACTTCTACCGCGCCCACATCGGCTATGGCATCAAGGCGGTGGCCGGAATGCGCGATCTGCCGGTCGCCGCCAAAAACATCATCGCCTGTCACCATGAAAGCTGGGATGGCAGCGGTTTCCCGAATCGGCTGGCGGCCGAGAAAATTCCCAAACTGGCGCGTATCGCCGCCATCACCAACCGCTACGACAACCTGTGCAATCCCTTCGATCTGACGCAAGCCAAAACCCCGGCCGAAGCGGTCAGCCATCTTTTCAAGAAGGAAAGCAAACATTTCGATGCTGAAGCGCTGCAGTTTTTCGTCAAAACGCTGGGCATCTATCCGCCCGGTTCCTTCGTCAGCCTGTCGAATGGCGCGGTCGGGCTAGTCATTGAAACCAATCCAGCCGACATCCTGCACCCACTGCTCATGCTGCACGACCCGGACATTCCGCGCAACGAGGCTATTCTGCTGGATCTGCGCGACACCGATTTGACGGTTGCCAGCGCTGTCAATCCTAAAAATCTGCCGCTCAATGTTGTCGAATATCTAGCGCCGCGCGGCCGGGTGGACTATTACGTCGAAGGTGCCGATTAACTTCGCAGGAGGCCATCATGCGTATTGAAGAAGACCTGAAACTCGATTTCAAGGATGTGCTCATTCGACCCAAGCGCTCGACCCTGACCTCACGTTCCGAAGTCGATATTTCGCGCGAATACCTTTTCCTGCACTCGGGTCTCAAATATCAGGGCATTCCCATTATCGCTGCCAATATGGATACCGTTGGTACCTTCGAAATGGCGCGGGCGCTGGGCAGGCACCAGCTTTCTGTTGCCCTGCACAAGCATTATGGGGAACAGGAGCTGTCCAACTTCTTCCACGAACATTGTGCCCTTGCGCCAACCTTTTACTCAATGGGAATTACCCGCGCTGATTACGATAAATTCTGCCGTGTGCGCGAGCAAACCGGCGAGTCCATCCGCTATGTCTGCGTTGATGTTGCCAATGGCTACACCAAGTCCTTCGTCGACTTCATCCACAAATTGCGCAAAGCCGAGCCGCACATCACCATTATGGCCGGCAATGTTGTCACCGGCGAAATGACCGAGGAACTGATACTCGACGGTGTTGATATTGTCAAAGTCGGCATCGGCCCCGGCTCGGTATGCACCACCCGCAAAATGGCGGGAGTCGGCTATCCGCAGCTCTCTGCCATTATCGAATGCGCCGATGCGGCGCACGGACTGGGCGGCCTGATCTGCGCCGACGGTGGCTGCACCTCGCCCGGTGACATCGCCAAAGCCTTCGGTGGCGGCGCCGATTTCGTCATGCTCGGCGGTATGCTGGCCGGCCACGCCGAATGCGGTGGCGAGTTGATTGAGCAAAATGGTGTCAAAAAAGCGCGTTTCTACGGCATGAGTTCGTGCATGGCGATGGATAAATACGCCGGCGGCGTCGCAGCCTACCGTGCCTCGGAAGGCAAGGAAGTCCTGCTCGATTATCGTGGCGCGGTCGAAAAAACGCTGCAGGACATCCTTGGTGGCGTGCGTTCGGCCTGTACCTACGTTGGTGCCCGCAAACTCAAGGAGCTCTCCAAACGCACGACCTTTATCCGTGTCAGCCGCCAGTTGAACGAAGTTTTTGGCGCCTCCTGAAGCAATTTGCGAGACTGTACATGAGCCTGCTTTTCACCCCCTATTCCATCGGTTCGCTCGAACTGCGCAACCGTATCGTCATTCCACCGATGTGCCAGTATTCGGCCTGCGAGGGCGAGGCGTCCGACTGGCATCTCATCCACTACGGGCAATTGGCCTGTTCCGGTGCTGGCCTGCTGATTATCGAGGCGACCGCAGTGGTGCCGGAAGGGCGCATTACGCCAGGCGATCTCGGGCTGTGGTCTGATACAACTGAGGCAGCGTTGAAAAGAGTGATTGCCGCCATCCGCCAGTATTCGCCCATGCCCATCGCCATCCAGTTGGCACATGCCGGCCGCAAGGCATCCAGCCAACTCCCTTGGGAAGGCGGTCAGTTGATGACGGAAGAACAGGGCGGCTGGCCAACCCTGGCACCCTCCAGCCTGCCACATGCGCCGCACGAAGCAGCACCGCAGGCACTTGATCGGGAAGGCATGCTGCGCATCAAACAGGCTTTTGTGGCAGCGGCGAAACGCGCTCACAACATCGGCTTTGAGGCCATTGAAGTACACGCGGCACATGGCTACCTGCTGCATGAATATCTGTCGCCGCTGGCCAATATTCGATCCGACGAATACGGCGGCACGCCGGAAAACCGCATGCGTTTTCCGCTGGAGGTTTTTGAGGCAGTACGTGCCACTGTGCCGCTGGAAATTCCGGTTGGTATCCGCATTTCAGCAACGGACTGGGTCGAAGGCGGCTGGGACATCGAGCAGAGCATCCGGTTTGGCCTGGCACTCAAGGAGCGCGGCTGTGCCTACATTCACGTTTCGAGCGGCGGCGTATCACCGCAGCAGAAAATTCCGCCGGGTCCGGGTTATCAGGTGGCGCTGGCGGCAAGAATCAAGCGTGAAATCGGCTTGCCGACCATCGCGGTTGGTCTGATTACCGAGCCGGAGCAGGCCGAAGCGATTGTCGCATCAGGGCAAGCCGATCTGGTGGCCATTGGCCGCGGCATGATGTATGACCCGCGCTGGCCCTGGCACGCTGCCGCCAAACTCGGCGCCCAAGTTGCCGCGCCGCGCCCTTACTGGCGTTCGCCGCCGCAAAGCGCGGGCAAAATTTTCGGCGATGTGGGGGTCGGCCAGCGCTAAAGGTGCTGCCGATTTTCGTGATCAAGCAATGATTTTCAGTTTATGATTTACCGGATTAGTAATGAACGTCAGCTGTGATATTACGGATCGCATGTGCTTCTGCAATGGCAATGCGCGGGGATATGTCATTGCGAGAGCCGTCAGGCTCGTGGCACTCTCCAAGGCTGGATGAGATTGCTTCGCTACGCTCGCAATGACGTTATTTACACGTTGGCTGACGTTCCTTTCTAATCAAGATGATTTATGGACGCCCAAAAATTCGTCACACCGGCGAAAGCCGGTGTCCAGTTCGTTGGTTTTTCTGGATTTCGGCTTTCGCCGGAATGACAGAAATGAATTGCTAGAGGTTCCCGTAAGCGGTTTTTTCAGGAGGAAAATATGCGAATCCTAACCCCAATGTCTTTGGCGGCGTTATTGGCTCTTGCCCAAACCACTGTTTTTGCAGCCACACCTGACTGCCTGCAGAAATGCGAAAAATCAAAAGACCAGTGCATGGCGCAGTACGTCAAATCCGATAGCAGAAGCGGCCGATACGTTACACCCGAGGGGCACAAGATTTGTTGGGGTGGCTATCACGAGTGCAAGAAAAATTGCCCCAAACCTGGCAACAAGCGTTGAGCGCCAAGTCTTGCCGTTGTCGATGATGCGCCGGGCTTGACGGGCACCCGCAATACTTATGGCCGCAAAAGTGGCGCTACCGCCATGCCCGGGGTCAATCGCTACCTGATCATCAACGCCGACGATCTCGGCATTTGCTCCGAACGCGACAAGGGCATTCTCCAGCTTTTCGGGTGCGGTGCCATCAGTTCGGCAAGTCTGCTGGTCGATGGCGAAAACGCCGAAGCAGCAGCTAGTCAGGCAACGGCTCTGGATTTGCCGCTCGGCCTGCACCTCAATCTGACGGAAGGCCGGGCGCCGCCTGACAGTGGCCTTGGCGACGATAGCGGGCAGCTGCGGGGCAAATTCGGCTTGCGCGTCGCCTTGGCCGAAAACTGGATTGCCGCCAGTGACATTGCCGCCGCTGTGCGCGCCCAGTTCGACCGCTTCATCGCCCTCACCGGCGAACTGCCCAGCCACGTCGACGGACACCATCACATTCATGTCGAACCTGCCATCGCCGAAGTGTTGGCGCCGATCATGGCGCGCGAATACGGCGTCTATTGTGTCCGCTTGCCTTGCGAACAAAAGCTGATGCAGGCTGCCGAAACTTTGCCAGCTGACGCCGATTTCAATGCCGGTTTTCAGCAAGATGTCGCCAAAGCAGCTGCACTGGTGGCTTTGACATTCAGGGCAGAAAAGATATACAGCAGCGACGCCTTCGTCGGCCAATCCCTCATGGGCTATCGCCTGCAGGCCGTGCCTATGGCCGAGGCTTTGCGTTCAGCGCAGTTCGACGACCCGCGTGGCACCTGGGTTGAACTGATGGTGCACCCCGGCATTCTTGCCAATGACCCGCAGCAAGGCGAATTCTGCCGTTCGCCGGCACGGGCGCATGAAATGGCAGTGTTGCAAAGTGCCGAATGGCAAGAAGCCATCGCTGGCTGGCAGTTGGCTTCGTATCGCGACCTGCCGCGACCGCAAGAAAACGACCGCCCTACCCTATTGATCTACGGCAAGCTGACCCCCGCGACCGGCAATGCCGAAACGGCGCGCCGCGTTGCTGCGGCATGGGCACCGCAGGCCAATATCCGCTTTCGTCCATTGCCTGGCGAAGGCTCGGCGTCGATACATGAACACAAGAGACTGCGCGAACTGGCAGCTCGCGAGCGGCTTGATCTGGCTTTCGGTATCCATGTCTATCGTGCCGGTCAGCCTCTTGCGGCTGCTTTTTCTGGTTCCGAGTCGACACCTCTGCCTTTTGGCTTGCTGGCCAGCGGTACGGACGCCAACGCCGATGTCGATATTCCCGAACGCCGCGCTGCGATGGCGGAAATACTGCGGCGCGCCGATTTCCTGCTTTGCCTGACCGAAGACCTGCGCCGCCGACTGGAAGGTTTGCCGCTGCCGGACGACACGATAGTGCAAGCCAATGGTATCGATATTCAAACCGACTCCGGATATTCGCTGCGCGCCAGCCTGCGGCTCGGCAGCGAGGCACGGCTGATCTTCTTCCCGGCCAGTCTGCGCCGTTTGAAGGGCGTTTTGCCGACCATCGAAGCCCTGGCCGAAACGCTGGCGACACGCTGGCTGACACATTTTCTGATCGTTCTCGGCCCGCCACTTGAGGCCGATTATGCGGCCGAAATAGAAACACGTATCGCTGCGCTGACCGCCCAATACCCAACTCTTGCCGGGCGCATCCTGCGCCATTGCGGCCTGCCGCATCCGGATTACCTGGCTGCGCTACGCGAAGCCAGCCTGCTGCTCAACGCTTCCGACCATGAAGGATTGAGCCATTCCATCGCTGAAGCAATGGCGGCCGGCGTTCCGGTATTGGTTCGCGATATCGCTGGCAATCGGGAACTGGTGCGCGACGGCGAAAACGGCCGCCTGTTTGCCAATTTCTCCAGCCTGCCACAAATTTACGCTGACTGCTTTGATGCGCCGGAAGAAACGGTGCGGCTGGCGCAACGCGCGCAAACTGAAATCAGCCAGCGCTATCCCCTGCAGGCGGAAGAAGAAATTTTATGCCGGATATTGCAAAGAGCCCTGGCGAGGCGGCAGCAAAAATTGCAACAACAATGAGCACGCCATCCTGATTCGATTTGACTTGGGCTTCTCAAATCAGTCTTCAGCATATAATCCGCCAGCAGCCAATTTCCCCTCGATTTCCGTTAAAGCAATCCCATGGCACCTTCGACCGCAGAACACGACAAACACGGCGCCGAGCTGGCCGAGCAGCGTTTCCACATGCTCGAAGATATTGCCAAGGAATTGGCCGGTGAGGTCATTTTCCCAACCTGCTTCGATGTGGCGGTTCGCATCCGTCAGCTGCTTGATGACCCGGATATTTCTCTGGACAGGATTGCCCAGGTGGTTGGCGTTGACCCCTTGCTCAGCAGCAAGCTGATCGCGCTTTCCAATTCCTCGCTCTATGCTGGCGGAGCGACGGTGCGTAACGTCAAGGCGGCTGTTGCGCGACTGGGGCTACTTGCTGTGCGCACGGTCAGTCTCAATACCGCCATGCGGCAGTTGCTCTTGTCCGGCAAGCTGGCCAATTTCGACGAGATAACCCATCGGCTCTGGCAGCACTCGCTACAAACGGCCGCCGCCTGCCACGTCATGGCGTGCCGGATGACGCGTATCAATCCGGATACGGCTTTTCTGGCCGGCATGGTGCATGACATCGGTGCCTTCTACATGTTTTACCGCGCCAGCCATTATCCTGAACTGCTCGAACGCCCGGAAAGCCTGAAGCATCTTGTTACGCAGTGGCACGAAAGCATCGGCATCTCGGTGCTCAGCGCGCTCGGCATGCCCGAGGAAATTGTTGATGCGACGCGTGATCACGATTGCCTGCGGACGGCGCCGGAGTTGCCCAGAAACCTGAGCGACCTGGTCTACATCGGCAATGTGATGGCTGGAGCGCATTTCGAGTGGCTCTACAAGGACTACGACAACGAAACACTCAAGCAGCACCGCCCTGGGTCACAGTATCTGGCGCTGAAGGACGAAATCGACGCCTACGCCGAAGAGATCAGCGCTATTTTCAGTTAGCGCTGTGGCGCTAAAGGGCTTGATACACGCTTGGCGAAAACGAGAGATATTTCAGCTTTCAAAATGGCAAATGTCTCCGACCCCTTTGCACCGATAATTTCGATGGTAGACCCTTTTGGGTTGGGGTTGCAGCAGCAAAAAACGCTTGCCTCGGCTACCGCTTCCGTCCAGCATTATGCATTTAGTAAGGGGGCTGCGAGCAATGGCTACACCGAAAGAAATTATTGAGTTGGTTCAAAGTAGCGGGAACAATTTTCACGCGAAAGTAGCCCGTTGGCTGACAGCAAACGGATGGCACGTTGTTGTAAGTCCATATTACATGGATCAAACTCAAAACAAAGCTCGAGAAATCGATCTGATAGCGGAAAAGGCTTGGCCTCTACATGATTCATTCGGCAGCCTAGTTGGTGATATTGCTGTTCGCTTGTTTGTTGAATGCAAATTCGTTGCCTCGGATACTGTGTTTTGGTTCGCAGACAAGGATCGAGACTCGGCAATGAAACTTGTGTGCTCCAGCAGTCATTTTCGCGATAACAACATATACACAGAAAAACATCATTACCTTTCACAAAGCCCGCGAGTTGCGAAGCTCTTCTCAACAGACAATAAAAAGGCTCAAGAAAGTGATCCTTTTTATAAAGCGTTGAATCAAGTGCTGAACGCTATGGTGTCCATGCGTGGGCTCCCTGTATCCATCCCAGAGCTTAAGAAATGGAAATGGCAACCGTCAGTTATCGAATTTCCGATTGTTATGTGCAGTTCGTTCGATAAAATTTACTCGGTCGATTTCTGCTCGGAATCAGAACCACAGCCCGTTCAAGACAATTTTCAACTTGAGGTTCGCTACGCCTACTTGGACAAATTTAAGGACCAGCGTGACGATTTTTTCTTACTTGATATTGTCGCGTTCGACAAACTTGCAGCTTTTGCCAAAGCCATTGAAGAAGATGTAGAAATTGCAAAATTTCTTATGAGCGATAACTGAGAAGCATCCAGAACAAAGGCGCAAAGGGGACGGGGATACTATAGTTTCGAAAAAGCACTTATTGCGCGGCGATCAGCTGCAAGATCGCCTCGCCGTATCGTTCCACCTTGGCTTGGCCGATGCCGCTGATGGCCATCAACTGGCTGCGACTTTGCGGGCGGTTCTGCGCCAGTTCGCGCAGCGTCTTGTCGTGCAGGATGACGTAGGCGGGAACGCCCTGGGTTTTGGCCTCGCACCCGCGCCATTGGCGCAGGGCTTCAAACAGGGCATGATCGGTCGATGCCAGCGCTGATGCGGCTTCCTGGCGATTTCCGCTTATTATACTTTCTGGCCGACGTTTTTTAGCCGAAGGCGGTGGCGAACGACGGCGGCGAAACTCCACCTTCTGCTCACCCTTCAATACCGGCCGCGCCGCATCGGTCAGCTTCAGCGCACCATGTTCGGTCAGGTCGACTTGCAGCAGGCCGGCAGCGGCCAGTTGGCGGAAGGCCGAGCGCCAGTCGGCTTCTTCCAGATCGGCGCCAACACCGAAGGTTGGCAGGCGGTCATGCCCCCATTGTTTGACCTTTTCGCTCGCCTTGCCGCGCAGGATGTCGATCAGGTGCAGGACGCCGAAGCGCATGCCGGTGCGGTAAACAGCAGACAGCGCCTTGCGCGCCGCATCGGTGCCATCCCACAACTCCGGCGGATGCAGGCAGACATCGCAATTACCGCAGGGCGTGGCGGCTTCGCCGAAATATTCGAGCAGGAACTGCCGCCGGCAACTTGGCGATTCGCAGAATGAAAGCAGAATATTGAGCTTTTGCGCCTCCAGCCGCTTTTGCGCTTCGGGGGCTTCCGAATTCTCGATCAGCGAACGTTGCAGCGCCACGTCCTGCATGCCATAGGTCATCCAGGCCTCGGCCGGTTCGCCATCGCGGCCGCCGCGACCGGTCTCCTGGTAATAAGCTTCCATGCTTTTGGGTAGATCGAGATGCGCCACGAAACGCACGTCCGGCTTGTCGATCCCCATGCCGAAAGCGATGGTCGCGACCATCACCTGCCCGTCTTCGTTGAGGAAGGCGCGCTGGTTTTTCGCCCGCAGCTCGGCAGCAAGCCCGGCGTGGTAGGGCAAGGCCGACCAACCTTGGGCGTTAAGCCATTCGGCGGTTTCTTCGACTTTCTTGCGCGTCAGGCAGTAGATGATTCCCGCCTCGTCTTGATGATTGGCCAGAAAAGCCAGCAACTGGCGACGTGGATTGTCCTTTTCCACCACCGTATAGCGGATGTTGGGCCGATCAAAGCCGGAAATATAGATTTTCGCTTCGCCCAGACCCAGCCGCCGAATGATTTCCTGACGCGTTACCTCATCCGCCGTCGCCGTCAGCGCAATGCGCGGTACTTCGGGGAACTGCTCGTGCAGCGCCGAAAGCTGCAAATACTCGGGGCGAAAATCATGCCCCCATTGCGAGACGCAATGCGCCTCGTCAATGGCAAATAGCGCCAGCGCATTTCTGGCCTGCAAACGTTCGAGCATGTGGATGCCGCGCTCGCTCATCAGGCGTTCCGGCGCAACGTAAAGCAGATCGAGATCGCCGGCAAACAAGCGATCTTCGACGCGGCGCTGGACGGAAGACTCCTGGCTGGAATTGAGGAAAGCCGCCCGCACGCCGAGTTGCACCAGCGCTTCCACTTGGTTCTGCATGAGTGCAATCAGGGGAGAAACCACAACGCCGCAGCCCGGACGCAGCAAGGCCGGGATCTGAAAACAAAGCGACTTGCCGCCGCCAGTCGGCATCAGTACCAGCGCATCGCCGCCGGCAAGGAGTTCATCGACCACTTCTGCCTGATGTCCGCGAAAGGCACCAAAACCGAAGGTCTGGCGAAGAATGCTCAAGGGCGTTTGGCCAGAGTGTTCCGTTTGCGTCATGGCGGGGCATGGTAGCGGCTGGTTTTGGACAACACCAGCGAGCTTGCAAGAGGTACTCGACCGGATAGGCGCGGCGTAAAAACTGAGATTTTGGTGTTCCGCAGCCGTTAACGCTTTTTCTGACAATTCTTCTTGACGTCCGCTGCATTGCTGCCATCGAGTTCCAGCATGCAAGCCTTGTTCGAATCACGCCCTTGCTGGCTTGAATTCTTGGTTGTAGTTTCTTTGCTGTTTTGCGTTGTTTTGTTGGTGCTGGCGGCCAAAGCAAATTGAGCGGCTAGAACGATGCTTACCAATAAAACGAGCTTTTTCATGGTGTTCTTTCGGAAATTTGAAAGTTTGTCAAAGGAACGGTTTACTTTTTGCCGAGGCCGCCAAGCAGGGCGGCGATGGGTTTGCGCGGCTTGTGCGGATCCGGTCTGGCAGGCGCTACGGGAGAATCCGGTATTTCGCCCACTGGCTCGTAGGGCTTGCTGAAATCAAAACCGTCGGCCGCAATTGTCGGCCGTTTTACCGTCGGCCTGCTGGCCAGTGGCGCTTTGGCCGGAACTGGCGTTGCGCGAGCGGGCACTGGCCGCTTTTTCTTGTTACCGGGCGGATATTCGTAATGCTCTTCCGGCTCGAAACCAGCCACCTCGATTTGTTCGAGCGGGCGCTTGATCAGTTTTTCAATGTCGACTAGATAGCCGACTTCAGCCGCACAGGCGAGTGAAATGGCAATGCCCAGCTTGCCGGCGCGGCCGGTGCGGCCGGTGCGGTGCACGTAATCTTCCGGCGTATGCGGCAGTTCGTAATTGATGACGTAGGGCAGGTCGTCGATATCCAGACCACGCGCCGCGACATCGGTGGCGACGAGGAAATGGATGCTGCCATCCTTGAAGGCATCGAGGGTCTTGATGCGCTCCAATTGGCTCTTGTCGCCATGGATGGCGTCGGCACGGATACCGGCGCGTTGCAGTTCGCGCGCCAGCCGCGAGCAACCCTGCTTGGTACGGACAAAAATGATGCTCTGAGTGATTTCGCCCGACTTCAGCAATTTGATGAGCAGGCCGCGTTTACCGTATTCGGAAACCGGATGAATCCGGTGGGTGACGGTTGCCACCACCATGTTGCGCTGCGCCACTTCGACCAGCACTGGAGATTTCAGCATGGTATCGGCCAGCCGTTTGATTTCCTCGGAAAAGGTGGCCGAGAAGAGCAGGCTCTGGCGGTTGGCGGGCATGAGATTGAGAATGCGCGTCACGTCCGGAATGAAACCCATGTCCAGCATGCGGTCGGCCTCGTCAAGCACCAGCACTTGTACCGAGGCAAAGCTCACCGTCTTTTGCTCAACGTGATCGAGCAAGCGCCCGGGCGTGGCGACCAGAATTTCAACGCCTTTGCGCAACTCTTCAATTTGCGTCCGGATATCGACACCACCGAAGGCGCACATGCTGCGTAATGGCACGTACTTGCTATAGGCTTTGACCGATTCATGCACCTGTAGTGCCAGTTCGCGCGTCGGTGCCAAAATCAGAGCGCGTACAGGATGGCGCGCCGGTGAGGGGCTGCTGCTGGCGTGCGGCAACAGGCGCTGCAGAATTGGCAAGGTAAAGGCTGCCGTTTTGCCGGTACCGGTTTGCGCTCCGCCCATGATGTCCTGCCCGGCCAGCACAATGGGAATGGCCTGGCGCTGGATGGGGGTCGGTATCGTGTAGCCCTCTTCTTCGACGGCGCGCAAAAGTTCTGGCGCCAGACCGAGATTGGCAAAGGTGAAGGCAGGCGCTTCAGGCGGGGGATTTTCGGCTTGGCCGGTAGCTTGTAGTTCAGACATGAGGCGGAATTATACGCCTGAGACCGCTGCACCTTGATAACGGTTGGTTTTTTCGCAATAAAGACCGCCTTTGGTCTGGATGAAAGTGGCGCCGAGCGCGATAATCTTTCGGGAAGCAGCTATTACCGCGATGAAAAGGAGAAATTCCATGATCCCACAACGACAGGTCTTTACCTTACCCTCCTATACCACTACCAACGGCCGCACGCTCAAGGATGTCCGCGTTGGTTTCGAGACCTACGGCACCCTGAATGCCGCCCGCGACAACGCCATTCTGGTCTGCCATTACTTTTCCGGCACGGCGCACGCTGCCGGCCGCTACCAGGAAAGCGATCCCCTGCCCGGCTGGTGGGACGTCGCCATCGGCTCCGGCAAGGCCATCGACACTGATCGTTATTTTGTCATCAGCAGCGATAGCCTGTGCTGCCTCAAGGTCTTCGACGGCCATGTTGTCACTACCGGCCCGGCCAGCATCAATCCGGATACCGGCAAACCTTACGGGCTCGATTTCCCGGTCATTTCCGTTGCCGATATGGTGCATGTGCAAAAGGCGCTGATCGACCATCTCGGCATCAAGCAGCTGGTTGCCGTTGCCGGGCCTTCCGCCGGCTCGGTCAAATCCGTCCAGTGGGCGGTCGAGTATCCGGAAATGGTCAAGCGTGTCATTGCTGTCATTTGCCCCGGGCTGCAACTGACCGCTTATGGCCGTACTGTCGTCGACGCGTGGTGCGTGCCGATCCGGCTCGATCCGGCCTGGAAAAATGGCGCCTACGACCTCAAGGAACAGCCGATCAAGGGCATGAACGAGACCTTCCGCCAGACCTTTTTGTCCGCCATCAGCCCGGCCTGGCTGGAAAGAATGTTTGGCGGCGGCTG
>JAGTRX010000116.1 GCA_018262285.1 Pseudomonadota bacterium | reverse complement strand
GTCGTCGGCAGCTTTCAGAAGGGCTTCGATCAGCGTATCGGACATGCGGTCGGCCTCTGTTGCCAAGCCCTTGCTGGCCAACATCTGACCGCAGCAGAGTTTCTCGAAATTTTCCGGTAGGCGCGGCGCATAACCGGCACGTACCAGCAGTTTGATGACCACTTCGGCCAAGCTGGGTTCACCCGCTGAATCAGGGCCGAAAATGCGGCCGCCGCAGGCCGGAAAATAGACGACAGGATCGCCGCTGGTGTGGCCATGCCAGGTCGGCATCCTTACCGGATGGGCCATGCCGGGCTTCCAGGCGCCGCCGGAAAGACGGCCAAGCAACTTGTTGCCAAGCAGGCTGGAGGCGACGTGGCCGAGCGTCAAGCCAAGGCGGGCTACTGTCGCAACGCCGCCGAAATTACCGGCTGCCCAGTTGCCAATCTGGTGGCTGACCGTGCCCAGGCCACGGCCGCGCAAACGGCGGGTGAGTTCGCCGGTATCGATATTGATCGGGCAAACCGTGGAACACAGGCTGCAGGCGGCACAGGTGTCGAGGCTCATATAGGCGAAGTCGCTCTGGAGTTCGGCGGTGCTTTCGCCGGCCGCCAGTCGTCGCGACATCTCGCGCCAACTGACGATGCGCTGGCGGGGCGACAGGGTGAGGCCGTGCGAGGGGCAGATGAATTCGCAATAGCCGCACTCGGTACAGCGGTCGACGATGTCTTCGGCGGCCGGTAGGGGTTTCAAATTTTTCAGGTGGGTCTGTGGGTCGTCGCTGAGGATGACGCCGGGGTTCAAGCGGTTGTCCGGGTCGAACAAGCGTTTGATGTGCCGCATCAGATCGGTGGCCTGTTTCCCCCATTCCATTTCGACATAGGGCGCCATGTTGCGGCCGGTGCCGTGTTCGCCTTTCAGCGATCCGTCGTATTTGTCGATGACCAGATGGCACACCTCGTCGATCATGCGGCCGTAACGCTCGACTTCGGCCGGGTTGCCGAAATCCTGCGTGAAGACGAAGTGCAGGTTGCCTTCCAGGGCATGGCCGAAGATGATCGCGTCGTGGTAGTTGTTTCGGCGCAGGATGGCTTGCAGGTCGAGGGTGGCTGCCGCCAGCGCTTCGATCGGGAAAGTGACATCCTCGATAATGACGGTGGTGCCGGTGCGACGCACGGCGCCAACCGCAGGGAAAGTGCCTTTGCGCACTTTCCAGTACATGTCGCAGGTGGCCGGGTCGGTGGAAAACTGTGGCGATTCGACGGTGGCGATACCGGCCAGGGCGCTTAGCGTCAAGTCGATGCGCTGCTGCAAGAGTTCAAAGTGTTGGGCGCGCACTTCGATGAGCAGGGCGGCGGCTTCGTCGTCCAGACTTTTGATGATGGTCGGCAATCCCGGTTTGTTCTCGACAGCGCGCAGGGCAGGGCGGTCGAGCAGTTCGACGGCTGCCACCGGCAGTGGTTGCAAACGGATGACGGCCTGACAGGCATTTTCGATGTCCGGGAAAAAAACCAGAGCGCTGGCTTTGCAGGGGTCTTCGACGACGGTACGGTAGGTGATGCGCGAAATGAAGCCGAGCGTGCCTTCCGAGCCGATCATCAGATGGGTCAGGATATCGATCGGGTCATCAAAATCGATGAGGGCGTTCAGGCTGTAGCCGGTGGTGTTCTTGATACGGAACTTGTCGTGGATACGTGCCGCCAGGGCGGTATCGGCGCGAGTACTGGCGCCCATCTCGGCCAGTTCTTCCAGCAGCCTGGCATGGCTGTGACGGAAATTGGCGAGGCTTTCGGCATCTTCGGTATCGAGAATGGCACCGTCGCCAAGAATAACGCGTAAGCCGATCAGCGTCCGGTAACTGTTCTCCGTTGTGCCGCAGCACATGCCGGAAGCGTTGTTGGCGGCAATACCGCCGATCTTGCAGGCATTGATCGACGCCGGGTCAGGCCCAATCTTGCGGCCGAGCGGCGCCAGCCGGGCATTGACCTGGCCACCGATCATGCCGGGGCCAAGGCGGATGGTGTTGCCATCGGCGGCGATTTCGCAAGTGGCAAAGTCTTCGCCGATGAGCGCCAGAATGCCGTCGCTGACGGCCTGACCAGAGAGGCTGGTACCAGCGGCGCGGAAAGTGACGGGTTTGCGATGCGTGTGCGCTGCTTGCAAGAGGGCGCGGACTTCTTCCTCGTTTTCAACAATGGCGACGACTTCGGGGATCAGGCGGTAGAAACTTGCGTCGGTGCCATAGGCCAGTCGCCGCAGCTTGTCGGTGATGATCTGATGCTTGGGCAGGAAGCGCGACAGCGCCTGGATCAGCGGATTCATGCCTGTTTCCCCTCGAAATCCGTTAAGTTGGTTGCACACTTTTGGCAAAGGATACTGCAAAGGCAATGTGCCAAAAGGATATTTGCTCAACAGGTATTCTTGATTTGTGATAGATGCGCTTTAGATGTTTTTGCATCGTTTCCAGATTTTCGGGGCGGGAGTGCTGAAATGATTGGTCTTAGCATGCCGAACCCCTTTGGCGTAGAATTTGACCCCTTATGAAATACGACTCAGTACTTTCAACCATCAATGGAGAAGAACCGATGAATTCGCCTTCACAATACACTGACCTGCTGCGTTCTCTGGATGGAATGAAGAACTGGCGCGCTTTGGGTGTCATCATCAGCTGTTTCATTCTGGCCTTTGCCATTTTCACTGGCGCCAGCCTTGCGGGTATTGCCATCGGCAATACCACTTTTGCCATTGTGCTTTCGGTCTTTGCCGGAATTGTGGGCGGTCTGATTGCCGCCTTCGGTATCAACTCTGTTGGCATTATTCTCATGCACCAGGCGCTCAATCAGCCGCCGCCTGCCATCGGCCAGGCACTACTCGGTGGTATGACCAGTTTTTTCAAGCTGCTCGCTATCGTCCTGATCTTCATCGTTGGCTGGATCGCCTTCAGCCTGATTGCTGCCTTGTTGATCCTGCTGTGCAAAATTCCCTATGCTGGCCCGGTTCTTTACGGCGTCGTTTTCCCACTGCTGCTGATCTGCAGCGGAGTTGCCTATGTTGGCACCATTTTCGGCGGCAGTCTCATGGCGCCAGCCATCTGGCGCGGCGCCACCATAGGCGAAGCGCTCAAGCAGTTTGCCGCCATTCTGCGCGACCATCTGGTTGAAACCATCATTCGCTTCCTGTTACTCACAATTTTGCTCATGGTCGTTTTTGGTGTGATTTACGGCATCCTCGCCGTTGGCGGTTTTTACACTATTGGTCTTTCGGCCAGTATTATTGGCACTGGCTTTGGTTTTGGGATGCATTCCTTGACTTCGTTCAGCGGCAGTGGTCATGCCATTGCGATGAGCGTTGGTGCCGGGATTATCGGTGCTTTGCTTTCCGGCAGTGCCTTTTGCGCTTACATCCTGGGTATGATCACCATCTATCTGGCTGTGAGTCGCGATATCGACACCAGCGCCATTGATGAGCGCGCCAGTCAGGCCGAGCCCCAATCAGCAGGCAAGCCAGCGTCGGTCATTGTTACTGCCCCAGTCATGCCGACGGCTCCGGTTGCGCCGCCCAAGCCAGCTATCCCTACCTGCCCAAAATGTCAGGCCGTGGTTAGCGGTAATGATGTCTTTTGCGCAGAATGTGGCCAGCGCCTCAACTGAGAACCTGTCCTTTGCCGTCTGGCCTTCGGCAATCACAAGGCAGAAAAGGAATTTCATATGAGGTGCAAGCACATCATTACCCTTCTTTGTCTTGGCATGCTCAACGCAATGGCTCAGGCGCAAGGTTCTGGCCAGGAGTTGACCACCATCAAGGCGTTGGACGTGGCGCGTTACATGGGTACCTGGTACGAAATCGCCAAGTATCCCAACCGCTTCCAGAAAAAGTGTGTGGGTGAGACCAGGGCGGAATATCGCCTTGAACCGGATGGCACGCTGCAAGTCATCAACCGTTGCCGGCAAAGTAGCGGGGAAATGCAGGAAGCCAAGGGGGTTGCCCGGCAATTGGGGGAGGCGACCTCGGCCAAACTTGAGGTCAGATTCGCCCCCTGGTGGCTTTCGTTCCTGCCGTCGGTGTGGGGGAATTACTGGGTTATCGACCTTGATAAGGATTACCAGTTGGCAGCGGTCAGCGAACCGAGCCGAGAATACCTGTGGGTGCTTTCCAGGACGCCAAAAGTCGATCAAAAGACCTATCAGGAATTGCTGCGCCGTCTGGCGGAAAAAGGCTTTGATATCAAAAAACTTGAGCTTACCCGGCAGGAAGGCGTTTTATAACGCCATTCCATTCCTGGCCCTTTGAACTCAATGGCTGGGTTGCGGTGGTGCCGTCGGTTCAGTCTCCTCTTTTTTCATTTCCACCACGATCTCGTCGATTTTTTCCTGTAGCGCATCCGCCTCATTCTGTGGTGGCGGCTCGCTTTCTTCCGGCTTGGCGGGCTTTAGGCTACGTTGCGGCTTTGGTGTCGGCTCCGGCTTTGATGTGAACAGATTCACCAGCCAATCCTTGAAGCGGCTGAACTGGCGCTTCAGAAAACTGTTTTCGTCAGGTGGCTCGAAACGGATGCGCGGGTCGATGATGCGGGTGTGAAGCGCATTCCTGAAAAAATCGCCGACGATTGGTAGGGCACTGTGGGCGCCCTGGCCCCAGTAGTCGCTTCCCAGTGTGATGCGGGAATCGTTGAAGCCGACCCAGGCGCCGGCGACAAGCTGTGGGTGCATCAGGATGAACCAGCCGTCGGCGTTGTCCTGAGTAGTGCCGGTCTTTCCTGCGACATCGGCGCGAATGCCGAAGCGGGTTCGAATGCCGGAGCCAGTGCCGCGGTCGATGACGCCGCGCATGACGTCAAGCAGCGTATAGGCAACGCTGCGGCGGAGGGCGGGTTTGGGTGAAACGGGGGCAAATTCTTCAAGCAGTCGGCCGTTGCGGTCTTCGATGCGGGTGACCAGCACTGGTTCGACGTAGCCGCCGCCATTGGCAATGGTGCCGTAGGCCGTGACCATTTCCTGCAGGGCGACTGGACTGGTGCCCAGCGCAAGCGAAGGGACTTCTTCGAGCTTGCTCTGGCGTATACCCATGGTGCGCGCCAGACTGGCCACTTTGGTTGGGCCAACCTTCTGCATCAGTTGCGCGGTGATCGTGTTCTTCGAATGCACCAGACCATCACGCAGACTCGTGGCGCGCCCGCTGGGCGGTTTGCCATCGGTGGGGCGCCAGATTTCGCTGCCGCCAACGGCGATTTCCACGGCCTGATCGATCAGGGTGTCGTCCGGGCTGAGGCCTTGGCGGAAAGCCTCGCCATAGACGAAAGGCTTGAAGGTCGAGCCCGGCTGACGGCGCGCCTGCTGGACGTGGTCGAAGGCGTCCTGATTAAAGTCGCGGCTGCCGACCCAGGCCTTGATATGGCCGTTGCGCGGGTCTATCGCCAGAAAACCGGCCTGGATCAGCGTCTTTTGCTGGTGTAGCGTTTGCATGAAGGCCTTGTCGGCCTGCAACTGCTTCATGGCCTGTTCAGGTGCTACTCCCTTGGCGCAGGCCGCCTGGTATGCCAGCGATTCGCGGATGAAGGACTCGACCAGCTTGTTGTCGGTGCTCCACGCCTTGCGCATTCCCCACGTTGCGTTGGCCACATTCTGCAACTGGTTGCCCCGGCGGCTCACGGTCTGATTGGCTAGGGTTTGCAGGCGAGAATCGATAGTAGTGTGCACCACCAGCCCATCACTGGTGATGTTGTAGTCATTACGGTCAGCCCAGGCGATTAGCCATTTGCGCAGTTGCTGGGCGAAATGTGGTGCCGGCCCTGGTGCTTCGATTTGCCGTTCAAAATCGATGCGCAAGGGTTTGTTCTTGAGCAATTCAAACTTTTCCGGCGTCAGTTTCTGGCGCTTGACCATCTGCGCGAGCACGGTGTTGCGGCGTTGCACGGCACGCTCGGGGTTGAGCACCGGGTTGTAGTAACTATTGCCCTTGAGCATGCCGACAAGGGTGGCGCTTTCGAGTACGTCCAGCGCTTTGGCCGAGTTGTCGAAATAGGTGCGCGCCGCCATTTCGATGCCGTAGGCGTTGTAGAGGAAAGGCACCGTGTTGAGGTAGGTTTCAAGAATTTCGGCCTTGGAGTGGATAGCCTCGATCTTCAATGCCGTGATGGCTTCCTTGATCTTGCGGGTAAGCGTGGGGGCGCGGCCGATTTCTTCCGGGTAGAGATTGCGCGCTAGTTGCTGGGTGAGGGTGGAGCCGCCCTGACGGTTGCCACTAAAAGTGCTGAGAACGGCGGCGCCGGTGCGTCGCCAATCGAGGCCGAAGTGGTCGTAAAAGCGGTGATCCTCGGTGGCGATCAGGGCGTTGATCACATGCGGCGAAATATCGGCGAGCTTGACCCATTCGCGGTTGGATCGCTTGAACTCGGTCAGTTTCTTGCCGTCGGCCGAGAGGATTTGTGCCGGTTGTTCCGATGCCGCCTTGCGAATGTCGCTGATGCTGGGAGTGAATGGAATCAGGATCAGTACGTAGAGTAGAAACAGCGCAGGCACGGACGCCAGCGAAAGGATCACGCCGCGTCGGGTGGGATGCCGGAGGTGGCCAAGAATAGTGGTGAAGTAGGCGACAAAGTGGGGTCTGAGTCGGATCAGCGCCTGTTTTATGGCAAAAACCAAGGGGTATATTGAATTCATGAACAGCAAAAGCCAAAACGCTCAGGAGTTTCGTGCCGGCGGAAAGCCAGTAGAAAAGACAATCGGAATGCTACCAAGTAAGTGCTTGTGTGGGCAGCATGGATTGGTGCCGTTTGTTCCGATGATATGACCTCTCCTTGCCTAAATGTAACAGATCGAAGCCTGGTAGTCGTCATGCGGATAAAATGGTGCGCAGCACCACAATAGATCAACCGAGGAGGTCAAGCATATGAACCCGTTTTACAGCATCGAAGTCAAAAGCATCGACGGCGAAGTGTTTTTCCTTGAGCGTTATGCCGGTAAGGTCTTGCTCATTGTCAACGTTGCCAGCAAATGCGGCTTCACGCCGCAATATGCTGGGCTGGAGGCGCTGTGGCGGCAATATCAAGAGCGTGGCCTGGTCGTTCTGGGCTTTCCCTGTGACCAGTTCGCCCATCAGGAACCGGGTGACGAGGCGGAAATTGCCTCGTTCTGCCAGCTCAATTACGACGTCACTTTTCCACTTTTTGCCAAGATTGCAGTCAATGGCGACAATGCGCATCCGCTTTACCAGCACCTGAAAAAGGCACTGCCGGGGATTTTTGGCAGCGAGGCGATCAAGTGGAATTTCACCAAGTTTCTGGTCAATGCCGAAGGCGATGTGGTGGGACGTTACGCACCAAATGAAACGCCGGAGAGTTTGGCGAAGGTGATTGAGCCCTTGCTGAAAGATACTGCCTGAAACAAGATGACCACGGGACTGGTTGGCCCCGTGGCTTGAGTGCGCTTTTTACCAGTTGACCTCGTTTTCCGGTGTGGCCGAGATTTTGTGGATGGTGATGTCCGTGCCGTTGAATTCGTCCTCCTGATCAAGGCGGATGCCGACAACTTTCTTCAAGGCACCATAAACCAGCGTACCACCGACAAGTGCCACGACGATGGCCAAAGCGGTCATCAACAACTGCGGCATGAAGGCGATACCGCCAACCCCGCCGAGCATCTTGCTGCCGAAAATGCCGGCTGCCAGTCCGCCCCAGGTGCCGCACAGACCGTGCAGCGGCCAGACACCGAGCACGTCGTCGATTTTCCAGCGATTCTGGGTGAGGGTGAACATGCCGACGAACAGGGCGCTGGCGACGCCGCCAACGACCAAGGCACCGATGGGGTGCATCAGGTCGGAGCCGGCGCAGACCGCGACTAGGCCAGCCAACGGGCCGTTATGCACAAAGCCGGGGTCGTTCTTGCCGACAAACAGCGCCACCAGAGTGCCTCCTGCCATGGCCATCAGGGAATTGATGGCGACCAGACCGGAAATCTTGTCGAGGGTTTGGGCGCTCATGACATTGAAACCGAACCAGCCGACAGTAAGTATCCAGGCACCGAGTGCGAGGAAGGGGATGGATGAGGGCGGATGGGCGGCAACGGCGCCAGTCTTGGAATAGCGGCCGCGTCGTGCGCCGAGAAGGAGCACGGCGGGCAGGGCGATCCAGCCGCCGACCGCGTGTACGACCACCGAACCGGCAAAATCGTGGAATTCCGCACCGAAATTGGCTTTCATCCAGGCTTGTATGCCGAAAGCCTGATTCCAGGCAATGCCTTCAAAAAAGGGATAAATCAGCGCGACGATGACGAAAGTTGCCGCCAGTTGCGGGTGAAATTTGGCCCGTTCGGCGATGCCGCCCGAAATGATGGCCGGGATGGCGGCGGCGAAGGTGAGCAGAAAGAAGAATTTGGCGAGGTCGAAACCGCTCCTTTGTACCAGTGTTTCTGCGCCGGTAAAGAAATTGACCCCGTAGGCGACACCGTAGCCGATGAAAAAATAGGCCAGCGTCGATACGGCGAAATCGCTGAGAATCTTGACCAGGGCGTTGACCTGGTTTTTCTTGCGCACCGTGC
>JAGTRX010000213.1 GCA_018262285.1 Pseudomonadota bacterium | reverse complement strand
GAAGCTTGCCCCACAACACTCAGTCTTGTGCGGCCAATCCACCGGCGTGGCTCCAATCGCCTCAATGAGTTGATCCATAAGTGTAGGGTTCTCGGCATCATCAAAACCGGTGATTTCCGGCGGGCGCGACAACAGGCACCCGTAATAGCATGCGACTCTAAGTCCGGAAAGCGGCCGGCAGACGGCCTTGGCGATTCGCGATCGTCCTACATCGCGGGAGAGGAGCTCCAAAAAATGCATTACCGGCGTATGGCCATCGTAGTTATTTCCGATGACCTGGGCGACCTTGGCACGAATCGCCGGGTCGCCGGAAATTCGGCTGTTGGCCGTCTTCAGGCGGCTGTAACACGCTGCGCATGCCACAGCGACGGTTTTGCCCTTGGCATTGGAAAGGTTCTGGGCCGGCAGAGCATCTGCGAGCAGCGGATCGCTGCTGTGCGCCGCGGTAGAACCACAGCAAATCCAATCCTTCAGTTCGGGCAAATCCAGATCCAACTTGGAGGCTACGGCCAATGTGGAAAGGTAAAAATCCTTTGCCGTACCATCCAATGAGCAGCCCGGAAAAAAAACGTAATTCATTTACATTTCACCTCTCCGAGCGCGGAGAAACATTGCTTCCCGCTCACGTCTTTGGCCTACATGCGACCCGATCAAGGGCAGTTTCCGCTTGAATATCATCATGGGCAGCTTGTCGAAATCTGCGAGCAGACGCATGGTGTGCAGTTTGAATGCGGCCATAAGGCTCAACTCGTGTATCCGTCCCCGCTTGCGAATGGCGCTGAGGAAAAGATCATTAAACGTCGGAACGGCTGTGCCAGGGACAACCTTGGCAGATGCCTTACTTCTTACCCTCAGTGCATCGTTTATGGAGGCGATGTCTATCTTTTGAGGACAGCGTGTGGCGCAGGTATGGCATGAGGTGCATTCCCAGATGAATCGGCTCGAAAGAACCTCGTCACTTTGCTCCATCTGCACCAGGCGAACCACCTGGTGCGGTTTGAGGTCGGCTCTGGAGGCAACAGGGCAGCCGCTGGTGCACTTCTGGCATTGGTAGCAAAGCATTGGCGAGACCTTGCCTTGGGCTGAGATCTGCTGCAGAGATCTGCCGTTAATATCGTCAATTTCCAGTACGGCTGCCATCATTCCTCCATGAAGTGGTTTTCAGTTGCGCGTCAGCAGCTGTGAAAAAATCCCACCGCAGAGGGAGAAGAATAAATCACTGTATTCATAGCATTTTTCTTTGCGGTCTCAGTGTCCTCTGCACCTCGGCGGTGCGTTTTTCGATTTTTTCACAGCCTCTCATTAGGTCAGCACCGAAAGCTTGACCGCGCTGACCTTTCGATAGACTTCCTGAGGCGTCTTAGTTTTGCCGTCCACTGTCAATAAATCCTTTGCACGAATGCCGAAAAGGCGCTCATTTTCAGCCAAGTACGGACGGATCAGCTGCCAATCCTTGTCGCTGAGCGTGGAAAGCACTCCGCCATTCAGCTGGCGTTCGACCACGAGGGAGTGCGGATCCCTGATGTAGATTGCTCCTCCACTGGCAAGCGAGAAGAGATTGCTGCCGGGGTAAGGCATTGACTGGGGAACCATGCGGCCGCGCCCGTCGAACTCGATGCCGTTCAGGATGACGAAGCCTCCGCCAGCCAGCGGATCTCCTGCCATGAACGATTCCGCCAAAAAATCCAGGCATGTGCCGTTAATGACCACGCGTGGGCGTCCCACAGCATTGATCAAGGGTCTGCCAGCGGCATTACCCAAGACGAACACCTCGCCCCCTTTGGCGCCATACATAAAGGTTTGGCCGACATCGCCATAGATAACCAGCTTGCCGCTCTTGGCAATCTGTGCAACCTGGTCTTGGGCGTTGCCGTGGACGTAAACCTGCAAGCCGTCCATGCCGCTGGCGGTGTAATCGCCATCCGATCCATACAAATCAATGCGGACATCGTTTGTACCAGGTCCGAGACCTCCTCCATGGAAACGCTGGCCGCGCAGACGGTAAACGATGAACCGTTTCCAGCCCTTTTGATAGGCTGCGCGAAGAAGCGCGGCGTCGCAATCATCCCCTTCGGGCGGGAAGCCCTGGGCATCAATGATCAGGTTTTCCTCGCCTGCGCGCGGTGGAACCAGGCGCTCACGAGTTGCCCAGGTCACCCTGCGCCAAAAGCGGCTTGCCGGTTCCGCGAAAAGCGGAGCGCTGTCAAACAGGGCTTCCAATATGTCATCGACAACGCGGACTACAGTTGCCCGGCGCTTATCACCTGTATCGAATCGACGGTCGCGCAACAGCGACAGCAGTTCGATGGCGGTTGCGCGCGATTTGGCATTATCGGCCCCTTGAACCACCAGGCGGCAGAACTGACTCAATTCGCCGGCAGCCCAGGACGGAAGGTTCACCGCGTAGGCGAAGAGATCCTCCACATTCCCTTTTTGCAGCCACTGATTCACGAGTTCCCTGAGGGCTGCAGGCGTCTCAAGCTGGCGGATTTCCGTCGCCGACGTATCACACCTTGTGTTGCCCGATTCGACCATGATGGCCCTGCCGAACTTGTCCGTGCACGTCAGCAGTTTTTTGCCGTCACGATCAGCGGAAACCGTGAAAATAAAGGCGCCACCGTCACTGCTCGATCCGCCGCGGGCGTTCCAGTACTTGTCCGCCACGGGGCAAAAGCGCGCATCCTCTTGTGCCAGGCTTCGCAGAGTGGCGTCGATGGCCTGCTTCTCAGAACATATCAAGCCGATCTGGACATCGCCATCCTGCGAAAGGGCGAATACCTGCGGGCGCAGCATTGCTGTATCGGTTATGCCTAGAAGTTGGACCTTCTTTTTATCAGGCTGGCTGCGGGCAATGATAAAGAACCACGGCCCATCCGGGGAGGCGTGAATATGGGTGGCCTGAATTTGCCGGTAAATAAGTTGCTTTTCCGGAGGCAACTGGTCGAAGTCCAGCTCGGTCGTTGGGGCCAGCGCCTCGATAATATATTCCAGGGGGTACTTATACACACGGTCCCACAGATCAAAAAGCTGCACGGAAACTTCTGTATCAGTCAGGAACTGCTGGTGGATTTTTCGCTGCCGCAGATACTCGCAGACTGAATGATAATTCGCGAAATCCCCGTTATGCACCAGCGCTTCATTCAGGC
>JAGTRX010000034.1 GCA_018262285.1 Pseudomonadota bacterium | reverse complement strand
ATCATTGCCTGGCAGGGCGGCACGCCGACCACACAAATCGAGAAACTTAAAGCACTGGGGCTGGTTGTTTTTCTGGTGCAATCGGATCGTATGGAGAGCGTTGCCAGTGATATCGAACGCTATGGCCAGCTGGCTGCCACGGCAGAAATCGCCAATCCTGCCGCTGCACAATTCCGCCAGCGTCTTGCCGCCCTGCGTGCCGCTTATTCCGGCAAAACGCCGATACGTGTCTTCTACCAAATCTGGCAGCGCCCGATGGTGACCGTCGGTGCTCGCCAACTCATTACCGACGCCATTCGGCTGTGTGGTGGCGAGAACGTTTTTGCAGATTTGCCGGTGCTGGCGCCGACAGTCAACGTCGAGGCCGTACTGGCCGCTCGGCCGCAGGTCATTATCGCTTCAGGCAGTGATGCGGCTCGGCCGCCCTGGCTCGATGAGTGGAAGCGCTGGTCGCAACTCGAAGCCGTCAAGCGCGAAAACCTTTTCCACATCGCCCCGGATTTGATTCAGCGCCACACCCCGCGCCTGCTGGAGGGCGCCGAGCAGTTGTGCAAGCAGCTCGACAAGGCTCGAAATAAACCTTGAGCTATCCGGAAAGTTATTGTAGCGACTGCTTGAGAGATGTATTCTTTCCCCCGGAGACAGCCTGTTGCCTGCAGGCTTCGAATTTTTATAAACAATAAGGAGGGGGCAAACAAGATGCAATTCTTTTTGAAGTTATCCGGCCTGATTGACGCGATGTCTGAACGCGTCTGCAAGATGGTCATGTGGCTGGTACTGGCCATGACCTTGCTCAGCAGTTTTAACGCAATGATGCGTTACACCATCAATTACAGCTCGAACGCCTGGCTGGAAATGCAGTGGTATCTATTCGCCGCGGTTTTCATGCTGATGGCCGGCTATGGCTTGCTCAAGAACGCCCATATCCGCATCGACGTTCTTGCCGGCCACTTCCCGCATAAAGTGCAGGGCTGGATCGACGTCGTGTGTTTCTTCCTTTTCCTCACTCCCATGGTGGTAGGCATTTTTTATCTTTCACTGCCGGCGGTCATCGATTCCGTCCGGATTGGCGAGATGTCTCCCAGTCCGGGCGGTCTCGTGCGCTGGCCAGTGCGGGTCATACTGCCGCTCGGCCTCATCTTGCTATTCATTCAGGGCATTTCGGAAGTGATCAAGAAAATTGCCTACCTCACCGGCCATCTGCCTGATCCCTATGCGCATGAGCACGAGATGACTGCGGAAGAAAAACTGGCGGCCGACCTCAAGGCCGAACAAGAAAAGAAGGGAGCGCTAGCATGAGTGCCTTTTTGATTGCCAATATGGCGCCGATCATGTTTGGCTGCCTGGTTCTTTTCCTGCTGCTCGGTTATCCGGTCACTTTTGCGCTCGGCGCCAACGGCATTATTTTCGGCATACTCGGCATCTATCTCGGCCTGCTGACCCCGGCGCTTTTCCAGGCCTTGCCCGAACGCCTGTTCGGGGTCATGGCCAACGATGTGTTGATGGCGGTGCCCTTCTTCACCTTCATGGGCTTAATCCTGGAGCGATCGGGAATGGCCGAGGATTTGCTCGAGACCATTGGCCAACTGTTCGGTAACATCCGTGGTGGTCTGGCCTACGCGGTGTGCGTCGTCGGCGCCATGCTGGCCGCCACCACCGGCGTCGTTGCCGCTTCGGTCATTTCCATGGGCCTGATTTCGCTGCCGATCATGATCAAGTACGGCTATAACCAGAGACTGGCCACAGGCGTTATTGCCGCTTCCGGTACTCTGGCCATGGCCATCCCACCGTCACTGGTGCTGATCATCATGGCCGACCAGCTCGGCAAATCGGTTGGCGACATGTACGAAGGCGCCATGGTGCCCGGCCTGATGCTGGTCGGTTTCTACATGATCTTTGTCCTCATCATGTCGATCATCAAGCCGAATTCCTGCCCGGCCTTGCCGCCCGAAGCCCGCACCCTGCATGGCATGAAGCTTTTCGTTCGCGTTGTTACCACCATGCTGCCGCCGCTGATTTTGATCTTCCTGGTCCTCGGCACCATTTTCATGGGCGTGGCAACGCCAACCGAAGGCGGCGCCATGGGCGGCACTGGGGCGCTGATTCTGGCGCTGCTGCGCAAGCGCATTAACATGAAACTGCTGAAGCAGGCTCTGGAAAGCACGGCTCGGCTGACCACCTTCGTGGTGTTCATCCTGGTCGGTGCCCGCGTCTTCTCGCTCACCTTTTACGGCGTCAGCGGCGACCTGTGGGTCGAGCATCTGTTGAGCGGTTTGCCCGGAGGTGCCATTGGCTTCCTGATCGTGGTCAACGTGATGGTGTTTTTCCTGGCCTTCTTCCTTGATTATTTCGAGATCGCCTTCATCATCCTGCCTTTGTTGGCACCAGTGGCGGAAAAGCTGGGCATCGACCTGATCTTCTTCGGCGTGCTGATCGGCATGAACCTGCAGACTTCCTTCATGCATCCACCGTTTGGTTTTGCGCTCTTCTACCTGCGTTCGGTGGCGCCAAAGGCGGTCAAGACCACCGACATCTACTGGGGCGCCATTCCGTTTGTGCTCATTCAGTTGATCGCGGTTGCCACCCTGATTGCCTTCCCGCAACTGGCCTCGTATAGAGCCATGGCCAAACCAGGCGACAAACCAGCCGCCACCACGGCAGTCGATCTTATGCAGCAGATGCAGCAGTCGGATGACGCGAACAAAAAGGATGACGAAGCTGATCGGCTTAAGGATTTACAGGCCAAATAAGCGTTCAGCAACTTCAACCAAAGGCGGGGGGAATCCCCGCCTTTTTTTGCCCGGAAATAAAGCGCGTATTGAACAGTCGAAGAGGTCGCGTGCAGGCGAATGGTTCAGCAGGGACAAACAGGCAACTCTCGTCATTGCGAGGGTCGTCAGACCCGTGGCAATCTGATTGTTTCGCTGCGCTCACAATGAGGGTTTGGATGGTAATTGGCCACCTGCTAGTTTGTTTTGTCCCGTTGTCGGATCGTGGCAATGATCTCGAATATTCCACGGCGAAAATGAAATAGCACGCCAAGTTCCAAAGCCGCAATAACCCAAGGCTGGTAGGTCTTGATCGGATGAATGATTTCCTTGCCGTAGTAGCCGACCAGGAAAACCTGAGTGGGAACGCTAAGCAAGGCAGCGGCGCCATCGACGGCAATGAATTTCCGAAAGGGAGCATGCAATAGCCCACAGGCAAGTTGCCCCGGAAAACGAATTCCCGGCATGAAGCGAAATGCGCCTGCAGCCCACGCGCCGTATCGGGTCGTCCATGCGCGCACTTTGTACATGCGTTCTTCGGTCAGGATGCGTGCCACGTAATGCATTCTTAACACGCTTGGCCCCCAGAATCGGCCCAGAGCGTAGACGATGACATCAAGGGTTTCCCCGGCTGATTTGGACTTCCCTGCTGATTCCGCTCCACACCTGATCAAGGGTGGCGAGCATGGCCGGGCCGTGCTTGCCGGGATAAGAGGCATAAATGGCAACCACCAGTTGGCGGTCAAAGTCCAGATAGAGGCTGTTGCCGTAAGGGCCAAGAATGGCGATGCGGTTGGGAGCGCCGCCAAGACGGATAAACCCGTAACGCGATTCGCTACCTTTGGACAATCCTTCCAGTCCGGATTGTGCTGCTTGGCCTCTTGATGCCGATGCGGTCAGGGTTTCGATGAACCATGGCGGAATGTTGGTACGGATGCTGGTGCTACGGGCGTCGACCAGCATCTGGCCAAAGCGCCCCAAGTCACGCAGCGACAGTGCCAGACCTCCGGACAGTTCGGTGCCTTTCTGGTCGGTCAGCCAATAAGCCGGGTATTCGGGTCGAAAACTGCCGAGTACGCCTTCGCAAAAAATCTGGGCGAGGGAAGCGCGATGCGTTTCGTTCAGTATCCAGACCAGCAGGTCATCTTCCGGGAAAGTTTCAGACAGTGTGCTGTTGCCGTCGATCCATTCTTTTTCCCAACGCCCGGGCTGCTTGAGCCAGGCACGCATTCCGGCGCCAGCCTTGCCGGATTTCCAGCCGCCAGCCAGTTGCCAGTCATTGATTTCGGCGCCTGACCACTGGAATTGGCTGTTGCCTTCCAGTAGGCGTCGGATCGACAGCTTTCGCATTGCGGCTTGTTGGTTAAGCTCTGGGACATGGTGCACAACCGAGCGGGCAGGCTGGAGCTTGCCCTGATTGATAGCCATGACGCCCATCAACGATAGTACCGGGCGCGTTGCGCCGAGCAGGAGCCGGGCCTGTTCGGCACCAAGGCCGTTGCGGTAGCTTTCGGACAGCACTTTGCCATTTTGCAGCACGAGCACGCCATCGGCGTACAGGCGGCTGTCGAGCAGGAAATTCAGGCTGCGTTGCTGTTGGTCGAATGGGTCGCTGGCTTTGATGTTGGCTAGATTGAGCGGTTTGGACGCTGGTTCGAGAAGGTTGACAGCAGTCTTTGCCCGAATGCGCAGGCGTGGCATGAAGTGGCCGTTCGATTGTAGACCAAAGCGCAGGTGTTCTGGAGAGAAGCGGTTGTCGAGGTTGATCCAAGGATTGGGAGCTTTGCCGGCGGTCTTGAGCGTTTCGATGCTGCAATTTTCGTTCGCCTGCAAGGGCAGAGCCAGCAGGGTCAAGGCCAGGGTTGCAGTGGTCAGCTTCATTGCTTGTTTTCCCCCAGTTTGTCAGTAGCGCCGCTCGCAAACAGAAGGGCGGCGGCGTGGGTCACATCGTTGAGATTTTTGTGCCTGGCTTGTTGTTCGTTTAGCCAACTGGCATCGTTGGATTCGGCTGCGAGCGATACTTTGAGCAAATCCAGCCAGGTGGAACATTTCAGTTCGCGGGCGTCTTCGCTTAACTGGTCAAGCAACTCGCCCAGCCAGTCCTTGATGCCGATTTGTTTGCGCAGGAGCGGATCGGAAATCTGCGCATCGAACCCGTAGCGGCAGGCCTGGAATTTGTTGTAACGGGCGACGTGCAATTGCAGACCAGTATTGATCGCCGGCCGTGTGCGCAGTAGATGGCGCGCCAGACTTTGTGCCAGTGCGGCCAGGGCGGCGGCGCGTTCTATGGTCAGCGGTGTGTCGCAGACGCGGATTTCAACCGTGCCGAATTCCGGTTTTGGCCGGATGTCCCAGTAGAGATCCTTGATGCTGCTGACGATGCCGCAATCCTGCAGGAAATGGAAATGTTCGACGAATTGCGCCCAGTCTTTCAATTCCGGACATTGCCCACTGAGGGGGAAAGCCGAGACGGCATTGAGGCGGGCGGACTGGAACAGGGTATCGACGCCATCCACATAGGGCGAAGAGGCGGAAAGTGCGATGAATACCGGCACATAGGGCGCCAGCGCCTGAGTCAGCCAGATGGCCTCGTCGGCCGAGGTGCAGCCGACATGGATGTGCTGGCCGAAAACCGTGAATTGCTTGGCCAGATAGCCGTAGCGGCTATACAGTTCGTCGAAACGCTCACCCGGACAGATACGGCGATCCGGCCAGTGATGAAAAGGATGCGTGCCACCGCCACAGATGGCAATGTTGTTGCGCGAGCACTGGGTGATGAGGGTCTGGCGCAGGCCGTCGAGATCGCTGGCGATGCCATCGACGGTGGCGCGGGGCAAAGTGCTGACCTCGATCATGCTTTCGGTGATTTCGAGCTTGATTTCACCAAAGCGGCCGTCGTAATCCATGCTGCCGAGCAGATCGGTGGCAGCGCGGGTCAAGTCAAAGTCGCGCTGGGAAAGCAGTTGCAGTTCCAGTTCGACGCCCAGCGTCAAGGGGCTGCTTTGCTTGAATTCGCCGGTGAATGCAGTCATGCGATGCCTCCCTTCTGGCTACTGTCCTTAGTGGTTTCACCTGCCCGTACCAGGGCGAACCGGCAAAGGGCGGGGCCAATCAATTCCATGATGGCAGCGGCGAAAAGCGGTAGCGCCAGCGCCGAGCGGCCGATTTCCGGGTAGAGGCCGGCAAGCTCGTAGACCATGAAAACGGCGGTTGCCGAAAGCGGTTGGATGCCGATGCCGACCAGAATTCGCTTGGCGCGCGGCAGGCTACCGCCCGACCAGGCAAAGGCGCCTATTTTGGCCAGGGCGCGCACAACAAGCAGGCCAAGCGCCTGTAATCCGGTGATCCAGGTAAATTGTTGCCAAGGCAGCGAAGCGCCGACCACAACAAATAGAATGATGGCCAGCAGCCAGTGACCCTCGGGCAGGCTGGTATAGCTCAGGGTTTTCTCCTTGTCGCGCAGCGCCAGCATGGCGCCCATGACAAAGAGGGTGAGGAAGACAGGTACCGCCAGCATGCGTGCAATGCCGACCGCGAGTAGTGCGGTTGCGACCAGAATGAACACCTGCGCCAGCGAGCGTTTGGGCAGAAGGCGGGCGACCAGCAAGGCCAGGGCGGCGATAGGCCAGGCGACCAAAATGGCGCCAAAGCTGACCCAGAGCGGATGCACCACGGCATTAAGCCAGTCGCTACTGTGCTGGGCATGAACGATACCGACAACCACGGCAAAAACAACGAAGGCTGCCGCCGATCCTAGCGCTGTGTGCAGGATGATGCGTTCAGTGACTTGCCCTTGCGCGTTGAATTCTTCTACTGTCAGCAAGACGACGGCCGGTGCCGAAGCCATGGTGACGGCGGCGGCCGCCGCCGCCCAGGCCGGGGGCAGGCCGACCACCAGGTAGGCAAACAGAAAAATGGTGGTGAACGACAGCACAATGTCGCCCAGAGTGGCGCGCGCCAGATCACGGTTGCGCAGCAGCCAGCGCAGGTCGAGGCGGCGCCCGATTTCGAGCATGAGCAGGCCGAGAGCAGCATCTGCGACCGGACGCGTCTGCGCCAGTGCCTCAATGCTGATCCAGCCTAACAGCGAAGGGCCAAAAACAGTTCCGGCCAGGACGTAGCCGATGACCTTGGGCCAGCCTAAATGGGCACGCAGCCATTCGCCAACCAAGAGGCCGACAACCAGAAGCAGGCTGAAAAGGGCGAGCGAATCGAGTTGGTCAGGGAATGGTGGCAGGAAAAACAGCCGTTCCTGCAGGGTTCCCCAGGCCGTGCGTAGGGGCAGCAGAAGTGAACTCACCATCGCCGACCCCGTGCGGCGTTGAGGAATTCGTCGAGAATGGGGGTGCAATCCAGCAGTTTCTCACTGCCGGGCGGATGGAACTCGGGATGCCACTGCACGCCGAAAACGTAGGGCTTGCCTTGCAGGCGGACGGCTTCAATCAATCCATCGCCGGTGCTGCGCGCCTCCACTTGCAAACTCTTGCCCAGGGCTTTGATGGCCTGGTGATGGATGGAGACGACATTGCCACCACTGATTTCTGGAAAAAGCCTGGCTAGGCCGGAATTAACTTCCCATTCGATGGCGTGGCTGAACTGGTCGTAGTCGGAGTGCGAGTGTGTGCCGGCTGTGTTGATCTGGCTTGGGATGTCCTGATATAGCGTACCGCCAAGTGCGACATTGATCAGTTGGAGACCGCGACAAATACCGAGCACCGGTTTGCCGGCTTCCATGAACTCGTGCAGCAGTTCCATTTCATAGGCGTCGCGCACTCGGTCGCCCTGCCAGTCGGGGTGGGCTGCAGTTTCGCCATAGGCTTGCGGGCTGATGTCGGCGCCGCCTTGCAGAATGAGACCGTCCAGGTATTGCGGATAGTCCGACAGGCGGAGGCTGCTACGATGCAGAATGCCATCGCCACTGATGGCCGGAATCATCAGCACCATCACGTCGCGTGACATGACCCAGTGTGCGACCGACTGCTCCAGGTAGTGCAGCGATTTTGACTGCAATCCCGTAGCGCCGGCCTGTGGATGGTAAACACGGGCGGAAAGGCCGATACGAAGCGGACGTCTGCTCATGGTTGCTCCTTCTCAATAACCTTGTTTCGACTTGTTTTGACGGCCTACATTTCCGGTCAAACAATGGAACTAGCCCTCGAAAAAAGGGGGAAGCAAAGAGCGCTGCTACTTGCTTCCAAAAGGCTCTGCAAAGTCGGTTTCATGATGGCCTGTGCGGCCGTGAAATCTCTTAATGGGTCAGGTTGTACTGCAGTAAATACACGCCTGCGCCGGCAAAATAGCCTACCAAGGCCAGCCCGCTGATTTTGCGGACGTACCAGAAGAAATGGATTTTCTCCAGGCCCATCGCGGCAACGCCGGCGGCGGAACCAATGATGAGGATGGAACCGCCAGTGCCGGCACAATAAGCCAGGAACTCCCACAGGAAATGATCGGGCGGAAAAGTCGTCAGGCTGTACATGCCCATGGCGGCGGCAACGAGAGGCACGTTGTCGACAATGGCACTGACGATGCCGATGATCATCACGATAAGGTCTTGCCGGCCGACGGTTTTGTCCAGCCATTGCGCCAGCGCGGTCAGGATGTGGGTATGTTCCAGCGTCGCCACTGCTAGCAGAATGCCGATAAAAAACACCAGTGACCCCATATCGATCCGGCTCAAGGCATGTACCAGCGTTAGGTGTTGCTTGTCCTCATCTTCCTTGTTGCGATGAATCAGGTCGCCAACCAGCCAAAGAATGCCGAGTCCAAAGAGGATGCCGACAAAGGGCGGCAGGTGGGTGACCGTCTTGAAGGCAGGGACAGCAACCAGAATGCCGATGCCCATGAAGAACATTAGGTTGCGTTCAAAGTCGGTGGTTTGCAGCCCCTCTCTTCGTTCCAGACATTCGACCGAAAACACCTCGCGTCCGCGCAAGACGTAAGCCGTAATCGCCAGCGGCACCAGCATGCTGACCAGAGCGGGCAGGAGAACCGATTTAATAATAGCTAGCGTCGTGATCTGGCCGCCAATCCACAGCATGGTGGTCGTCACGTCGCCAATCGGCGACCAGGCGCCGCCGGAATTGGCGGCTATGACGATAATCCCGGCAAAGTACAGCCGATCCTCGTGCTTGGCCAATAGCTTGCGCATTAGTGAGATCATCACGATGGTGGTGGTCAGGTTGTCGAGGGTGGCGCTGAGGAAAAAAGTGACAAAACCGACCAGCCACATCAGCGTCGTCAGTTTGGAAGTCTTAATGTGTTTGGTAATGACTTCGAAGCCGTTGTGGGCATCAACCACTTCGACGATGGTCATGGCGCCCATCAGGAAGAAGACGATCTGGGCTGTGCCCATCAAGGAGTGACCCAGTTCCCCGCTGATTTTATTGGCGTCGCCGGTGGAAAGGGCATAGACCGTCCACAACAGGCCGGCGCCGATTAGCGCCGAGGCCGATTTGCCGATCTTGAGCGGGTGTTCCAGTGCAATGGCTGCGTAAGCAATGACAAAAATGAGGATCAGAGCGGTAGTCATATGAAAACCTCTTGGTTGCTGGGCGGTTACAAGAACATGGATGTCGTCCGGTTGCTACGTTGCGCGCAAAAAAATCCGGTGACGCCGGGGTTCTCCTCCGATGCCCATTGACGAAGCCAGCAGAATAGTCGAAGTTCGCCTTAAAAAATAATCGATATAAATTGACAATGCAATCAATATCTCTCGATGTGTTTGCAATGGCTGCGAACGACTTTGTAACATAGATTCTGGTTTGATTATTCGCCCAAATCCGAACTAAAGTTCTTGGCCGATTGCGTAATGGCAACGACGCATGGATGCTTCAGTCGCCTTTCCACAGAAATGGCGAAGTAGTTTATTTTGACCTGATTGATTCGTCCAATGATTGTCAGGCCGCCGGTTCCGATGTACTCATCAGCAACAATTGTTGGCACGGGGAAAGCGCCCATGCCTGCCTTGGCAAAGGCTACCATCATCGCATTGTCGTCGAATTCTCCGACTACTCTCGGATGAATGCGCTGCCGTTCAAACCATATCTGAAGGTCATTCCTGAACCCGGCGTCCTCCCCTGGCAGTAGTAATGGAATCGTTGCAAGGCAGGCGGGGAAGGGCAGTAAGTTATTGGCCATGGTGGCCTCAGGAGCCAAAAAAGTCAGATCTGATTCAATCAATTGATGGTTATAGGCTCGGACATTGAACGACGAAGGTATCGGACAATCCGAAATTACAAGATCAAGCCTGTGTACACATAGTTCAGACAAAAGTCGATCAATTCGCCATTCCCGGCAGACGATACGTACCCCCTCGTTCCCGACAACTGCAGGTTGCAGTAATTTGAATGCCAGTGATTTTGGGATGGCATCAGAGACGCCAACGCAAAATTTTTGCGGCCGCCCTTTGGGTTGATGCTTGAGCATCATTTCCATTTCGTCACTCAAGGCGAACATCTCGTCGGCGTACTCCATCGCCATGGCACCTGCTTCGGTCAGAACAATAGATCGCCCTTTGCGGGCGAACAATTTCGTGCCGAGGTTCTTTTGCAACAGGCTAATTTGCCCGCTTAGAGTCTGCGGGGTGACATTGATCGCTTCGGCCGCCCTGGCGATGCTGCCAAGCTTTGCCACTTTCCAGAAATAGAACAAATGTTTCAGGTTCATAGGGAATGCCAATACATCGAGAAATATTGATTATATGATCAAATAATACGAATTTATTTTATCTCAATTTTCTTCTATCGTGTTTTCAATCACACCTTATCGGTGCGTATGAACATTCGGGGAGATCATCATGAAACTGATTTATGGCGTAATACTGTTTTTGATTGCTCTGAGTCATTTATTCATTGTGGCTCGAGCCGACCGGAAACCATCCTCCCCGTTCTGGGCCAGTTATAGCTGGGCGTCCTGTGTGCATACGCCCTTCATCATGATTTTTGTTGCCTTGGGCAGTGCTCAAATATTGACGTATTTTTTCGCGGATTGACGACTGCCGTTGAGTCAAGCGGTTCCGGAATTGCGTACGTACGCAGGCCGGTGCGGGTCAAGCAATTAGCTGGCGAGTTCTCGCGAGCATAAAAAAACCGCCGGCGAACCGGCGGTTTTTGGCAAGTGATAACTCTGGCTTACTTGTGTGCCATCATGAAACGATCCAGGGTCATTTCGGCAACGCCCATCCAGGCCAGCTGGCTCTTGCGGTAACCAAAATAAGAATCGTAAACAACCTTGAACTTGGGATTCTTGGCAGTCTCTTCCTTGTAAAGATCCTGGGCGCCCTTGTATGCGGCTTCCATAACATCGTCCGGCAGTTTCTTCACTTGAGTGCCACTGCTCAGCAGCTTGGACAACGCAATCGGATTCTGGTGGTCATACTTGGCCATCATGGTGATGTTGGCTTCATATGCCGCCACTTCAAGCATTTCCTTATACTCCTTGGGCAGTTTTTCCCAGGCCTGCTTGTTGATAAAGAAGTTGATCGACGGGCCGGACTCCCAGAATCCCGGATAGTAGTAGAACTTGGCAACCTTGTTAAAGCCCAGCTTTTCATCGTCGTAGGGGCCGATCCACTCGGTGGCATCAATCGTGCCTTTTTCCAGCGACGGATAGATGTCGGCACCAGCAACCATTTGCGGCACCGCGCCAATCCTGGCCATGACTTCACCGCCGAGGCCGCTGATGCGCATCTTCAGACCCTTGACGTCAGCCAGCGACTTGATTTCCTTGCGGAACCAGCCGGCCATTTGCGTGCCGGTGTTGCCGGCAAGCAGATGCACCATATTGAATCCGCCATAGAAGTCATTCAGCACTTTTTCGCCGCCGCCAAAGTAATACCAGGCATTCATGCTACGGAAATTCATGCCAAAGGGTACGGCTGTGCCAAAGGCAAAAGTCTTGTCCTTGCCGACTGAATAGAACGAGCAGGTATGGCAGGCTTCGACTGTGCCCGCTTGAACGGCATCGGCTGCCGCCTGGCCGCCCGGAACGATTTCGCCGGGGGCAAACACACGAATCTTGAATTTGCCGCCAGAGAGTTCTTCGACCCGCTTTGCTATGGTGGTGGCGCCACCATGGATGGTATCCAGACTCTTCGGAAAACTTGAGGTGCAACGCCAGTTAACTTGCGGCAGGTTCTGCGCCAGTGCCGGCCCGGCAACGGTAGCGGCTACGCCAGCGGCGGCGCCGATGGATGCATTTTTAAGAAAATCACGACGTTCCATTTGATTGTCCCCATTATTTGGTTGTTGGAATCGCCAATATAAACCTGTGTCCAGAGAAAGGGAATGCTTTTCCTTGACAAATAGCCTGCGAACACGACTTGCCACGGCATAGGCCGGGGGCTATCATCGGCTCGGCGCGAGAGGCTGGATGGCAGGGAGTGCCACCAAGTGCTTTTGGCAGGACTGGAAACTTTGGCTCTGTCCTTGTTTTTTGGCGGAACATCTGGCCAGACCGATAAAAAATTTTGGAGATCATCATGGGATTTGGCAGCATTTGGCACTGGATTATCGTACTCGTCATCGTCCTGGTTATTTTCGGGACAAAGAAGCTGCGCAATGTGGGCGAGGATCTGGGTTCGGCCGTCAAGGGATTCAAGGACGGCATGAAAGGCGCTGAAGACAAAACTGCCGCATCCGAGACTCCCGCCCAGGTCAGTGGCCAGACCATCGATGTTGAGGTCAAGGAAAAAACCAAGTCATGACAGGGGCACCCTGCCTTTCGGTTCGGGATTGATCGGTTCAGTGCGTGTTTGACGTCGCTTTTTCCGAACTGATGGTGATTGCCATCATCGCCTTGATTTTTGTCGGCCCCGAACGCTTACCCGGCGTGGCACGCACGGTCGGTCATCTGGTCGGGCGGGCGCGACGCTATGTGAATGATGTCAAGTCGGATATTGAAAACGAGTTGCATCTGGAAGACTTGAAGCAACTGCGCGCCAAATTTCAGGAATCAGCGCTTTCGCTTGAGGCAGAGGTGCGCGAGGGCATGGAAAGTGCCCATGCCGAACTGCAGGAATCGATGCGGGAAACGGTGCCGGAAACGGTGTCCGAAAAGTCACTGGCGGATCTCCTCGCAGAGAACGACAAGACACCCGATCTGACACCGCCGGCGGAATCGGGCAAGCAATCATGAGCGATCTGGCAGAATCCTCCTTCATCTCGCATCTCATTGAACTGCGTGACCGCCTGATTCGCAGCCTGGTCGCCATTGGGCTCGTATTTATTGCGCTCTGCATTTATCCGGGGCCGGGCTATATTTATGACCTGCTCGCTTTGCCGCTGACGCAAGCTTTGCCCCAAGGCACTAAAATGCTGGCCATCGGCGTTGTTACACCGTTTATGGTGCCGATCAAGGTGACCTCAATGGTCGCCTTCGTCATTGCCTTGCCTTTTGTGCTTTATCAGGTCTGGAGCTTTGTCGCCCCCGGACTCTATGCGCACGAAAAGCGTCTTGGCCTGCCACTGCTCATCGCCAGCACCCTGCTTTTCCTGCTCGGCATGGCTTTTTGCTATTTTCTGGTGTTCGGGCAAGCCTTCAAATTCATCGCCAGTTTTGCCCCCAAAAGCATCACTGCGGCGCCCGACATCGAGTCATATCTTTCCTTTGTCCTCACCATGTTTACGGCTTTCGGACTGGCCTTCGAGGTGCCTGTCGTTCTGGTGGTGTTGGTCAGGATGGGAATTGTCAGTGTTGAAAAATTGCGCCAGTGGCGTTCTTATTTTGTTGTCTGCGCCTTTGTTATCGCCGCCGTCGTGACACCGCCGGATGTGGTCTCGCAACTGGCGCTGGGTATTCCGATGTGCCTGCTCTACGAAATCGGCATCATCTGCGCCAGCATTGTTGCAAAGTCGGCGCGCGAGAAAGCCTAGCCAAGATAGTCGGTAATTTTTACCGCATCAATCTGCTCAGGCTGCAAATAGCGCTCGGCGTAGTCGCGATAGATCCCGGAAGTTAAAAAGAGGTCGAAAAGATTGGGGTCGATATGGCCCTCTTTTTTCATCCGCGCCATGATGGCAATGGTTTCGGAAAGCGCTTTGCCTTTCTTGTAGGGTCGATCGACAGCGGTGAGCGCTTCGAAAATATCGGCAATGGCCATCATCCGCGCCACCGGGCTCATCTCCTTGCCATGCAGGCCGCGTGGGTAGCCGCTACCGTCCATTTTTTCGTGGTGACCACCGGCAAGTTCAGGCACATGGCGCAAATGCTTAGGGAATGGTAGTTGCGAGAGCATGACTATGGTTTGGATGATGTGCTCGTTGATCTTGTAGCGCTCCTCTTCGGTGAGCGTGCCGCGTGCCACTTCCAGATTGTGTAGTTCTCCCCGGTTGTAGAGCAGTTCCGGAACCGGCAGGCGAAAGCCCCAGGGGTTGTCCTTGGCGATGCGATCCTGTGGCCGGCGCGGCAGGCAGTGGTCTGGCTTGTCGGCCAGCAGATTCTCGGTCGCTGGCAAGGGCTGCGCTGGTGTTGGGGCTTTGCGCGCCTTTTCCTCGTACGAAATGCCGATGCGGTCATCCAGGGTGCGCTGCCAGGTTCGCGCTGCGATGGTATGCAGGCGTGCTATTTTGTCCGGTGCCATAAACTCGCCACCCTCGTTGCAGGCTGCGACAAAAGCGAAATCATCGTCGAGCTGTGCCAGTTCTTCTGCCAGTCGTGCCCGTTCCGCCACTTCGTTGCTACCGGTGGCAACGGCCTTGAGACAGGCGATTTCGGCATCGCGTTTCAATACCTCGAAACGCATTCGTACCTCGTGGATGCGGTCGGCCATCGTTTCCAGCTTGGTCGCCTTGTCGATGACAAAATCGGGCGTCGTGATCTTGCCGCAATCGTGCAGCCAAGCCGCAATATGCAGTGCCTCCCAGGCATTTTCGTCAAGGCTGAAATCCTTGAATGGCCCTTCGGTTTGTTTGCAGGCGGCGTGCGCCAGCATTTTCGCCAGTTCCGGCACGCGGGCGCAGTGGCCGCCGGTATAGGCGCTCTTGGCGTCGATCGCGCCGGCAATGAGCTGTATAAAAGCCTCGAACAGGGCTTTTTGCGCCTTGATCAGTTCGCGTGCTTCGAGTGAAACCGCAGCCGAACCGGAGAGCGCCCCAATAAAGTTGACCAGCGCCTGATCGACCGGCGCTAGGCAGATGAGCAGCAGGGCGCCGACCGTTTGGTGCTGGCGATTGAGCAAGGGAACCGCGATGGCGTGCTGCTTCCCCTCGTTCGCCGCATTTTCGGCATCGATCAGCGAGTTGAGCTGGAGTTGCTCAATATCGTCCGCCGTCAGTTGGCCGCCACGGGCTGCCGCAGCCAGCAGAGCGGCGCCGAGCAAAGTGCCGGATTTGCCCTCGGCCAGACTGGCGAATTCACCGTTGATGGCCGCGCTGTCTGCCGCCGTCCGCCGCCGCGCTAGCACCGGGATGATCTGGCCTGCATCGGCCAGGTAGAGCACACCGGCATCGGCGCTGGCCGCCTGCATGGTCTCATTGAGCAGACGTGGCAACAGGCGGTCGAAATTATCCTCTGCCGCCACGGTCTGGCTGATGTCGAGAAAACGCTGGATGGTGCGCTTCATGCTGGCCATCGTGCTCGCCAGTTCATCGACTTCCTTGATCAGTGAGCGATTTTCGATCGGTCGGGTGAATTCGAAGTGGCGAATGCTTTCCGCTTCAGCGACCAAAGCGCGGATAGAGCCGGAAATGTTGCGCGCCAGCAGCCAGGTAACCGGAATCGCCAGCGCAATGATGAGCAGCGTCATCAGTGCCGAGCGCTCGATCATGGTTTGCGCTGTAGCCAGCAATTCACGATCGGGGATGGCAGTCAGCAGATAAATCGGTTCGGCGCCCTTGAGCGCCAGCGGCGATAAATTGACGCGCCAACTTTCGCCATCGACATCGATTTTATGGTGATGTTGTTTGCTGTCGTTCAGGAGACGCACCACCTTCTGCAAGCGCGACAAAATCGGCACCCCAAGCTGGTCGAGTCTGGCCAGCACCGGCTTCCTCGCTGAATCGCTAGCGCTGCGCAAGATCCGGGCAATATCCTCGTGAGCGATGACCTCACCCTGGGCGTTCACCAGCAAAACCTGGGTGGCCGGTGTCACCTTCTGGCGTGCCAGTGTTTCACCCAGCGTTTCGAGCAGAATGTCGGCGCCCAGTACGCCGCCGCCCTCGGCGGCACGTACCGCCAGCGTCATCCCCACTTTGCGGTTGGTGAAAAAAACGTAGGGTGGCGTCTTGACCGGATCATTCGCCGCTTGCGCCTGCCGGAACCACGGCCGGCTGCGCGGATCGAAGCCTGGAACATATTCCGGGTGATCCTCGTCACGCAAAAGGCTTAACTGCTTGTCAAGATAAATGTAGCGGCCGCGTGACGGCGTCAAACCACGCTCAATGCTTTGCACGACGTAGACCGTCTTGTCTGGCGCCTTGAATAGTCGGCGTTCGGCATCGTCGGTCAGGCGGCGAACCAGGAAAAAATCACCGTTGCCATAGCCCATGTAAATGGCCGTAAGGGCTGAGGAATCGGCCAAAGCGGCGCGCAGAGCGGCAAGATGCTGCATGCGTCCGGCAAATGTCGAAGCCTTGGTCAGCCGTTCGCGACTGAGCAAGCTGACTGCCATTTCTGCTGGCGTCACCAGGCTGTTCACTGCCGCCACCGTTTCGCGGCTGATGCGCGAGACCATGTCGTCGGCAGTGGATTCGAGCATATTGCGGTTTTGCTGGTAGTCCAGCCAGCCGATACTGCCGCCGACGATCAGGATGAGAATGACGAAGAGCGTCGAGATGTGGATATGAAGGGGATAGCGTTGCGTCACGGGTTTTGCCTTTTCAGCCCCGCTTAACCTGGCATGGCGCTCTCCTGCCTGCTGCTGCGCAACACCCGGCCGGACTCATCGAAATGAACGTCAAAGAAAGTTTGTGTGCGGTTTTCATCCTTGATTTTCCAGCTCCAGATCCACTCCTTTTTGAGCGGATAAAAAGCATCTTCGGCCGGTTTTCCCAGCAGGCGGCGGACTTCGGTCTTGTCCATGCCAGGAACAATCTTGGCAAAATTCTCTTCAGTCAGCACCTGGCGTATTTCGCGCAGAACGCTGTCGGGGCCGATCACCACCATGTAATTGACGGTGCCGTTGGGTGTGCGTGGATATTCCCAGACGAGGCTTCCGTCAGTCTCTTTCCATTCCATCGTTGGCGGCCCCATGCGGTCACGCACTTCAAAATCCCTGGAAACGCCGGGTTTGAGCTCCTGAAAAATAACAGCATCGCAGCCTGGAAGAATGGTGAGGAGGGCAGGGAAAATGATGGCAAGCAGCTTTCTGAACATGTCGTGCTCCAGGTGGTGTCCTCAAACGAGGTCAACATACGCCATTTGCGCTGTCTGGCAATCCCCCGGTTTTAGAAAAACGATTGTCGGTCTGAATCCCGAGCTATCCACTATCAGCAGTTCAATGCCAGAATGGCATCCCATTGACCCGGAGCAAGCTTATTCCCGGACGGCGGCCAAACTGCGCCGTGGTACCTTGCTGTACTCCGCATAATTATTGATGAGCCGAATGGCTATGACAAATAATAAATTTCCCGTCGCGTTATCGCGCCCGGCTTTGTGGCTGGCGCTCGGTCTGTCGCTGACCGGTTGCAGCAATTGCAATTTGCTGTCGAACAACAGTTCCATCGGTTGCCAGGCATTATGGGCTGGTGCGCTGGTCGCTGCCTCGCCGGCGCTGCTGGTTAAAGCCGGAGAACGGGGCGCCAATGAAGAAACGCAAAAGCAGAATTACCTGGCATTGAAGGCCAAAATTGAGCAGGGCGATTTGGCGGCGGCGGAAGAATGTGTGCTTCAATGCGGCGATTATCTGGTTTTCCGCGATGAAAAGCATGCGTTGCGCCGACAGGCCGCGCAACGCTATATTCAGAGCGATTCAGCGCAACTGGCTGAGGCAAAGCGCTTGCCGATGATGCTCGCTTACGACGTTCTGTCCGGTGAAAAAGATGGCCAAGGGCGCTGGCAAATCAACCGACACCATACCGAGCGCGGCTGGGCACTGGTGGAGACGCTACCGGACGACGCCAAGCTCTACGGCACCGGGAAGGGTGCCATAGAGCATCTTGCCGACAATCTTTACAAGATGCGTCTTGATGCACTGCCTGCCGAGAAAGCCGAGCAGGCGCTGAAATACTGTGTCAGTGGGAATTTGCTGCCGCGCCATGCCACGCTTGACCACCGGAGTTACCAGTGCAAACGCGCCTATCAGGATTACCAGAAGCGCCACTCCGGCGAGAAGGGCGATGCGCCCGTGCCAAAAGAGCTCGAGCTGGGCTGGAAAATGCAATCCTGGGAGGAAGACTTCCGTCGGCGCGAAGCGAAATGGCTGGCGGCAAAAGACAGCAATCACGCTGCCGTTGGCGCTGGGGTGGCACGCGGCGAGCGCTGGGCTCTGGAAGTATGCGTGCTCAAATGCCCCGCTTTTTACGGTCGCCACGAACTTCAGTTCTATCTGCGTTCGTCTTTCGAACCCCTGCGGCAGCAAGCAGCGCTCAAACTGATTGCCCTCGACCGCCCCGGTGTGACGCCCGATCAAGCACCGGCGATGATCAAGGCTTATAGCCTGACCCTGCTGAGCAAAGACAAGAATCGTACTTGGCCTTTGCAGACGCAGAGGATTCGCCGAGGTCTGGAACTGGCTGGCAAGGAAAACGATAAAGCAGCGTACTCGGAAGATTTTCTGCCTTACCATTTTCTTGGTTCGATTGAGTCGCTGACGCCAGCAGCGCGCGACCAATCCTTTGAGAATTGTGTTTCCGGTCGCTGGCTGGCAAGCCAGCCGACAAGTCGGAACTGGTCGTCGATTTGCATGAGCGCCTACGAGATTCACGCGCTCCGGCATGGCCTGCCGGAACCGCGCTGGCATGATGCGTTGCCCTCTCGCTGGGAACAGGACTGGAAAGTCATTGAGACCGAAAAATCTGCGGCATCGCGATAGGGCTGAATGTGGATATTGTGGGCAAGCAGGTCGCAACTGGCAAATTAAGTCTGAACTTCTACAGCTGAAGCAATTACACAAGCACCAGTTCAGTGCCAGAATGTCACCTCCTTCTCTTGGAGCGTGCAATGCCGCTTCTCGATTTTCCCCAACGCATTTTGCCGGTAGGCAAATCGTGCGGTTTGCTTGCTGCACTCACAATGCTGCTTGCGCTCCCGAGTCTGGCGGGCGCCAGGGAGTATCACTGCGTTCCTGAAATCAAATACGAGTGCGACAAGATCCAGTGCAAGCGCATCACCGAAAATTTTCAGCACGCCGAGTCCTTTACCTACAACGACAAAAACGCGGTGTTCTCGGCCTGTCTGTGGACTAACTGCTATGCCGGCAAAGCCAAAGTGTTCCGTAACAAGTCTGCTGGCACAACGCTGGCTATTGCCAAACTCAAGCCGCTCAACGGCGTGTCCGGTTACATGCCGATCATTGCCTCGCTGACCTACGATGCCGCCGGAAATTTCAACGCCACCTGGCAATATGGCAGCCAGTCGACCACCTTCGATCTGGGCAAGTGCCAGATTAAGCGGAAAAACTGATTTTCACCCTTGACTGGATGGCTTTGCCTTTCCAGCCCCGTGTTTTCAGTGCCAGAATGAGGGTTACTTTATTGCGGAGGTGCGCATGCCCGCTCTCGATTTTTTCCGGCGCGTTTCACAGGCGCCGACCAATCCCCGGCCGGTGGCCAAACCGCGCCAGTTTGACGTGGCCGAGTTGTACCAAGGGCCGCTGCAGGCCTTGGCTACCCCGCAGGAAAGTAGCCAGCCACTTGATGAAAAGTTGCGTCAGGCCTATTTCTGGATCGTCAACAACGCCATCATCAGTCCACATTACGACATCGAATACAACGATGGACCGCCGCAAAGCTTTAGCGTTGGCGACAGCAAGCGCACACTGACATTGCCATCAGCGCAGAGTTATTCGAGCTTTATTCTGCTGCCAATCCTGACCTTTGCCACCCGCAAGAAATGCCTCTTTGTCGGTGGCCCCGGCCGTGGCAAGACGGCCAGCGCCATTTTGATGGGCGTGCTGGCCGGCTACCCGGTACGCGAAGTGCGGCGTGCCATGCAGCACGGCCACCCGCAGATGACCATCGCCGACCTGCTCGGCAACCCGCTGCCGGCCGATCTTGTCGCCGCCCAGAACATGAGCGACATCCGCATTGCCTGGCGCAACTGGCTCTCCATGCGCGTAAAAATCATTGACGAATACAACCGCATTCCGACCCGCACGCAGAGCGCCTTGCTGACGGTGATGGGCGACAACTACGCCGAAATCCTCAACCATATTTTCGAGTGCCCGGAATCAGCCTGGTATCTGACTGCCAACGACGATCAGGGCGGCGGCACCTATCAGGTGATCGAGGCGCTGAAAGACCGCATCGACGTCATCGTCCAGGCGCTTTCGTTCAATCCGCGCTTTCTCAATGACCTCCTGGTTCGCATCGAGGAAAATGCCCGCCCGGAGGAACTTGCTCCAGCCGAAATCATATTCACTGAAAAAGAAGTCGACCGCATCGGCGAGGAAATTCGTGCTATCGAAGTGCCGGCGGAAGTGCGCCGTCGTCTCGAGTTTTTCGCCAGCCAGTTCGAACTGTTCGAAACTGCCGGCGTCCAGTTCGAATACATGACCAAGGACACGGCGCGACTTTCCGGTATCGACTGGGGGCAAAGCGTGGCTGCCGACAATGGCCGCGACCGCCTGAAAGACCTGGGATGCCAGACCAAAAACGGCGTTTCGGTGCGCAACCTGATGACCCTGCTTGTCTTCGCCAAGGCGCTGGCCTATTTCCGTGGCAACAGCGCGGTTTCATTGGAAGACCTGCGCCAGATATTGCCCTTCGTTCTGCATGACAAGCTGCAACCGGATCTGGAAGCACCCTTCTTCAACCTGCCGGAAAAGGCCGCCTACCGCACCGACCGCCTGAGCTGGCTACGTCATCTCTTCGATCAGGCCTGCGACGAATACAACCGCCTCGACCTTGACCGCAACGATGCGGTGGGCGACTGCAAGGCCGAATTTGAACTGGGGCTGGAAGGTGTCAGCGAACGCGATACGCGCGCCCGCCTGACCAAAATCGAGCGCCTGACCGCCGAGCGGGTGAAGGGCAAGAAACTCTACGGCCATCTTTACGACGATTTGCAGAAGCTGAAATATCTGCACCAGCGCTACACGAACTATCTGCACTGGCTGCGGGCGCAGTAAAAGTACGCCAGCGGATTGCCGTAAGGCGACTTAGTATCTTCGGCGTTGTTGCGTTGGCGCCGGTGTGCGGTTTTCGATATGGCGGAAATTGATGCGCCCCTTGCTCAGGTCGTAAGGCGAGAGTTCGAGGGAAACCTTGTCGCCGACGAGGATGCGGATATGGTGTTTGCGCATTTTGCCGGCGGTATAGGCGACAAGGCTGTGGCCATTGTCGAGGGTGACACGAAAGCGTGAGTCCGGGAGTACCTCCATGACCACGCCCTCCATTTCGAGAAGTTCTTCCTTGGCCATTAGCGGTCTCCAGAGGAAAGCGGAAAAGGAAAAGCCCGGCAGTGCCGGGCTTTTCCGGTAAGGCGATGCGGAATTTCCGGCCTGTTATTGAGCAGGCCGGTTATCCGATCAGGCCTCGCGAATGTTCGACGCTTGCTGACCCTTGGGGCCGGTAGTGATGTCGAAGCTGACGCGCTGACCTTCCTTGAGGGTCTTGAAACCCTGGCTTTGAATTGCGGAGAAATGCGCGAAGAGATCTTCGCCGCCATTTTCCGGAGTGATAAAGCCAAAGCCCTTTGAATCATTGAACCACTTAACAGTACCTGTTGCTGGGGCGAAGCTCAAGACGGCGGGGTGGTGAAGGAAGAAATACCGCGGAACCGCGGGTACTGAATACCAAACAACAACAACACTACTTGAAGATCGCTGCCGCGCACTTTGCACGCAATCGTACACAATTGCAAACAAAATCGGTTTTTTCTGCTGATTTTTGCAGTTTTGCCGCGCACAGGACCGTTTTATGGCGTGGATTTGACTTTGGCGGTGGGCGCTTTTTGCTCTGGGGTAGCAGCCGGTTTGTTGGTCGTTGTTGTTGTCGTTGCTGTCGTCGGTTTCTCAGCAGCCTTGTCTGTGCTTTCCGTTTTTTCCACTGGAATTTCGGTGGGTGCGGCAGTCTTGACCTTGGCTTTGCTGGCAGGCTTTTTGGTGGGTTTGTCGTCCTCTTCGTCGTCAACGGCGCGGCGTTTTCGGCTGCCCGGCGGTTCGACGGGGGGTAGTTGCGGTTCGATGGTTTCGATCTTGTTTTCCCGCATATAGGCGTCCATGTCGCGCCAGCCAGCGTAGACGGCGGCTCTGGGCAACCAGCTATAGATGGCGTAACAGTCTTCGATGGCGCGACCGGATTGGCGGCAGCCGCCCCCGACGGCGCGGCCATCGGCTTCCAGACGCTCTTCCTTCTTGGCCAGGTCTTCAATACCAAGAAGCCCGTTGACCTGCTCGCAGCCGACGAGTGGAAACAGAAGCAAAAGAAGTATGAGGTAATAGCGGCGCATGGGTTTCATTCTCCCACAATTGTCCGTTCGTTTGTCATGGGTAGGGATGCTGGCTTGTCGAGCATTGATGTTTTCTCATGGTTTGCGCTGGTCAAGCCAGGTCAGGAGTTCATCAAAGAGCATCGGTCGCGCGTACAGGTAGCCCTGTATTTCGTCGCACCCCATTGCTTTCAGGAGATTGAGCTGTTGCCCGGTTTCGACGCCTTCGGCGATAACTTTCATGTTGAGCTGACGTCCGAGTCGCGTCACCATTTCCGGAATGTTGACATCGGTGTTGTCACCGGAAATGGCCAGGATGAAAGAGCGGTCGATTTTGAGGCGATTGGCTGGCAGGCGTCCGAGGTAGGAGAGTGAAGAGTAACCGGTGCCAAAGTCGTCAATGGCGATGGAAATGCCACGTTGGCGCAGGCTGCTGAGCGAT
>JAGTRX010000033.1 GCA_018262285.1 Pseudomonadota bacterium | reverse complement strand
GACATATCGTCGTTGCCAGCACCACCACCCAGCACATCATTCCCGCCTCCACCAATCAGCGTGTCGTTCCCGGCCAACCCATATAACGCATCATTGCCGACCCCACCCTGAATAGTGTTACCCAACTCATTGCCTATTCCCGAGAAGTTGCCCGCACCGGTGTAACGCATGTTCTCGACATTGGCCCCCAGGGTATAACTGGCCAGAATGACATTGACCGAGTCCGTGCCTTCTCCCGCTAACTCAGTGACCACGTCACTCAGGGAGTCAACACCGTAAGTATCATTTCCGGCGCCGCCAATCAGCGCGTCATTGCCAGAAGATCCATCCAGCGTGTCGTTGCCCAAACGTCCTTCGAGCCGATTATCACCGCCGTCACCGACGACGTAGTCATCGTAAGCGGATCCATAAATATTTTCAATTGAATAAAGTAAATCAAAGTTACCAAACCCATCGTTATTGGCAACGTTATTCCTGAGATCAACATTGATGGCAGCGCTGGCACTGGAGTAATCTGCCGTATCTATACCTGCACCACCATTTATTGTGTCGCTTCCAGCTCTACCATCGAGCAAATTACCTCGGTCATTGCCTGTAATAACATTATCAAGCTCATTTCCAGTACCATTGGTGCCATAAAATGAGAAGCGAAGGTTCTCAAAATTTTGGCCAAGGGTATATCCGAATAAATCACTAATTACCGTATCGTTACCCTCATTCGCATATTCAACCAAAACATCATTGTTGTCATACAAATAATATGTATCATTACCTTGGCCTCCTACCATGGAGTCTCCATATGTACCGCCAACTAAAGTATCGTTCCCACCACCACCATAAATGGTGTCAGACATATCATACCCATAAAGAAGATCATCTCCGGAAGATCCATTTATGACATCAGGGCCATTCAACAAATATTGGATAAGCCCATTCTGATTATTACTTGCCACATAACTGTATACCGATGCGGCTGAATGATTCAGCCCTGATATTTGATATTGCAAACCACCGTTAAGGCTATCATAATAATTCGTTCCGGTGAGTGTTCCACCTACTACTGAGTTATTTCCATAAACAAAATTATAGCCATAATAATTTTGGGTTGTAGATCCAGAAACAATAGTAATTTGGCTACTATTATAAACAGTTACAGTACCATAAACACCACTCCTGACAGGAGTATTATAGATTGACATTATTGCCATTAAAAATCGCCCCTAAGTATATTAATTTCAAAAAATTTAAATTAAAAAATCACCATAAAAACAACCGGTATTTTTACAAAAAAATAACCCGATTGGATCAAAAATCAATCTATATCAAGAAAAAATTCTTGCAACATTACATGACTGTGAGCTTAATACGCTGCCAACTTAACTTGACACGAAAGTCATGGAGAAACAACATCAATATCATCCGGTAAAAATTTTCGCCTCGACAACAAGCTCTTCGGTGTTCGGCGCCACTTCAAGGATGCTTCCACCAAGAGGAATAACGCCTCCAACGGTCACATATCTGAGGTTATCCCCTCCTGAGGCGACAGAATGCGAACGCGCATCAAGCGTTGTTGGGCAACTGCAATAGGCCCGAACGCTGAAAACTCTACAGCGTCAAGTTCTGCTTTTTTCTGCATTGCACGCGCCAACTCCGCCAGTTTCTCACCCATCGTAATTTCGGCCTGGGTTTTCTGGCTCTCGATCTGTAACAATCTGGGGAGCGAAATATAGTTTTTCTGGTAAAGCTCCCGGTTCATTTTGCTTTCTTTTTCGGCATTCGCGATCAGGTGGCGCAGAGAACCATTACGTCCCTTCCAGCCATCTATTTCTTGCACAACATCCACGCGACGCGCCCTAATCCCTGTCAACTCACGTTCAGCATTTTTTAGCGACGCAAGAATTTCCGTATCGCCAAGAACCATCAGTTCAGCCCCCCTGCCTTGCCCGATCCCCATTCCGAACATTGAAAAATGGATAGGAAATTTAACCACCTTTCTCGAAGTATCCCAGCACCCGTCTGCAATCGTCAACCGTAAATTCCCGCCAGATTTCCGGATTGGCTCGCCCGATTCACCCTGAATTTGTGTCTGTTGCCCTGAAAACGCTCTTCGCCTTTCGTTTTCATAGCAACAGACACGAACGCCCCCGTCGGGCACCTTCAAAAGCCCATCCTTTATCAAGCAATCCGCTGATCGAACTCCGGCAGGGGCTGGATTAGCAGATCATTGCCGCTCTGCCCGGCCGCTTCCCACAGCGGCGGGCATCTGGCCGCTGCGATGCGCGGCGGATCGACCATGCGCCGGGTGGTGCAGGAGGGGCAGATCCGGACGGGGGATCGGATGAGGAACTGTAGGATCACGGGTACTATACCTCTATCCAGTAGTCCGGCTACCGGATGACCACTGGCGCATTCACCAGCCGTTTCCTGGCGTTCCAATATCCCGATTTTCGGCGGCGGCAATATCTCTCCGGTTTTGCCGCCGCGTATAATGCACCGTAATGATCCAACTCACTACGCGCAGTGCCTCTCCCCGCCAAATCTGGCAACTCGAACAGCAGGGTCTGCATCCGCTACTCGCCCGCCTTTATGCGGCACGCGGCGTGCAGGATGCCAGCGAACTCGATTACGGACTTGAACGCCTGCTGCCGCCGACTAGCCTCACCCATACCGTCGAGGCTGCGCAACTGCTGGCCGACGCTCTCGAAGCCGAAGCTCGGCTACTGATCATCGCCGATTACGATTGCGACGGCGCCACCGCCTGCGCGGTCGGCATCCGCGCCCTACGGGCTTTCGGCGCCCAAGTCAGCTATCTGGTGCCGGATCGTTTCAAGCTCGGCTACGGCCTGTCGCCCGAAATTGTGGACATCGCCGCCCGCCAGGAACCCGACCTCATCATCACCGTCGACAACGGCATCGCCAGTATCGAAGGTGTTGCCCGCGCCCGCGAATACGGCATCGCTACGCTCATTACCGACCACCACTTGCCGAGCGAGTTATTGCCGCAAGCCGACTGCATCGTCAATCCCAACCAGCCCGGCTGTGCTTTTGCCTCCAAAAATCTGGCCGGGGTCGGCGTCATGTTCTACGTCATGCTGGCCTTGCGCGCTGAACTGCGCAGTCGCGGCTATTTTGCCGAGCGTCCCGAACCCAATCTGGCCAACCTGCTCGATCTCGTTGCACTCGGAACGGTAGCCGACGTGGTCAAACTCGACGGCAATAACCGCATCCTGGTCAGCCAGGGCTTGAAGCGCATGCGCGCAGGCCGCATGCAGCCCGGCATTACCGCCCTTTTTAGTGCTGCCGGCAAAAATCCGGCGCAAGCCAGCGCCTTCGACCTCGGTTTCTTGCTCGGCCCACGCCTCAATGCGGCAGGACGACTGGCTGACATGGCGCTCGGCATCGAATGCCTGATTACCGACGACCAGTCGCGCGCCAACAACATCGCCCAGCAACTCGACGATTTCAATCAGGAGCGACGCAGCATCGAAACCGGTATGCAGGAACAGGCGCTGACCATTCTTGAAGGCATGGAAACAGTAGAAGCCGCCGGCATTGCGCTCTTCGACGAGGGCTGGCACGAAGGCGTCGTCGGCATTCTCGCTTCACGCATCAAGGACAAATTGCACCGCCCGGTATTCGCCTTTGCCAGGAGCGAAAGCGGCGATCTGAAGGGTTCTGGCCGCTCGATTGCCGGATTGCACTTGCGTGACGCCCTTGACCTCATCGCCAAACGCGCTCCCGGCCTGCTGCTCCGGTTTGGCGGCCACGCCATGGCCGCAGGTCTGACGTTGCGTGCCGACGATTTCGGGCGTTTTCGCCAGCTCTTTGCCGAAGTGGCCGGAGAACTGATTGCGCCTGCCGATCTCGACCGTACTTTGAGTATCGATGGCGAACTCGAATCCGGCTATTTTTCCATCGAAATCGCCAAACTACTGCAAAGCGAAATATGGGGCCAGGGTTTCCCGGCGCCGCTTTTTGTCGATGAATTTGAAGTCGAACAGCAAAAAGTGCTGAAGGAAAAACACCTCAAGCTCAGGCTCAGAAAAGGCAATGTCCGCATCGAGGCCATCCACTTCAATTTCAGCACCCAGCCCGCGCAAAAAACCCGCGCCGCCTATCGACTCGAAATCAACGAATACATGGGCGTACAGCGACCACAACTGGTTATTGAGTATCTGGAGTAGCGAGAATCAAGCGGCAAGCTCTTTCAAGTGCGCTGCCACGCTGCGCGCCAGCGCATCAAGGTTATAACCGCCTTCCAGCATCGAAACGATGCGTGCCTGCGCATAGCGCTGTGCCAGCTTTTTGATCTGCTCCGTACACCAAGCGTAATCCTCATCGACCAGCTCCAGGCCACCAATGTCATCTTCACGATGGGCATCGAAACCGGCGGAAACCAGGATCAGTTGCGGCTCAAAGCTCTCCAGCCGGGGAATCCACTGCTGTTCGACGACGGCGCGGAATTCCTTGCTGCCAGCGCCACGCTCCAGCGGCACGTTGAGCATATTGGCCGCCGCGCCGTGAGTACCACTAAAAGGGAAAAACGGATGCTGGAAAATGCTGCACATCAACACCCGCGCATCGCCGGAAAACATCTCCTCAGTACCGTTGCCGTGGTGAACGTCAAAATCGATGATTGCCACCCGTTTCAGATGGTGTTCTTCCAGCGCATGTGCCGCTGCCACCGCAACATTATTGAAGATGCAAAAGCCCATTGCCGCATCGCGCAAAGCGTGATGACCGGGCGGGCGAATAGCGCAAAAAGCGTTATCGGCTTCGCCGCGCATGACCAGATCAACCGCTAGCACCGCCGCGCCCGCCGCCCGCAAGGCCGCCTTCCAGCTCTGCGGATTCATCGCCGTATCGGCATCGAGATGAACAATTCCAGCCGTTGGTGCAGCCTCGCGCACTTTCTCGACATAATCTTTTGCATGCACGCGACAAAGCGCCTCCAGCGCCACCAGTGGGGCGCCATAGGATGTCAGCAGGGTGTCCATGCCCTGGCTGACCAGATAATCGTCTATGGCCTGCAAGCGCTGTGGACATTCGGGATGGTAGCCGCCCATGTCGTGCAGCCGACAATCGGGATGGGTGATATAAGCCGTCTTTGCCATGTTCGCCCCTTTATTTTTTCATGATTGTTTGACGGGATTATCTTCCCATTCGCCTTCCCGTCACAAGCACGACGACAAGACAGCCAATGTCAGCTTCCGGAATTTTTCGCAATTCCTGATGTCCCACTGAAAGTACGTTTGTTCGCCACCCTGCCACCACATAAAATGTCGCCATCCACCTGCCAGGAGTTTGCTTAATGTCTGATGCCGCCCGCTCTTCCAAGCACCCGCTGAACGCAGTTCTGACTGCCGCCAACCGGGTCATTCTCGGCAAGGACAGGGAAATCCGTCTGGCGCTGACCTGCCTTTTTGCTGGCGGACACCTGCTTATCGAGGATTTGCCGGGAACGGGCAAGACCACCTTGGCACATACTCTGGCGCGCCTGCTCGGCCTGCAATTCTCCCGCATTCAATTCACCAGCGACTTGCTGCCGGCCGACATCACCGGCATTTCGATCTACCAGCGCGAACGCGACAATTTCCGCTTCCTGCCCGGCCCGATTTTTGCGCAGGTCGTGCTGGCCGACGAAATCAACCGCGCCACACCCAAGACCCAGAGCGCCCTGCTCGAAGCCATGGAGGAACGCCAAGTGACGGCCGATGGCGAAACACGGGCGCTACCCTCCCCATTCTTCGTCATTGCCACGCAAAATCCGGCGCATCAGATCGGCACTTTTCCTTTGCCGGAATCACAACTTGACCGTTTTCTGATGCGCCTCGAACTCGGTTATCCCGATCGCGCCGCCGAGCGCGCCCTGCTGACCGCTGGCGACCAGCGTGAACAAGCGGCCGGCCTGCAGCCAATTCTCAAGGCAGACGACCTGCCAACGCTGCAAAAAGCCGCCGCTGGAACTCATGCCGCGTCACCACTCATCGACTATGTGCAGGCGCTGATAGAAGCCAGCCGACGCCAATCCGCTTTTCTGCACGGTCTGTCGCCGCGCGCCGGATTAGGCCTCCTGGCCGCTGCACGTGCCTGGGCCTGGATGGAAGGGCGTGAAATGGTCGTACCCGACGACGTGCAGGCCGTGCTTCCGGCTGTTGCTCGCCATCGACTGCGCTCGACCCAGGGCGGCGGCCACGCCAAAAACGAAGACATTGCGGCGCTGATCCAGAGCGTTCCGATTCCCTGATGTTCACTGCGCTTCGCTCCTGGCGCTGGCGACAACCCGCCGGCACAAACCCGATCGTGCTGACCCGCGATCGGGTCTACATTCTGCCGACCGGAGCCGGTGTCCTTTTTGCCGTGGCACTTGTACTCATGCTGCTCGGTGCCATCAATTACAATCTGGCACTTGGCCATGCCCTGGTTTTTCTGCTGGCCGGACTAGGGCCAGTCGGCATGGTGCATGTCTACCGCAACCTGGCCGGCATCAGCATCACGCCGGGTCGGGCAGAACCGGTATTCGCGGGCGAGACAGCGCATTTTTTCTTGCACCTCGGTCAGGAACGGCAAGAAGCACGTTTTGGCCTGGAGATCAGCGCACGCGGCAATCCCTATGTCCGCTGCGAGCTACCTGCCGCCGGCCAGATCAGCGTTGCCCTGCCGGTTGCCGCCCGTCGTCGCGGCTGGCTGGCCTTGCCCGTGCTCAACTTGGCCAGCCGCTATCCTCTTGGCTTTTTCCGAGCCTGGAGCACGCCCCGCTTCGCGATTGAATGCCTTGTCTATCCCCGCCCGCTCATGTTGCCGTTGCCGCCAGCTTCGCCAGCGCCGATCAGCGGCACCCGCCACGGCGACGGCGGCCAGGAGGATTTTGCCGGCCTGCGCCTGCGTCAGCCGGCCGACTCGCCCCGCCATATCGCCTGGAAAGCGGCGGCAAGGGATGGCGCCGAGAAGCCTCTGCTGGTGAAACAATTTTCTGGAGGCGCCCAAAATGAACTGTGGCTGGATTGGCGCCTGCTACCCGATGAGATGGATACGGAAACCCGGCTGTCAGTCCTGACCGGCTGGGTTCTTGCGGCCGATGCGGCAGGTTCACGCTATGGTCTAAGCCTGCCTGGTGTTGAAATTGCGCCAGCAGAAGGCACGGCGCATCGCCAGCGCTGCCTCGAAAACCTCGCATTGGCCTCGCCATGAATCTCAAAGCCCAGGACGCCCTCGACCGCAGCGCCGTGCCCTGGCTGTTTGCCGTAGCACTGGCGACCACCCTACCGCACTTCCTGCATTTGAGCACCCTTCTGAGCGCTTTTGCCGCACTCCTGCTGGCCTGGGGCAGCTGGCTATGGTGGCGCGGCACCCGCCTGCCCAACCGCTGGCTTATTGTGCTGTGCACCCTGCTCACCATCGCCATCATCCTGCTCGAATTCCGCACCCTGTTTGGCCGTGAGGCCGGCACCGCCATGCTGGTCATTTTTACGGCCCTCAAGCTAATGGAAATCCGCAGCCGGCGCGATGCCTACGTCAGCATCATGCTCGGTTATTTCGTCCTGCTTACCCACTTCTTCGATTCGGAAAGCATCCCGACCGGGCTCTGGCTAATAGCTTGCGTCATCCTCATCACCGCCACCCTGATCCGCCTGCACGGCGGCGTCACCTGCAAGCCATGGGCCATCCTGCGACGCGCCGGCATCATGACCGCGCAAGCCCTGCCCCTGATGCTTGTTCTGTACGTGCTGTTTCCGCGCATCAACGGGCCGCTCTGGGGCATGCCGAAAGATGCCTACAGCGCCCGTACCGGCCTCAGCGATCAAATGTCACCGGGCAGCATTTCCAATCTGGCGCAAAGCGGCGAAATCGTGCTGCGCGCCCGTTTCAACGACACGCTTCCCGAGCGCAACACACTCTACTGGCGCGGCCCTGTACTGGAGGAAACGAACGGTAGCACCTGGAGCCAGGCCACATCCCAATTCGTCAAACCGCCCGTCATCGAAGCTGGTGGCCAGGCCATTGACTACAACCTGACGCTGGAACCACACCAGCAATACTGGTTGCTGGCACTTGACGCTCCGGTGGCCGTACCCGGCAGCGTCCGAATCGCACCAACCCTGACTGCGTACTCCCGGCAGCCAATCCGCCAGCGCCAGCGTTACGAACTGGCTGCCCAAACCAGCTATCGCTTCAACATCAACGAGGCACCCCAAGCTCTCAAACGAAATTTGTCTCTGCCACCCGGCCGCAATCCGCGCACCCGGGCGCTGGCCGAAAGCTGGCGAATGGACGATACCCAACCCGATAAACTGGTGCAGAAGGCACTCTCCCACTTCCGCCAGGAAAAATTCTTCTATACCCTGCGCCCGCCACTACTCGGCACCGAGCCGATGGACGATTTCCTTTTCCTCTCCCGGCGCGGCTTTTGTGAACATTACGCTGCCGCTTTCGTCACCCTGATGCGCGCTGCTGGCGTGCCGGCGCGCGTTGTTACAGGCTACCAGGGCGGCGAAATGAATCCGGTCGACAATTATCTGGTCGTGCGCCAGTCCGACGCTCACGCCTGGGCCGAAGTCTGGCTGGCCGGGCGCGGCTGGATACGGATCGATCCAACTGCCGCCGTCTCGCCTTCGCGCATCGAAGGCGGCATCAGCACCGCCATGTCTGGCGACGAACCTTTGCCAGCCCTCGTCCAGATCAATTCGGACTGGCTGAAAAGCCTACGTTACCGCTGGGAAGCCATCAACAACGGCTGGAACCAATGGGTCCTCGGGTACAATGCCGAGCGTCAGCGCGACTTTTTGCAAGGCCTCGGCATCGAAGACCCACGCTGGCAGACTTTGGGAATGATCATGCTCGGCGTCAGCGCTGCGATTTTACTGGCAGTCAGCGCCTGGATTCTCTATCACCGGCCGCGTCTCGACCCGGCCCGGAAATTGTGGAACCAGGCATTGCGCCATCTGCATCGGAGTAGTATCGATTGCGCCGACTGGGAAGCGCCACTGGAATTGGCAACACGACTACAACGCAAACATCCCGAAATCGGCAGGGCATTCGAGGAAGTCGCCCGACTTTATGTTGCCGCGCGCTACGGCCGTGGCCCAATCAACCTGGAAAAGCTGCGTCAGGCAGTCAAAGATTTACCGTGATGAAAAACCTCTTGAAAAAACTGCTGTCCGCCACCCTGCTTTCCTTTGTCATTTGCCTGCCGGCGCATGCGGCTAAAACCAAGCCGCAATACTTCGCCAGCGATCCGGCCGTCCTCGATTTCGTTCAGGAAATGGTGAGCAAGCATGGTTTCAAGGAAGCGGAATTGATTAGCCAGTTCGCCCGCATCCACCCTAACCCGACAGTCATCAAATTCATCAAGCCCCCCGCCAGCCCGCTGCAACGTTCCTGGCAACGTTATCGGCCGCGTTTCCTCAATGAACTGCGCATTGAGAACGGCGTTCGCTTCTGGCAGCAGAACCGCGCCGCCATCACCAAAGCCAGTGCCCAATACGGCGTACATGAGGAAATCATCGTTGCCATCATCGGCGTCGAAACCATCTACGGCCGCAATATGGGCAATTTCGGCGTCATGCAGGCGCTGGCGACGCTGGCTTTCCACTACCCGCCACGCGCCGACTTCTTCCGCACCGAACTGGAACAATTCCTGTTGCTGGCACGCGAAAACGGCTTCGATGCACTCGAAATCAAAGGCTCCTTCGCCGGTGCCATCGGCATTCCGCAATTCATGCCCGGCAGCCAAAGGCGTTTCGCCATTGACTTTGATGGTGACGGCCACATCGACCTGACTGCCAGCACCGAGGATGCCATCGGCAGCGTTGCCCGCTTCCTCGAACAGCATGGCTGGAAAGCTGGCGAACCGATTGCCGTACCCGCCATCGTTGAACGCGAACCTGAGCGCAGCCTGATTGAAGCCGGCATCCGCCCCAGTCTGAAAACCAGTGATCTCGCACAACAAGGCATCCGTTCCAGCGCGGTGCCGGACGCCATCGTCACCTTGGTCGATCTCGTCACCCCAGGCTTTGAGACCGAATACTGGCTCGGATTCGAGAACTTTTACGTCATCACCCGCTACAACCGCTCCAGCTTCTACGCCATGTCAGTTTTCCAACTCAGTCAGGAAATCAAGGCACGAATGGAACGGCAGTAAAATCAGGCAGGAGACTATCTCAGTGATGTGCGTTGGTGATCCACAGCTTACCCAAGTCATAGCCAACGCTGACCTTGTCTGACCCGACAGTACCGGAAATCACAAATGCTTCGCGTGAGGTATCGCGACGCACGGGCTGCATGAGCGGTATACCACTAGCGTTGGTCACGGAAGCCACTACCGGCGTTTTTTGGGTTTCTCCGTTGCGGAAAACAACACCGATCTCACCGTTGGCGAGTTTCACAAAACTTCCCGGCGGATAAATTCCGATCATTTTGACGAGGCAGGCAACGAGTGAAGCACAGACTCCCTGGCCATCTTCAACAAAGAGCGCACGAACGATCTGCGCCGGAGGCAAAGGCGACCGATCAGCGCGGGCGCTGGCGCGGGCGAAAAAGACATCAACCAGCCTGAGCAGTTGCCCTTCCTCAGCAGGTTCGTTCAGACGCTGCGGATAACCTTTGCCACCTGGCTTTTCGTGGTGTTGCCGCACTGCCTCACGCCATATGGAATCATTGACACCAACGTTTGTCAGCGCAGCCAGGGCAGCCTCCGGGTGAGCATGTACCTGCTCAAGTTGAGCCGGTGTCAAAGGGGTCGCCTGCCGCAATAAACGCTGCTGCAAATCCAACATGCCGAGATTCATCGTCAAGGCAGCGCAGACAAGGCTGCGCTGGCGTTCTTCCGGCCAGCCGAGCCGTTTGGCAAGCAATGAGCAGAGAATGGCGCAACTCAGGCTGTGCGCGGCAGCGCGAGACTCTTCCTGGCGATCCAGCAAGCAGGCCGCAATCGCCGCCTCAACATCCTTATTGGCATAATCCTGCACATGCCCGGCAAATTCGAGAAGTTGCACGCTATTTGCCAAGGCATCAATGAGACTATGGAGCAGCCGGTTCAGGCTCAACCTCATGCTGCCGCGAATAAGAAATGGATCAAATTTCTGCTCAATGGCTTCGAGAGGTGGAGCAGAGACGGATCTGAAATGCGTTTCAAACAACCCGAGTTCGACGTACAAGCCACGCTCAAGCAGTTCGTCAAGTTGGGTCTGTGAACCCAGAACCAGCCCCTTGGAAAGCAGCATATGACCATGCTCGTCGTAGATATCGCCGGGGAGAGGCACCCCGAGTCGCACATGGCTGGCCGTCAAACGACAGGTTTCGATGATCGTCTCCCTTGAAGAATTAGCGGTGACATCCCGAGAGGCTATTGCTATTATGCTTTTGAGTTTAGTAGATTCTGTTTGATAAGGCCAGCACCAAAGACCCAGTGTAGTCTTGAGGAATTCTGGAAGCGATTTTTGTCTATGATGGTATATCGCTTCAAGCGAAAGGAGCTGAGATGACTGGATGCTCAGGCTTACGGTTTGTAGAGGAAGAAGGCCGCCTGTCGGCCATCGTTGAGCCGACAACTGTGCGCTCCCAGCTTGACATTGATAGCGCGCGCAACATGCTGGCGCAGGCCGGGTATGGTAGCTGGTTCGAGTTGGAAGGGGCCATTGCGGCGCTGGTTCAGCGCTATAACGCAGCAGAAAAGGATTTTACGTTGCAGATTGCCGAGCGCCGCGATGGCAGCTTCTCACTGGAAATTGCACCGGATGCCATGTTGGTCTTGGTCAGTCTAAGCCCCCCTTGTGGCGGCAAAGCGGTGACACCGGATGATGTTTATGCCGCCCTTGGCGAGGCCGGTGTGACTTTCGGCGTGGATTCCCCTGCGGTTGAGCTTCTGTGCAAGAGTACGTTGCACCAACGCGTGACGGTGGCGACCGGCAAAGCGCCGGAAAATGGTCAAGACACCCGGTTTGAGCTGCTCGTCGCCGATACGCGTGACCGCACACCACGCATTGATGCTCATGGCCTGATGGACTTTCGCGAACTTGGCGCAATTCCGATGGTGGAGGCTGAGCAACCTCTGATGCGGCGCATCCCCCCGACGAACGGCGTTTCTGGTCACAACGTCCGGGGTGAGACGCTCGATCCCCTGCCGGGACGCAACGAAACTTTTGCCGAAAATTTGCTCGGCGCTTATGTCTCGAAAGACGACCCCAATCTGCTCCTGGCTGTTTTCAATGGACAACCGGTTCGCTGCGGCAACGGCGTCATGATCGAGCAGGTATTGCACGTGGGCGACATCAACGTTGCATCCGGAAATATCTCATTCAATGGCACAGTGCACGTAGATGGCGAAGTGTTACCGGGCATGAAAGTACACGCTAGCGGCGACATCATCGTCACCGGCGTGGTCGACGCGGGCGAACTCGAGGCCGGTGGCGACATCCACGTTGGTGGCGGAATTATCGCGCATGCCAAAGTACGGGCTGGCGGCTCGGTAGAGGCGCGTTTCGTTGAAAACGCGCAGGTGTACGCCGGAACGGCCATTACCATTGAGGACATGGCACTACAAAGCGATTTACAAGCCATCAACCAAATCGTCGTCGGTACCAAATCACGTGGTCGTGGGCGCCTGGTTGGTGGTTCGGCACGCGCCATGCTTCTGGTGCAGGCACCAGTTGTTGGCGCGGCAGTGGGAGGGGTAACCAGCATTCAACTCGGCGTAAATCCGGTATTGGAGACAAGATATCAGGATCTTCTGCACAGAATCGAGAAGCAAAAGGAGGAGGAAGCCAATCTCGAAAAGTTGATCAAGTACCTGTCCTCGCATGGCGACAAGGACGGCATGCTCGAACGCGTCAAGACTTCGTGGCAACACGCAGTTCAGATGTGGGGCCGCCTGCTGCCGGAGAGAGACGAATTGGAAAAGGAGTTGGCCTTGATGGCGAGTGCGCAGCTCGTCGCAGGGGTCGGCTTCTGTGGTGCGCTCGATATTACCTTTGGCAAGAAAAAACTCCATGTAAACCAGAATTTCGATGCCGGCAGTTTTTTGCTCGACGGTGAGCAAATCGTTTTTACGACGAAAAACCCGTCAAAAAAAGCCTGAATGCAAACCATGGCGGGCATGTTATTTCGGAAATTCAGTCTGGCAAGCAACTGAAATATCTGCTGTAATAATCGCGCCATATCGGTTCGAAAATTTTTTCTTTGGGTGAGGTTGGCTATGGAACAGCAAGAAAAGTCGCAATACCGGGGCATCGTGCACAAGATGCTGACCACGATGGTCGGCATGAAGGGATCAGACCTCTTCGTCACCGCTGGTTTCCCGCCCGCCATCAAGCTCAACGGCAAGGTCACCAGACTCAACGATACGCCACTGACGGCAGAACAAACGCAAAAGATGGCGCACTCGATTGCAAGCGAGAAACAGTGGCAAAACTTCATTGACAGCAAAGGCTCAAACTTCGCCATTGCGCTCGAAGGTGTCGGTCGTTTCCGCATCAACATCTTCACGCAACAGCAGCGTACAGGCATGGTAATTCGCGTCATTACCACCGAGATTCCCGATTTCGACCAGATGGGTCTGCCACCCATCCTGAAAACAGTGGTTCTTGAAAAACGCGGCCTCATCCTGCTGGTGGGTGGCACCGGATCGGGCAAATCAACCACACTGGCCGCCATGCTGGGGGTGCGCAATCGTGAAACGCACGGCCACATCATCACCATCGAAGACCCGGTCGAATACGTGCATACCCACATCAACTGCATCGTCACCCATCGCGAGGTTGGCGTCGACACGGTCGGCTGGTTTGATGCGCTAAAAGATACGCTGCGCCAGGCGCCCGACGTCATCCTGATTGGCGAAATTCGCGATCAGGAAACGATGGAATACGCGCTCAATTTTGCTGAAACTGGCCATCTGTGCATGGCGACATTGCACGCCAACAGCGCCAACCAGGCCATCGACCGCATCGTTAACTTTTTCCCCATCGAAAAACGCGAACAGATTCTCAACGACATTTCGCTCAACATGCGCGCCTTCATCTCGCAACGGTTGGTGCGCAAAATGTCGGGCGGGCGCGCTGCCGCCATCGAAATTCTCCTGAGCACAGCCACCTCACGCGATGCGATTGCCAAAGGCGAAGTCGGCGGATTGAAGGAGATCATGAAAAAATCGGTCGAACAGGGCATGAAAACCTTTGATCAGTGCCTGTTTGAACTGTATGACTCCGGCCAGATTTCTCTGCAGGAGTTGCAGCTCAATGCCGACGCCAAGGGCGATTTGATGCTGCGCTTGAAGCTGCAAAGTCAGCGCTTCATCAAGGAGGTACAGGGTGGCGATGCGGGCAGCCAGTCTTCCGGGTTGTCTTTTGACGGCCAGATCAAAAAGGATGAGGAGGCTGAAGCCGCCAAGAAGGCTGAAGAAGAAGCGGCCAAAGGTGGTCTCACACTAGAGTTGGCCGCTACCAAGCCAACGCCACCTAAGGCATAGGCCGGGGACGCACATGGACGAATTCAAAACCATCGAAAACAATTTTGAGAGTTTCGCCAAGCTTCTGGTCGAGGACCCGGAAGTTCGATATAAAACGCTGCGCAGTTGTTCATTCTTCAACCCCGTACCCGATGAATGGCTGGCACGGATTTCCGATATGGCTCAAATTCGCACCTTTTATTCGGACGTTTGCCTGACTTCGCAAGACGATGAAACAAAGGGCTTTTACGTCATTCTGCTTGGCACCGCCGAAGCGTTCCGCAACGGCAAACTGGTGGGAACGATAGACACCGGCGAATGTATCGGCGAGGGCGTGTTCTTTGCCGATGGCAACATTTCGAGTTCAGCGACCGTGATCGCCGATTACAAGATCATTGCGGCGGAATTCGACAAGGCCGCTGTCGATAGCCTGCAAGCTGATGCAAAAGCCATGATTTACATGGATAAAGCCTTGCTACTGGCGCTTTTCAAAAAATTGCAGGGCGCCAACCGCAAGATTGAAAAGCTGTTACTCGCCAAGTCTCAGGAATAAGTACCCACGTTACACTGGTTTCCACTGATAGGCCACCCAGTTAAAGCCTTCGCTCCGCGTCCCGGCCAGCCAGCCTTCCAGGGTGTTGTCCAGCGTCCGGATGCGCAGGGTGCAGCGTTGCGGCAATCTGGTCTTTTTGGACAGTATCATGATGGAGTATGGCTCGCCCTCCATACCCTCGGGCGGATTGCCGGTGAGCAGAAAACCGTAAGGATCGACCAGCCCGCCAACATAGGCACCATCGTCATAGCATTTGACGATAAAAAAAGGATCGACGTCACAACCGGGATAAAGAAGCTCGATGCCCAGGATATTTTTTTCCTTGCCTGAGCTATAGCGCCTGGCCACGGCAAATTCGATCCCCTCTTCGTTTTCTCTGGAGAGGATGACTATCCCCGCAGTTTCCGGCGGCTTGGTTCCTTTGGGCAAAATCAGTCCATAGCCCGTACTGCTGACATCGTCGATGCGCCAAGTGGCCGGCGCCTTGCCGCAATTGGCATATTCCGCTTCCATTTTGCGCTTCAGGGTCTTGGCAATGCCTTCATTGACCGTGGCACGCGTCATCTGATTGACGTGGCCAGCCACATAGCCAAAATTCATTTCTTCGAATTGCTCGTGGATGTTGAATTTGCGCTTTTCATCAACATCCGAAAGCGCCATCAGGAAATCTTCATTGACGCGCCGCAAATAACAGATGCAATCGATGATTTCGGTAAAAACTTCGGTATCCATACGGACAGCAATGCGCTTATTCTCGCGCGTTTGCGAGGCGCTGAAGAAGAAGGCAACACGCTCAATGCTCTTTTCGCTGATGACTTGCGAAAAGAGTTCGCCTAGCGCCGTTTCCTGCACCAGCTTTTGCGCCTTTGAAACCATCTGCCGCATCTCGCTGGCCAGCCGCAGGCCGCAAAACCAGAGTCCAACGCTTTCCTCTGCCAGCTCAGGATAAATTCTGAGCAAGGCGTTCCTACCGGAATCACCTTGCATGATGAAATGCGTCACTTCCGGGCTCTTTTTGCTGGTGAAGTGCGCATTCTGGAAGGACATGATGCGCCACAACGTATTGGCCACGTCAATATCCGAGCCGGGAAGCTCACAATTCAGAAAGGTAGTGAGCAGATATTGGCGAATCTTGTTTTTGCCGAGCGAGGCCTTTTCTTCCGGATAGAGATTGCGGTAGGGCGCCACGACCTCGTCTGTTATGCCCTGCTCATCACCGAAGGCCAAGAGACCTTCAGCCGACTCAAAATATTCATTTGGCGTCGGCACGCCGTGAATACAGGAAATCTTGGTCAGCTCGCACAGCCAGTGAAATTGCCGGTTGGCAACGATGGCACAAGTCTCGCGATTGCGAATGATTTCCGGGTAAAAAATGGTTCCCAATTCGCCCAGAAACTCAAAATGTTTTCTGCAAGCGGCTTCGTAAAGAGCGATTTCGTCATTCCTGAAATGGCGCCTGAGATTGCCACGCAGTCGCACGCAAATCCTGCTTGCATAGTAGGAGGAGACAATTCCGGCCGACAACTCCTCCAGCCGCAGCAGCGGTTCAAGCATGGCCGGTGTATGGCTGCGCGCGATTTCCTCAAGAACGCTGTCGAATTCATCGATGATGCTCTCGACCGGTGGATCGACACCGAGAATGGTATTCTGGAAATGTTGTTCGACCCGGCGGACGTCCTGATAAATTCTGACACGGTCGATTTTCTTGGAAAAAATACCAAAGACCATCGTAAAATTCCCCTTTATTGAACGACCAATTCGACTCTCCGGTTCTTGGTACGCCCTTCCTCATTGCGGTTGGAGGCGACTGGAGACAGATTGGCAACCCCCTTGCCAACCAGACGATTGCGCCCAATCTTGTAGTCATTTACCAGTGCATTAGCCACCGCTTCAGCGCGCCGCTGCGAAAGCCCAAGGTTGTACTCGAGTTTGCCCTGGTTGTCGCTATGACCGACGATATAGACGGCAACGGATGGATTCTGTTGCAGATAACGTCCCATTTCTTCGAGCTGCGCTTTTGATTCAGCCTTGATGTCAGCCTTGTCGGTATCGAAGAGAATGCCATAGAGGGCAACCTTGCCGTCACGGTTGAGCGCTTGCTGAATTTCACCCGACTTGAGTGTTTCCATGCGGCTTTCCATATTGCCAGCTTGAATCTGCTCGACATAAACAGTGACGCGGTTCTTGATACTGCTGTCGGCAGCATTGCCTGACAGGGCCGTCAGTACGACAACATAATTTGAGACGCTCCCCTGTTTCTGCTCGGCAACAAAAACCCGCTCATCGCTGACCCCCATCGTAAAAGCATATTCGGTAATCTGTTTGCCGACGATGCGGTTACGCTTGTTGGATAAATAAAGTGCCTCGTAAATCTTGTTGCCGCAGGCTTCGGCGGCGCACTCAAACAATGTGCCGTAACCGCCTTTCTTCAAGACCTCCGTGTAATTACGCATCACTTCGAGCGAGGAGCGCCCTTCCGGCGCCAGATAAAGAGCGCGCGTCCGCTTGCCTTCAACGCGTCGCACCCGGTCAAATCCACGAACGCCATCCTTGAGGGTAGCCTTGGCCAGAGGCAATTCCGATTCGTCGAAATCGGCATGCTGGTAACCGAAAATCACCGACCCGGCGTAACGCGGCAAACCAGCGGGATCCTTGGCATTGGAAATATCAGCCACCGGCGCCGCCTGCACAAATGCGCATGCAAAAAAACAAGAGAAACACAGCACAAACCTCTTCATGACATCCTCCCATTTTTGTTATATCGACCCGAAATGATTTCGGCATCCTATCAATACAGGCTTTCCTTGGCGATTCCGCCACGTTTGATGATGCGTCGCAGACGTTCCAGCCCTTCAAGCTGAATCTGCCGTACCCTTTCGCGCGTCAGCCCAAGATCGCTGGCAATCGTGTCAAGCGTTTCAACCTCAAGCCCTTGCAAACCGTAACGGCGGCGTATCACCTCGCGCTGGCGGTCGCCCAGTTGTGCCAGCCACGCCTCAACCAGACCGCCCAGTTCAACAGTCTGTAGCAAGGCTGCCGGATCGGCGCTGTTCTCGTCGGCAATGACATCGGCAGTCGAATGGTTTGGATCGATATCAAGTGGCGCGTCGAGCGAGGCAATATGCTCGTTGAGCGAGAGAATACGGCGCACATCGGCTACCGGCCGATCAATCAGGGCGGCGATGCGCTCCACTGTCGTATCGCGTTCATCGACCGATTCCAGATGGCGAATGGCCCGCAATACGACATTAATTTCCTTGACCACATGCACCGGCAAGCGGATGGTGCGCGACTGGTTCATGATGGAACGCTCGATACTTTGACGTATCCACCAGGTCGCGTATGTGGAAAAACGGAAACCGCGTTCCGGATCGAATTTTTCCAGGGCGTGTATGAGCCCGAGATTGCCCTCTTCGATCAGATCGAGCAGCGGAATACCACGATTGAGGTAATGCTTGGCAATATTGACGACGAGCCGCAGGTTGTGCTCGATCATTTTTTGCCGGGCTGAAAAATCGCCGGCACGCGAGGCGCGAGCGGCCTCGAGTTCCTCCTCCGGTTTCAGCAAGGGCTTGGCGCCAATCTCGTTGAGATAGACCTGGGTAACATCCTCGAAAAACTCGACTTCAGAGCTTATCGCCCCCGTTTCGGGTTCCGGCAGAGCGGACTCCAGCTCTTCCAGCTCCGGCTCGAGACCTTCGTCCTCGCAACCTTCGACTTCGTTGCTCATCGTCAGCGCCGCGGCAAATAAATCATCGGATCAATCGGCTTGCCCTGGTGGCGAATCTCGAAATGCAGCTTGACGCTCTCGCTGTCGCTCTTGCCCATTTCCGCCACTTTCTGGCCTTTGCTCACAATCTGCTTTTCGCCCACCAAGACTTTGCGATTATGCGCATAGACTGAAATGAAACCGCTGGCGTGGCCGATGATGAGCAAGTTGCCATAACCTTTCTGCAGGCCGACAAAAAAGACCTTGCCGTCTGCCGCCGCCGTGATCGCTTCGCCCTCCCTGCCGGCAAAATCGATCCCCTTGTTGGAGCGGTCGCCATAAGCCGATGTCACCTTGGCCGCCGATGGCCAAGCCCAGCCAATGGCCATCCCGGTATCGGTCGCTCCGGCTGGTCTGGTTTCAGGCTTGCTTTCGGCTGCGACAGGGCTGGCGCTGCCGCCCCTGGTCAGCAAATCCCAGGCGCTGTCGGAGTATGGCTCTTTATTGACCTTGGGCTCTCGTTTGACCGCATCTCCGGTCGCGGCTGGCGCCGCGCCGAGCGGACGGCTTTCGACGGCAGCACCAGTCTCAATGGGCTGCGCCACCGCTACCGCCGAGTCCGAGCTACCCGGCGGCGTCAGGCGCAACACTTGGCCTTCCTTCACAGTAGCAGGATCGGTAATACCGTTCCAGGCTGCCAGATCACGATAGGGAATACCGCGCTCAAGGGCAATGCGATAAAGGTTCTCGCCGCGTTTCACCGTATAGGTGGCACCGGCCACCCCAACGACAGGCGATTTCGAGCCCACCGACGTTGTCCGGTCAACGACAGGGGCGGGCGGCTGCGAGGCGCAAGCAGCCATCAACAAAGCTAACAAGAGGGCATATGCAAGACGTTTCATTCGGTTCCTGACAGAAGTGGGACAAAGCGCACGGCGTCGAGCCTGGACTCGACAAAACCCTGCGGCGTTTGTTCGATCAGCGAAAGATACTGCTCCCCTACCCCGATCGGCAAGATCAAACGACCGCCCGGAGCAAGTTGCTGCAACAACACCTGGGGAATGCGTGCCGGAGCAGCGGCAACGATAATACTGTCATAGGGCGCCGCTTCCGGCAAGCCAAAATTGCCGTCGGCGAGTTTGAGGCGGACGTTGAACTGCTGAATCTGGCGCATATTGAGCTTGGCCTTTTCCAGCAGGGGCTTGAGGCGCTCGACCGCGAAGATTTCCTTGGTCAACTGCGCCAACACAGCCGCCTGGTAGCCACAACCGGCGCCAATCTCCAGCGTTTTTCCCAAACCCTTGCGGCCGTTCAACAGGGCCTCGATCATGCGCGCCACGACATAAGGCTGCGAAATGGTCTGTCCCATTCCCAGAGGCAGGGAGGTATCATCGTAAGCACGCGAAGCCAGAGCCTCTTCGACAAAAATATGGCGCGGCACAGCAGCCATTGCCGCCAGCACCGCCTCATTGCGAATGCCCTGTTCGCGCAGGCGCTCGATCATGCGTCCGCGTGTGCGCTGCGAAGTCATGCCAATGCCGGACAAGGCTGCCACGTTCAGGCCATCCACTCGTTGATGGTTGCGATCTGGGAATAATGCGTCAGATCAACTTGCAGGGGTGTCACCGAAACCATGTTGCGCTCGACAGCATTAAAATCGGTACCACTTCCGGCATCCTGCGCTGCGCCGGCAGCACCCACCCAATACACCGTTTCATTGCGTGGCGAAACCATCCTCACCACCGATTCGGCCTTGTGGCGTTTGCCCAGCCGCGTTACCTCCATACCCGCCAAATTTTCATACGGCAGATCCGGAACGTTAATATTCAACAACACCGGTTGGCGAATCGGCTGGCGGATAAAGCGTTCGACCAGATCACGCGCCACCCGCGCTGCTGTTTCGTAGTGCTCGGCCTCGAAACTGGTCAGTGAAATGGCCAGCGAGGGAATCCCCAGCAGAAAACCTTCCATCGCCGCCGCCACAGTGCCGGAATAGATGGTGTCGTCACCCATGTTGGCGCCCTGGTTGATACCGGAAACAATCATGTCCGGCAAAAAATCGAGCAGGCCAGTGACCGCCAGATGGACGCAATCGGTTGGCGTACCGTTCACGAAAAGAAAGCCATTTTCGGCTTTGCGCACCGACAAGGGGCGATTGAGCGTCAAGGAATTGCTGGCGCCGCTTTGGTTGCGTTCCGGCGCCACCACCACGATTTCCGCCAGTTCGGAAAGCGCGCTCGCCAGCGCCAGCAGACCGGGCGCCAGATAGCCGTCGTCGTTACAAACCAGGATGCGCATGAAAACCCTACAGTAGACACAAGAGATGTATTTTATCGCAAGCCACCGACAGCGGGCGGCGTCATTTGCTACGCTTTCATCAAAAACGATACCCGGCAAGATCACCTTGTCAGGCCGTCACATGAAACTTACACTCGCGACACAGCAACCGGAACCCGACGATCATGACCACCATCCGCCAGGAAGACTTCATCGCCTCCATCGCCGATGCTTTCCAGTACATCAGCGTCTATCACCCGGTCGATTTTATCCAGGCCATGGGCAAGGCCTACGAACTTGAACAATCGCCCGCCGCCAGGGACGCCATCGCCCAGATCCTGGCCAATTCGCGCCTTTGCGCCGAGGGTCAGCGACCAATCTGCCAGGATACCGGCATCGCCGTTGTTTTCCTCAAAATCGGCATGAACGTAAAATGGGATGCTCAATTCAGCCTGCAGGAAATGGTCGACGAAGGGGTGCGCCGCGCCTACACCAATCCAGACAACCCCTTGCGCGCCTCGGTGCTGCGTGACCCGGCCGGTGAGCGCCGCAATACGGGCGATAACACACCGGCCGTCGTGCACGTCGAGCTGGTTGCTGGCGACAAACTTGAAGTCATCTGCGCCGCCAAGGGTGGTGGTTCTGAAAACAAGGCCAAGCTGGCCATGCTCAACCCCTCTGACTCCATCGTCGACTGGGTGTTGAAAACCATGCCGACCCTGGGTGCCGGCTGGTGTCCGCCCGGCGTGCTTGGGCTGGGCATCGGCGGCACGCCGGAAAAAGCCATGCTGTTGGCGAAAGAATCCCTGATGGCGCC
>JAGTRX010000032.1 GCA_018262285.1 Pseudomonadota bacterium | reverse complement strand
CATGTAGATCCTTCTCCCTTTAACGCCGCAAAATGCAGCGCCTGCCGGTGATTCTACCTGCCCTGTGCTTTTTCAGGTATCTGAATAAAAATTTCGTCCTGACGAATCATGCCGAGTTCGAAACGCGCCCGCTCTTCGATGGCCTCGTAACCCTGTTTGAGATCGCGTACCTCAGCCTCCACCCCGGAATTGCGCGTTTTCAGCTTCTGATTGATTTCCTTCTGCTGCTCGAGCTGGCGATTGGTGTCCCACACCTTCAGCCACCCTCCCTTGCCCAGCCAGAGCGGATACTGGATGAGGGCGATGAGGGCGACGAAGGCGAGACTCAGCCAGCGCATGATTCAGCGAGAAGCCTTATCCGCGCAGGTTGTAAAAGGTATCGCGACCCGGATAGGAAGCGGTATCGCCCAGATCTTCTTCGATGCGCAGCAACTGGTTGTACTTGGCAATGCGGTCGGAACGGGAAAGCGAGCCGGTCTTGATCTGGCCGGCGTTGAGGCCGACGGCAATGTCGGCAATGGTCGAATCCTCGGTTTCGCCGGAACGGTGCGAAATCACCGAGGTATAGCCGGCGCGCTTGGCCATTTCAATGGCGGCAAAGGTTTCCGACAGGGTGCCGATCTGGTTGATCTTGATCAGGATGGAGTTGGCGATGCCCTTGTGGATGCCTTCACGCAAAATGCGGGTGTTGGTGACGAACACGTCGTCACCGACGATCTGCACCTTTTTGCCCAGGCGATCCGTCAGCAGTTTCCAGCCGTCCCAGTCGCCTTCGGCCATGCCGTCTTCGATGGAGATGATCGGGAACTTGGCGGCAAGATTGGCCAGATAATCGGTAAATTGGGTCGAATCAAGCTGCAGACCCTCGCCTTCAAGATGGTATTTGCCGTCTTTATAGAACTCGGAAGCGGCGCAATCGAGCGCAATCAGCACATCTTTACCGGCTTCGTAACCGGCATTGCCAATCGCCTGCATGATGCATTCGAGTGCTTCGGCATGGCTGCCCAGATTGGGCGCAAACCCGCCTTCATCACCCACCGCTGTCGAAAAACCCTTCTTGTCGAGCAACTTTTTCAAGGCATGGAATATTTCGGCGCCGCAACGCAGTGCTTCACGAAAAGACGACTGCCCCACCGGCATGATCATGAATTCCTGAATGTCCAGACTGTTGTTGGCGTGCGCCCCGCCGTTGATGATGTTCATCATTGGCACCGGCATCTGCATCGGGCCGGAACCGCCGAAATAACGATAGAGCGGCAGGCCGGATTCCTCGGCCGCCGCCTTGGCCACCGCCATCGACACCGCCAGAATGGCATTGGCACCCAAACGCGACTTGTTGTCGGTACCATCCAGGTCGATCATGGTCTGGTCGATGAAGGCCTGTTCCTGAGCATCGAGTCCGATGATGGCTTCGGAAATTTCAGTGTTGACGTTTTCCACCGCCTGCATGACACCTTTGCCCAGATAACGGCTGGCATCGCCGTCACGCAGTTCAATCGCCTCACGCGAACCGGTGGAGGCACCGGAAGGAACGGCTGCCCGCCCCATGACGCCGGATTCAAGCAACACATCGGCCTCAACCGTGGGATTACCCCGGGAATCGAGAATTTCGCGCGCAACCACATCAACGATAGAAGTCATCTTTATTCCTTTTATCAAAAACTTATATAAACAAATTAAATCAATACTTTAAGATAAAAATCTATTGTATTTCCTCAAACTCAGCCACCTTGACCGCCCGATCCAGTGCTGTTAGCGTTTTCAACAAGGATTCCATGCGCTGCAATGGCCAACTGTTGGGGCCATCCGAAAGCGCTTTTTCCGGGCAAGGATGCGTTTCCATGAACAAGCCGGAAATTCCGACCGCCACTGCCGCCCGCGCCAAAATTGGCACGAATTCGCGCTGGCCGCCGGAAACCGTGCCCTGCCCGCCCGGCAACTGCACCGAATGGGTGGCATCGAAGACAACCGGACAGGCGCATTCGCGCATGATGGCCAGTGAGCGCATGTCGGAAACCAGATTGTTGTAACCAAAACTGGCGCCACGCTCGCACACCATCAGGTTGTCCGCCCCGCCATTAACCTCACGCGCCTTGGCAACGACATTTTTCATGTCGCCCGGCGCCAGAAACTGGCCTTTTTTGATATTCACCGGCTTGCCGGCCGAGGCCACGGCGTGGATGAAATCGGTCTGGCGGCACAAAAAGGCGGGGGTTTGCAATACATCGGCCACCCCGGCAACAGACGCAATATCCTTTTCGCCATGCACATCGGTCAAAACCGGCACGCCGATTTGCCGCCTGACTTCAGCCAGCATGAAGAGACCTTCGTCGAGCCCCGGCCCGCGTGCCGATTGGCCGGAACTGCGGTTGGCTTTGTCGTAGGAAGCTTTGAAAATATAGGGAATTCCCAGCCGGCCACAAATCTCTTTCATCTGCCCGGCCACTTCCACACACAATTCCAGCGATTCCGCCGTACACGGGCCGGCAATCAGAAAGAATGGCTGGTCAAGGCCGACCTCGAAGCCGCACAGTTTCATTATTTACGAGCCTCTTGATACGCCAGCGCCGCCTTGGCGAAGGCAATGAAGAGCGGGTGACCGGTGCGCGGGTTGGAGGTGAATTCCGGGTGAAACTGGACGCCGACAAACCAGGGGTGCATTTCTGGTGGCAGTTCCATGATTTCCGGCAGTTCTTCCGTCGGCGTGCGCGCCGAAATCACCATGCCTGCCGCTTCCAGCTTGGGAACATAGATGTTGTTCACTTCATAGCGGTGACGGTGACGCTCATTGACTTCCTTGCCGTAAATCTTTTCCGCCAGGGTTCCGGGCTTGATCGGGCAACGCTGGGCGCCGAGCCGCATGGTGCCGCCCAGATTGGAATCAGCCGAGCGCTTTTCGATGCGCCCTTCGCGATCGAGCCATTCGGTGATCAGCGCCACCACGGGATGCGGCGTCGCCTCGTTAAACTCCGTGCTGTTGGCGCCTTCCAGCCCGGCCACATGGCGGGCAAACTCGATGGTCGCCAGCTGCATGCCCAGACAAATACCCAGATAAGGCACCTTGTTCTCGCGGGCATAACGAATGGCGGCGATCTTGCCTTCCGTGCCGCGCACGCCAAAACCGCCCGGCACCAGAATGGCATCGACCGCACTCAAGGCGGCGGTGCCCTCGTTTTCGATATTCTCGGAATCAATGTAACGAATATTGATCTGGCTGCGCGTGTGGATGCCGGCGTGCTTCAGGGCTTCGGTCAGCGACTTGTAGGACTCGGTCAGGTCGACATACTTGCCGACAAAAGCGATTTCCAAGGTGTGTTCGTGGTTTTCAAGCGCATCAATCAGGCGATTCCAGACAGAGAGATCGGCTGACTTGGCCAGAATGCCGAGCTTGTGGCAGACGATTTCATCAATCATCTGATCATGCAGCATGGCAGGGATCTTGTAGATGGAATCGGCATCAAGGCACTCGATCACCGCTTCCGGCATGACGTTACAAAACAGCGCAATCTTGCGCCGTTCTTCCGGCGGCATGGAACGATCCGCCCGGCAGAGCAGAACATCGGGCTGAATGCCGATTTCGCGCAATTCCTTGACCGAGTGCTGGGTCGGCTTGGTCTTGAGTTCGCCCGCCGTCGGAATGTAGGGCACCAGCGTCAAGTGGATGTAGCAGACACCACTACGCCCTTCCTCAATGCCCATCTGACGGATAGCCTCCAGGAAAGGCAACGATTCAATGTCCCCCACTGTGCCGCCGACTTCGACAATCGCCACATCAGCACCCTCAGCACCGCGCTTCAGGTAGAGTTTGATCTCGTCGGTAATATGAGGAATTACTTGAACAGTCTTGCCCAAGTACTCGCCACGACGTTCTTTTTTGATCACAGACTCGTAAATCTGGCCGGTCGTGAAATTATTGCGCTTACCCATCTTGGCGCTGGTAAAGCGCTCGTAGTGACCCAGATCAAGGTCGGTTTCAGCACCGTCTTCGGTGACAAAAACCTCGCCGTGCTGGAACGGACTCATCGTTCCGGGATCGACGTTGATGTAGGGGTCAAGCTTGAGGTGTGTCACCTTGATGCCACGCGATTCAAGAATGGCACCGAGCGACGCGGCGGCAATGCCTTTGCCCAGAGAGGACACGACACCACCGGTGACGAAAACGTATTTGGTCATGGAAAACAGGCCGCGCAGGAAAGCCGAATGATACTCGAAAGGACAATCTGCTGTCAGCCGATAGCGGAGTTTATTGCTCCGGCCAGCAAATGTTTGAAGTCGTCACCCCGGCGAAGGCCGGGGTCCAGAAGGCAAATCCAGGCACGCACTGGATACCGGCTTTCGCCGGTATGACGGCAATTTCAGGCTTCGTCGAGCCGGATCAATAGTTGGCGTTGGCGCACGGTTTCAAACAGGCAAACCGCCGCCGCAGCCCCGACATTCAAGGATTCAGCCACACCGGGCATGGGGATTTTGACCTTGAGCGGCGCCGCCGCAGCCACTTCCAGCCGCACGCCCTGCCCCTCTGAACCAAACACCCAAGCCATTGCCCCCCGCAGTGGCGCATCAAAGAGCGAAATGGCGTCTTGCAACTGGGTGACAGCGGCTATGCCTTGGTAGGTTTTGAGAAACGCCGCCAAATCGGCATCTTCAATCATCGACAAGGCAAAATGCGCCCCCTGCCCGGCGCGCAACACCTTGGGCGACCAGACACCGGCGCAATCGGCTGAAAGCAGAACTTGCCGAAAGCCGGCGGCCGCCGCCGTGCGCAGCAAGGTACCGACATTGCCGGGGTCTTGCACGCCGTCGAGCAGGACGCTATCGACTGTGGCATCAGGTGCTGGCGAAACCGGAATCGGCACCAAGGCCATGATGCCGCTCGGTGTTTCAACGCAGGCAATATCACGGAACAGGTTTTCCGCTAGCAGCATGACCTCGCGCCCTTTGATCAGGTCCGCGATTTCCGGCTGAAGGCAGGCGGATTCATTGACGATCAGCGTTTCCACCGGGCCAAGGCTTTCCTCATACGCGTGGATCAGATGCGCACCATCGAGCAGGGTCTGGCCGGATTTCTTGCGTTCCCGCCCGAATTGCGCCAGACGCTTCAATTCCTTGAAGAAAGGATTGTCGCGGGAACGGATTTCCTTGAAAGAAGCGGTTGGAGGATTGCTTTGACCGTGCTTCGACATATTCGACTCCGGTCAGGGCTTTTTGGAAGAATCGGGTGGGGAAAAAAGCAGGTCAAGCTTGGGCCAGTCGATGAAGCGGATATTGCGCATGGGGTCTCCTAGTTTAAGAAGGCCAAGGCTGGTGTTGTTAGCTATCGAAACCGCGCCCCAGGTGAAGGCCAAGTGTTGGCCATCGGTAGACACGCTGGCAGAACGACCCACAGCATCAAATGCAACCTCATCCTGAGCATCAGGATCGGGCTTGCGCAGAAAAAGCGCTGCCCCCCCACCTTTCTGATATTGATCGTCCAGGAGATATTTGACTAAAGCCCGACGCGTACCCTCACCTTGGCGATATTGTTCGTCAGTCAAGGTTCCGGTGTGTTTTTTCTGTTCCTCATTGAGCGCAATGGCCTCCTTGTAGCCAAGCAGTTGGCGAATAGCCGTTGCAGCCGGGTTGCCCTCTTTTTTCTTTATTTCCAGGCTGCCCTGATAAAGTACCCGCCCTTGCCGGTCGATATCGAGCGGCAGACCCCACCACCCTTGTTCGCTCGGTAGCGCCTGCAGCTTCTGCAGCAGTTCGCCCTTGAGAATGGGCGCGTCCTTGATATTGGCGATGAAAAAGTTGTTTTTTTGGACGAATTCCTTTTCTTCCGGTGTTACGCCATGAGGAGGGTACGCTGCCGAGAAGACAAAGCGCTCGCCATCCGGTGTCAGAAAGGGGCGGCCATTGTGCCGGTCAAAGAAGGGCCTGCGACCCGCCAGCAGTGTTTCCTTGCCGGTTTCCCAATCCAGTGTGTACAACACGGCAAAGGCCGGGGCGTCTTTCTCGCGCAGGTTGAATTGCCGCCAGTAAATAAGCCGTTTGCCGTTGTGCGAGAAAGTGGCGCCCGTCGCCTGAATGTCGTTGCCCGGGTGAATTCTTTGGTAGTCCGTCAGGAGTTCGTTCATAACCGGTTTTTCAACACCGGCACTGATCAGGTCTTGCACTTGCGAACCATCCGGCCGCATCTTGACGAGGCGCAGGGTGCGCGCTTCGGCCATGCCATTGATCGTGCCGGCCATGGTCGTCACGATCCATTGTCCATCCGGCGAGAACACCGGCTCCATATAGATCTTGTCTTCCTCGAAGGGCAGAATGTCCCAGTGATTCTTCGCAATGCTGTATTTGCCGATGCGGCAGAAATCGGGGTGTTTGACATGGCACAGGCTGACCAAAAGCATGTCGCCGTCCGGCCCGAAATGCACATAGGTGGGATACCAGCGAATGCCGTATTTGGTTTCTGAGGTCTGCGGGTTGAATTTGCCAAAGGACTTGATGAAGCTTTTGGCCCGGTTTCTTTGCTGCCCGCCGCCGAAGTTGCCGAATTTGAAGCAGGTGTAGAGTTCAGCAAGGCAGCTCACATCGGTCAACAAAGCATAGCCGGCCACACCCAAGCCCAAGAAGACGAGCAATACGATCCACCGCTTGCGCTTGCTGGAAGACTTGGGCGGGGTCGGGGTTGGAACCGGGTTTGTGTTCATTACTAACCTCTTTTTGCTTACCCCACCCAGCGCCGGGCATTCTGGAACATGCGCAGCCACGGGCTGTCTTCGCCCCAGTCCGCCGGATGCCAGGACATCTGCACGGTGCGGAAAACGCGTTCCGGGTGCGGCATCATGATGGTGAAGCGGCCGTCGGCGGTGGTCACGCCGGTCAACCCGCCCGGTGAGCCATTCGGGTTGTAGGGATAGAGTTCGGTCGGCACGCCCTTGTTGTCGATGAAGCGCAGCGATACAGCCACCTTGCCCGTATCTTCGGGTCGGTCAAAGATCGCCCTGCCCTCGCCATGCGAGACGACGATGGGGATGCGCGATCCTTCCATGCCGGCGAAAAACAGCGACGGCGATTCCAGCACTTCAGTCAGCACGAAACGGGCTTCGAACTGCTCGACGGCATTGCGGCGGAAGGCCGGCCAGTGTTCAGCACCGGGAATGAGCGATTTGAGCGCGCTCATCATCTGGCAACCATTGCAAACGCCCAGTGCAAAGATATCCGGACGATTGAAGAAGGCGGCGAATTCGTCGCGGCAACCGGCGTGCATCAGAATGGTTTTGGCCCAGCCCTGACCGGCGCCGAGCACATCGCCGTAGGAGAAACCGCCGCAAGCGACCAGTCCCTTGAAATCCTTGAGACTGATGCGGCCAGCGAGGATGTCGCTCATGTGGACATCAACCGACTTGAAACCGGCGCGATCAAAGGCAGCCGCCATTTCGTAATGGCTGTTGACGCCCTGTTCGCGCAGGATGGCCATGGCTGGGCGGGCGCCGCTGGCAATGAAAGGCGCGGCGATATCCTGCTGCGGGTCGAAGCTAAGTTTCGGTGACAGACCCGGATCATTGGCATCGAGAATGCGGTCGTATTCCTGCTGAGCGCAGGCCGGATTGTCGCGTAGCGCCTGCATGCGGAAGCTGGTTTCCGACCAGGCGCGTTGTAGGCTGATGCGGGATTCCGCCAGCAACACCTTGCCACCGGCAACAATGCGGATTTCATCGTTGTTGTTCGGACTGCCGACCGGACAGAAAGGCAAGTCGACCTGTTGCAGCAGGGTCGTGACTTTGGCCTGATCGGCGCCACGAATCTGGATCAGGGCACCGATTTCCTCGTTGAATAGCATGCCCATCTGACCGGCAAAATCGCTGGCAGCGAGATCGAGCGTCAAACCACAATGGCCGGCAAAGGCCATTTCGCAAGCCGCAGCGAACAGGCCGCCGTCGGAACGGTCGTGATAGGCCAGCAACAAACCGTCGCGATTGAGTTGCTGGATGGCATTGAACAGGGCTTTTAGTTTGGCGGGATAGTCGACATCCGGCACCTCTTCGCCAGTGGCGTTGAACACTTGCGCCAAGGCCGAGCCACCCAGACGTTGCTGCCCGAGGTCAATCAGCAGCAATTCAGTCTGCTCGTCCTTCACCAGTTGCGGGGTCAAGGTTTTGCGCACATCATCCACGCGGCCAAAAGCCGTGACGATCAGCGACAGCGGCGCCACAACCTGGCGCTTTTCCCCATTCTCTTCCCAGGCCGTGCGCATCGACAGAGAATCCTTGCCGACCGGAATGGAAATGCCGATTTGCTGACACAGCGTCGAAATAGCCGTCACCGTGTCGAACAGCCGCGCATCTTCGCCCGGCGCACCGCAAGCGGCCATCCAGTTGGCTGAAAGTTTGACTTGATCGAGGTTGCCCAGATCAGCGGCGGCCAGATTGGTCAGCGCCTCGGCAATGGCCATGCGGCCTGAAGCTGGGGCATCCAGCACTGCCACCGGCGTGCGCTCGCCCATGGCAAAGGCTTCGCCCAGATAACCCTGATAGCCCATCGTCGTCACCGCCACATCGGCCACCGGCACCTGCCAAGGGCCGACCATCTGGTCGCGCGCTGTCGTGCCGCCCACACTGCGGTCGCCGATGGTGATCAGGAAAGTTTTGTCGGCCACCGTCGGCAACTTGAGCACACGATAAGCGGCTTCTTTCAGTTCGAGCGCGGCGACATCGAAGGGAACGGCAGACGCAGCAACATGCGCCACGTCGCGGGTCATGCGCGGCGGTTTGCCGAGCAGCGCTTCCATTTCCATATCGACCGGATTGACGCCAAAATGGTCGTCGGTCACCGTCAAATGGCCGTCATTGGTGGCCGTGCCGACCACGGCAAACGGGCAGCGTTCGCGTTCGCAAAGGGCGCGGAATTCGTCGATACGATCCGGCGGAATGGCCAGTACGTAGCGCTCCTGCGATTCGTTGGACCAGATTTCGGCCGGTGACATGCCCGGCTCTTCGATCGGCACCTTGCGCAGATCGAACACCGCACCAACATGGCCGGAATGCGCCAGTTCCGGCAAGGCGTTGGAAACACCGCCAGCGCCGACATCGTGGATCGACAAAATGGGGTTGTTGCTGCCAAGTTGCCAGCAACGGTCGATGACTTCCTGCGCCCGGCGCTGGATTTCCGGATTACCACGCTGCACCGAGGCGAAATCGAGGTCTTCCGAATTAACACCGGCGCTCATCGACGAGGCGGCGCCGCCGCCCAGACCAATCAGCATGCCGGGGCCACCCAGTTGCACGAAGAGCGTGCCAACCGGGAAAGTCTCGACCTTGAAAGATTGATCGGCAGCAATATTGCCGAGACCGCCGGCAATCATGATCGGCTTGTGATAGCCACGCACCGTGCCGGCCACGTTCTGCTCGTAGCTGCGGAAATAGCCGGTCAGATTGGGGCGACCAAATTCATTGTTGAAGGCCGCCGCGCCAATCGGGCCTTCGAGCATGATGTCGAGCGCCGAAGCGATGCGCGACGGCTTGCCGTAGGGCTGCTCCCAGGGCTGCGGCGCTTCCGGCAGATTGAGATTGGATACCGAGAAACCGCACAGACCGGCCTTGGGCTTGGAGCCGCGACCCGTTGCGCCTTCGTCACGGATTTCGCCGCCGGAACCGGTCGCAGCGCCGGGAAAGGGCGAAATGGCGGTCGGGTGGTTATGCGTCTCGACCTTGGCCAGAATGTGGGTCAGTTCGTCGCGATAGGCATAGCTGCCGTCGGCTTGGGGGTAAAAGCGCGCAATGGCTGCCCCTTCGATAATCGAAGAGTTGTCGGCATAGGCCATCACCGTACCTTGCGGATGGGCCTGATGCGTTTCGCGAATCATGCCGAACAGGGTTTTGTTTTGTGGCTGGCCGTCAATCACCCACGAGGCATTGAAAATCTTGTGGCGGCAATGCTCGGAATTGGCCTGCGCGAACATCATCAATTCAACGTCAGTCGGGTTGCGGCCGACCTTGCTGAAAATATCGAGCAGGTAGTCTATTTCATCTTCCGACAGCGCCAAACCGAGGCTGCTGTTGGCCGCCACCAGCGCGGCGCGGCCACCGACCAGCACGTCGATGGTATTCAAGGGTTTGGGGGCGAAATGGCGGAACAGTTCACCCGCTTGGTCAAAACTGGTCAGCACCGATTCGGTCATGCGGTCGTGCAGCAGCGTCGTAGCGACTTTGCGCTCGTCAGCCGTCATTGCCCGGCCGGATTTCAATTGCAACCGGAAGGCAATGCCGCGCTCAATGCGTTCAATGCCCTCGAGGTCACAGTTCCAGGCAATATCAGTCGCCTTGGAAGACCATGGTGAAATAGTGCCGATTCGCGGCGTCACCAAGAAGAGTTCGCCGCTGGCTTCACCCGCCGACTGCTCTTCCAGCAATACGGCCAGCTTGGCGCGCTCCTCAGCCGTCAGTGCCCGGCGCAAGGCCACTACATGCCAGTAATCGGCCTGCACTCCGGCAAGATCAGGCAAAACTGCCAACAAACGAGCTTGCAGACGTTGAAGCCGGAAGGAAGAAAAAGCGGAATCGCCTTTGAGGCAGAGAATGGCAGCCATGATGTCAGGAGCTTTGCGAATCGAAACAGCACGAAAAAAATGGCTGCGGGGTCGCACCTGATCAGTACGAGCGCCGCAGCCCGGTGAGTTATTCAAACACTAATCAATGTGGTAATTGGGCGCTTCCTTGGTAATCTGCACGTCGTGAACATGCGATTCGCGCACCCCGGCCGAGGTGATCTCGACAAAAGTTGCACGCTCATGCAGTTCATCAATGTTGGCGCAGCCCAGATAGCCCATGGTGGCGCGCAAACCGCCCATCAACTGATGGATGACGTTGAGTACCGGCCCCTTGTGCGGCACGCGACCTTCGATACCTTCCGGCACCAGTTTATCCACATTGGCCGTACCTTCCTGGAAGTAGCGATCAGCCGCACCGGCCTGCATGGCGCCGAGTGAACCCATGCCACGATAGGACTTGTAGTAGCGTCCCTGATACAACTCAACTTCGCCCGGCGCTTCGTCGGTGCCGGCAAACAAACCGCCGAGCATGACCACGTTGGCGCCGGCCGAAATGGCCTTGGAAATATCGCCGGAGTATCGGATGCCACCATCGGCGATGACGGATACGCCAGTACCCTTGAGCGCTTCAGCCACATTGCTGATCGCGCTGATCTGCGGCACCCCAACGCCGGCGACAATACGCGTCGTACAGATGGAACCCGGCCCGATCCCCACCTTGACTGCATCAGCGCCATGATCGACCAGGGCGCGAGCCGCCTCTGCCGTGGCGATATTGCCGCCAACCACTTCAACCTGCGGGAAATTTTTCTTGACCCACTGAACCCGGTCAAGAACGCCTTTGGAGTGGCCATGCGCGGTATCAACGACCAACACATCAACACCCGCCTCAACCAGCAGTTCGACACGTTCCTCAGTACCCTCGCCCACGCCAACGGCCGCACCGGCGCGCAAACGGCCAGCATCGTCCTTGGCGGCGAGCGGATGCTCGGTCGACTTGAGAATATCCTTGACCGTAATCAGGCCACGCAGACGAAAATCGTCATCGACTACCAGTACGCGTTCCAAGCGATGGACACGGATCAGTTCCTTGGCTTCCTCAATGCTGGCACCTTCTTTGACGGTGACCAGCCTTTTCTTGGGCGTCATGATCGCCTTGACCGGCTGATCGAGATTGGTCTCGAAACGCAGATCGCGATTGGTAACGATGCCAACCACTTGCCCGGTCTTATCAATTACTGGCAAACCAGAAATCTTGTGCTGACGGGTTAGCGCCAGAACATCACGAACCGTCATGTCCGGGCGCACAATGATCGGGTCTTTGACGATGCCGGACTCGAAGCGCTTGACCTTGGCCACTTCGGCCGCTTGTTGCCGAGCCGTAAGGTTCTTGTGAATGATGCCGATACCACCTTCCTGAGCCAGCGCAATGGCGAGACGGCTTTCGGTCACCGTATCCATGGCAGCTGAAATCAAGGGCAGATTGAGAACGATCTTGCGGCTCAACCGCGTGTTTAGAGCAACATCACGCGGCAAAACGTTGGATTCAGCGGGGACGAGAAGAACATCGTCGAACGTGAGAGATTTCTGAAGCAGTCGCATGGCCTTTGATTTACAGTCACAAAATCGTATTATACCCGAAGCTGCTTACTCTCTTGGACAACCATGAAAAACACACTCCTGTTTGCGCTTACCCTGACCGCTTTCGCCGCCAGCCTCTCTCCCGCTTCCGCCCAACCGTATAAGTGGAAGGATAGCAAGGGGCAAACCATCATTTCCGACACGCCACCACCGCGCCTGCAAACGCCCAAGGCGCAAAAATCCAACAGCAATCCTGATTACACGCCTGCGAGTGAAGCCGCTTCAGCAAGCGAGAAGGACAAGTCAGGGGCAGCAGCAAAACCTGTCGGCCCCAAAACCACCGCCGAAAAGGAAATGGATTTCAAGAAGCGCCAGCAGGAAGCCAAGGAAAACGCGGATAAGGCTGCCAAAGAGCAAGAAGCCGCTGCGGAAAAGAGAAGAAATTGCGAGAACGCCCGGAAAAACATTGCTCTCCTGGAAAAGAAAGCCCCGATCTCGACTGTTAACGACAAGGGCGCGCGCGTACTGATGGATAACAGCGCTCGCCAGCAAGAGCTTGCCCACCTGCAAAAGGCTGCTGAACAGGCTTGTAAATAAAGGTTTGGCCTAGAGAAATCAGGCGTCGGCCTCGCCGGCGCCTTTTTTCATGGCTTTGCCCTCGGCGGCGCGCTGTTTGCGAACTTCCTTGGGATCAGCGATAAGCGGCCGGTAGATTTCCACCCGATCACCATCACGCAGACCGGTGTCAGGCTTGCACAATTTGGCATAAATACCAATCTTGTTGCGGCTTAAATCGATCTCCGGATACTTCGCTAAAACCCCTGAAGCAACGATTGCCTGCTCCGCCGTGGTTTCCGGCGCTAATTTGAGCATCACCCGCGCCTGATGGTTGGGGAGCGCGTAACAGACTTCAACGTTAATTTCTTCAGACATTTTGCTCTCCATAAACCGTTTTTGCACGCTGCACGAAAGCCTCGACCTGCGTGTTGGCAATATGGCCGAAGACCGGGCCGATGAGCTTTTCAAATATCCGGCTCGATAACTCGTAGTGCAACTGAAACTCGATTTTGCACGCCGACTCAGCCAGTTCGGTGAACTGCCAAAACCCTTCAAGGTGCCGCAAAGGGCCGTCGACCAGGCGGATATCCATGCGTTGCGGCGCTTTCTTGGCATTTTCGGTGGTGAAATGCGAACGAACACCGTGATAGCCAATGTGCAGTGTCGCCACTGTTTTGAACTCATCACGAAAATGCAATTCTGCGCGTGAACACCAGGGCAGAAAAAGCGGGTAATCCTCACAACGATCAACCAGATCGAACATCTGACGGGCAGAATGGGCAATCAGAACGGATTTTTCAACCAGTGACATATATTGGGAAACGCCGGGAATCCTGTAGAATTAGCCATTCTAAAGGATCAGCCGCACCATGAGCATCGCCGTCAACAAAAAAGCCTTTCACGACTATTTCATCGAAGAACGCTTCGAGGCCGGGATGGTGCTCGCCGGTTGGGAGGTCAAGGCCATTCGCGCCGGGCGGGGCAACATCAAGGAAGCCTACGTCGTCATCAAAAGTGGTGAAATTTTCATCATCGGCATGCACATCACCGCCCTACCTACCGCCTCTACCCATATCACCCCTGATCCGACGCGCACCCGCAAGTTGTTATTGCACACCGCTCAGATTTCCAAGTTGATTGGCAAGGTCGAACGCGCCGGATACGCGCTCATTCCACTGGATTTACATTTCACCCGTGGTCGTGTCAAAATCGACATCGGTCTGGCCAAGGGCAAGAAACAGCACGACAAGCGCGATGCTGAGGCCGAGAAAGACTGGAAGCGCGAGCAGGGACGGCTGCTCAAGGAGCAACGACGATAAACTTTTTTCGCAGCACCATTTCAGCAACACACTTTATCTAGGAGACTTTATGAAAACATCCGCATTTCGTTCCTTCCTCATGGTTTGCTTGCTGGCACTGAGCAGCCTTGCCTTCGCCGATGACGCCGAAATTGCCGGCAAATTCAAAGGCGAATGGACTGGCGAGTGGTCCATCGGCAACTTTGGCGGAAAATTCGTGCTTGTTGTTAAAGAAGTTCAGGGCGCCAACCTTAAGGGTGAAGGCCAATGGTTTGGAACTGCCACTGGTGACACCAAATCCCCCCTGAAAACTGCCGTCGTCAAGGATGGTGAGCTTTCCGCCGAACAAGAAGACGGTTCCACTTTCAAACTCAAGATGGATGGCGACAAGCTCAAGGGTACTTGGCAAGTCGGCACATACAACGGTCCGCTGATGGCCAACCGTAACAAGTAATTCGCAACACTTCATCAGTTCGGGGAGGCCAAGTCGGCCTCCTTTTTTTTCGCCTTTTCCCCGCCAATCCAAGGATCATTCAGAACAGCGATGGCGCTTTTGTCCCCTCCATCAACTGGCGGGCAAACAGCAAATCTTCCCAGACCTTGACCTTTTCCGGCAAATTGCGTAGCAAATAGGCGGGATGATAAGTCACCACAACAGGAATCCCTTTACATTCAAAGCGCTTGCCACGCAACGAGGCGAGTGTTCCCCTCTCCTCATGTAAAATCGCGTGGGCAGCACTGCGACCCAGCAGCACGATCAGGCGTGGCGAGAGGAGATCGATCTGGCGCAGAAGAAAGGGGTTACAAGTGGCAATTTCGTCGGCTTCAGGCGTGCGATTGCCGGGAGGTCGGCATTTGACGGCATTGGCGATGTAGACCTTTTCATCGCGTTGCAGACCAATCGCTGCCAGCATGTTGTCGAGCAGTTTGCCTGCCTGACCAACAAAGGGTTCGCCCTTGGCATCCTCTTCGGCGCCTGGCCCTTCACCGATAAACAACCACTCGGCCTTGCGATCGCCAACGCCAGGCACCACCTGCCGCCGGTGAGCGGCAAGTTCGCAGGCGTGGCAGGTGGCCATGCATTGCTCCAGTTGTTCCCAATCCAAGTCAGCAACATTGGCGCAAACCGCAGTCCTGATTGTTGGCCTTGGCAAATCGACTACAACCGGCGGCGTTGGCGGCGTTGCTTGGCTACTGTCCTCTGCAATAAAGGCTGCCGCCTTCTGGTCACGAAGACGCCAAATGGGGGCAATTCCCATTTCAGAGAGCATCTGGCCACGCGTCGGATTCACAACAACTCCTTCTTGAAGATCAGGGCGTCTTCACGTCCATTTGCGGCCGGATAATACGCCTGTCGAGTAGCAATTTGGCGAAATCCAAAATTGCGGTACAAATCGGCAGCACGTTCATTTGACTGGCGCACTTCCAGAAACATGTCAGTAGCGCCGTTTTGCCGTACTACCTGCATGGCCTTTTGCAAAAGGCGACCACCCAGGCCTCTCCCCTGAAAACCAAGGCCAACCCCAAGATTGAGTAAATGCGCCTCGTTCAGTACCGGCATGACCACCGAGAAGCCGACCAATTGACCACCAAGGCTGCATATCCAGCAGCTATAGCCAGCCTGCAGCGAATCACGGAAATGCTCGTGACGCCAAGGGAAATCCTGTATCTCGGCTTCAAGTCTGACGACAGCGTCGAGATCATTCTCGTTCATGGGGAAAAAATCGGGTGACGCAGCAAATATCAACGCAGACGCCTCCAATCAGACCGGTTTACTGGCAATAAACAGTGTGTCAAAAGCATTTACGCCGTAGTATTAACGACCGTCCCGGTCGTTTGTCCCTCAACATTGACCACCGGCGGCGGAGTCGGAACGGTGGCCGAAGCGCCCTCAGTAAATTTCGCTATCTGCTGGCGAACTGCATCAAATTCCTTCCCCATGTTCTGCACAGATCGAAGCGAGCTGACATTCTGTTTGGCCTGCCCGGCATTCTGCTGAGCCTGGTCGGACTGCACACGCAACGCACGTGCACTTTCATCGGCCTGAATCGCGTTGCGCTGGGCATCCCGCGCTCTGGCCTGCAAGGCCTGAGCGGCCGCCTCGGCGCGTGCTGCCTCGTTTTGCGCCTGACGTAACTGCATCTGCGAGAAAACCGGGCTACCGGCAGCCGCGACAGAAAGCGCCATCTCCCTCTCCCTCAGGCGATGACGTTGATATTGGTTCCGGTTTTTTGTCCCTGCGCGTTCACAACAGGCTTGGGCGCTTCAGCTTTCTGTTCCACCCGTTCGACCGTCTTTTCTTTCGGGCGCTCAACCTGTTGCTGCTGTACTTTCATAGCATCAGCAGCCTGACGGCTCTCACTCGCCTGCCGGTTGGCATCTACATAGGCACTGCTACCGGAATTAACCGAACTGACTTCCATGGCAAACCTCCAGTCATTGATGTCAACCTGACACTAGATCATTTCGACAGCACTGTCAAAAATCAAGGATAAAGCCTGCAAACAGGGTAAGTTTGGCAAGCCAAATTTTGCCTTTTCCGCTGTTGTCAAAAATCAGGATGTTTCACTACCAAGAACGAGGCAATTGGCATTTGTCAGCCCAGCTGCGCTAGAATCGCGTGATGATCTCTGCAGACAACCGTTTCCAGACCACCTTCAGCGCAAAAATGGGGGCTCACCAAACCGGTGCTTCGCTTTTGTTGCGCGTCGCTTTTCTGGCCGTAATACTACTCGCCTCCACCAGTGCCATGGCTTTTGCTTTGGGTGAAGTCCACAGGGTTTCTCGGCTTGGCGAACGCCTGCATCTTGAAATCAAGATTCTTAACCAAGCCGGCAAGCTGCTTGAATCAAGTTGTGTTCGCCTGCAAAAGCCCAAGGGTGATGAAAGCATTCCCTGGTTGCAGCAAGGTTCCATCAGCATACGTTCTGAATCCAATGCCCCCGTCCTGCTCATCAGTTCAAGCGGCAAAATGCTCGATCCCGTATTTCGCATCGGGCTTGTCATTGGTTGCGGACAGGATCTGCAGCGTGACTACACCGTCCTGTTGCCTCATCCTGCCATCTCCAAAGAAGCACCAGCGCAGCTATTAGTCGCAAACTCTCTTGGACAAAATACAAAGTCATCCTCCAGCGAACACCTGCCATCCCGAAAATCTGAAAATTTCAGGCGTTCCGAAACACCACTACACAATGCCCAGCAATTGGTGAGCCGCAATCAGCCCCATGATCGTCTCGTTCTCTCGGCCAGTGATGAACCAGGCGAACCCACTCTGCGCATGGCAGAAACACTAGGGGCAAGGGAAGAAGGCGGCGGTGAACGGCAACGCCAGCTCCTGCGCATGGAATATCGGCTGTTGCAAGCCTTGTACGCCCAAACCCTGGCACAGTTGGAGACCACAGAAAATCTGCGCAAGATTGAAACCTCCATCGAAAACCTGCAACCCCAAGCCCAGCCAGGTACAACACCTCAGGAATCGGCCAACGAAACCGCAAGCGCCGCGACGACCAGCGAGGTAGAAACAAAAATCGAATCCCCCGCAACCACTGCTGCGTCAACAACAGAAGCCCCAGTCGCAACAATTCCGATAGCTACACCACAACCGGCCGCCAATCCTGTAGACAGTGCGGAAAAGGCCAAATCAGGCTACTCATGGCGGAAGACATTCCTTTTCCTGTTGCTCGTTGCACTGGCAATCGGGGGCTGGTTTGCCTTCAAATATTTCCGAGGCCACAGGGAAGAGAAACGACGCTTTTCTCCTGTAATTCCTGAGCCTGTCATCGATCCGCGCCACTTGAACGAGTTCGACGATTTCGGTGAGCCTTCCATCAGCAGCAATTCCGAAATGGTTTCGTCGCTGCGCGGTACACCCAAGGAAACCGGCCTGGCCAGCACCTTATCACCCACGCTGCAAGCCAGTGACATCTCGCTGTCACAAGCCTCTATCGCCAGCCCGACCATCGATGAACACCTTGAAGCCAACCCGGTCATGGAACTGGCCGAAATCATGCTTTCTTTCGGGCGGGTCAAGGGAGCGGCGCAAGCCTTGCAGGATTTTGTCGACTCCAATCCCGAGGAAGCTCTGCAGCCATGGATACGGCTGATGGACGTCTATCGCATCGCCGGAATGCGCAGCGAATTCGAGCGTGTCGCTGCTGAACTCAATCAGCACTTCAATGTTGAAATCCAGCTTTGGGATGAAATGCAACCGCAGGCCACTGAAGTGGGGGGCGAAGTCCCCGCCATCGAGCCCGTCGAACCGCTGCCCATCGAGTGGCAAAAAAACATCCGCAAAGCCTCGACTCTTGAAGAAGCGGAACACATCGCTGATCGTGTTATTGAACTTTGGCCAACGAAAGAATGTTCGGAGTTTCTCGACCAACTCCTGCGCAGCAATCGAGGCGGCCTGCGTACAGGATTCTCACTGCGAGTGGTCGAGGAAATCCTCTTCCTTATCGAACTCCAAGTCACTATCGACAAGCTCCAAGGCGAGACCACCAGGGTCTGAATCTCCGTCACTTGTCTTTTTTGCCCTGCTTGCACTTATCCTTGTCGCTACACGCCTCTTTTTGCGGTTCTATGGATTTTCCGGCGTCAGCGGCTTAACCTGAGCCGGCTGTTTGGGTTGAGGTGGTAGGCTTGGCGGTTTGACCGGCGTCGCCACTGGTGGTAGCGGTGGACGAACCACGGGAGGCCGGGTTGTTGTCGGAGCCATTTGGACAGTCGTCGGTCTGACGGGTTGCACTTGCGGTATCACTTGCAGCGAACGAATTACAACAGGCTGTGTGGTTGCCGGAGTCGTCTGGACGGTCACTGGCCTTATTATTTGCGGTTGCACCACCTGAGGCTGCGCAGGTGCCACCGTCTGGCCCTGTGGTGGTCGCCCAGAACGACCATCTGGCCTGGTTCCAGGATGAACAACTGTAGCTGGTTGCGTCGTTGTTGGAGTCGTCTGCACGGTCACGGGTCTGACGGGTTGTGCCTGAGACATCACTTGCGGCGGACGAATCACAGCAGGCTGAGTGGTTGCCGGAGTCGTCTGGACGGTCACTGGCCTTATTGTATGCGGTTGCACCGCCTGAGGCTGCACAGGTGCCACCGTCTGGCCTTGTGGTGGACGCCCACCCTGATGGCCGGGTCGCCCAGAACGACCATCCGGTCTGGTTCCAGTTCCAGGCTGAACGGTAGGCGGCGGAAGAACCGCAGCCGGTTGCGTCGTTATCGGAGTCGTCTGGATAGCAATCGGCCTTGTTGTTTGCGGTTGCACCACATGAGGCTGCGCAGGTGCCACCGTTTGGCTTTGTGGTGGATGCCCACCATGCTGGCCGGGTCGACCAGAGCGACCATCCGGTCTGATTCCAGATTGAGCTGACGGCGTCGGTTGACTGACCAGGGGAATTACCATTTGACTGCTACTTGGCCTCACCCCAGGCCTTGTCTGTTGGTCATTACTTTGATTGCGTCTTCCCCCATCGATACTACGTCGCCGTTCGGAACGCACCTCCGGACTCGCTTCCTGACGATACCAGTCGTAGCTGTTCCAGTGCCTGTGCCGATCCCATGATTGCCAATTACGGCTGATATCGTAAAACGGAATACGCTGGTAATTTTTACCAAGATAACGTGGATAATCTGGTGGCGTGTTCAATATGCTCTGTGGTACGCGAGCGCGGTCAAGCTTACGCCAACTACCGTTGTACGAATCAGAACGGAACCAATGACCATTTTGGTAGCGATACCACTCGCCAGCCAGGAAATACAGTCCGGTCAGTGCGGCGGCCATGTAAACGTAGTTATCCTCGCTCGGAACGACGTAAAAATCCGGGGGAGTAGAAAGTTCGAAAGGGGGCGGCGGGAAATCCCCCTCATCGTCATTATCAAGTGATGCTGGATAAGCCTCTACAGGCGGTGCATAGCTGCTCCGCAAAGGCTGTGGCGATGTCGCCAAAACCTTGGGTGGCAGAACCTTTTCTGCATCTTCGGATTGAGCCGTTTGTGTTGTAGTCTCAGGCATGGTGGCCGACTCATTTGCCGACGATGGCAAATTCAGGGGTTGCGGCAAACTCGTTGTTGTTTGCGACACAATCGTTTGCGGCTCAGTAGCCTCATTTCCTGCTGGCTTGTCTTTCAGGTACAACCAGGCGCCACCCATAGTCGCTGCCGTCGCCACAGTGCCTGCTGCAACCCCGCCAAGAATGATCCACAATTTGCTGGACGATTGAACGACAGGGGCAGCCATTTGTGGCTGTGCTGTGTCTAAATTCTGGGGGGACGAACCCAACCGATTCCCACAGGACACGCAGAAGACTGCATCAATGGCATTTTCGCTATCGCAAAGGTGACATCTCATAATATTTCCTGATGTTGTGTAATTTGCTTCGGGGCAAAATCGCCTCGCTCACTGACTTTATTTTGACTGCTATCGGTTACAGTATCTCGTTCGAATTGTAAGCGTTTGCATCCGACTAGGATGCAAAAATGGCATTCTGTTCGATAACTTATTGCACGAATCCGGGCAAGTCATTACAGTTCCAGAATTGGGCTCGTGGGGCTGCCCTTATAGCATCAGCGCCAGATCAACAAGATTCGGATAGAGGTCGAAAACAGCATGCAGCCAGTTAACGAACACACCCACCAAGGCGAATGCGTTCACGTCATTGCCGGCGTTGCCAACACCAAGGCTTTGATGGAAAAGCTGGGGGAAGGCGAGACCAAACTCTTTCTTGTCCGCGCCTTGAAAAGGGCTGAAAGCGCGGCCAAACACCTCGGAGGCGAAATTGTCACCCATGCCACCGATCATCTGGTTATCCTGGCGCCGAACCGCGAATCAGCCGCACTGATTGTAGAATCAGTACAAGCCAAGCTTGCCACGCTCTGGGTGCCACGCAACGCTGAAGTGAGCTATTTTGCGCGTGTAGACGAGCACATGACACCCAGACGCAGCAGCCGGGTGCACGCCCGCATTAGTTACGGCAATGAAATTTTCCTGCTCGACAGTAAAGCGCCATTATTTACCGTTGGACGACTGCAAAGCGCCTGCCTGCATATCCAGAGCGAACGTGTTTCGCGCCGGCACGCCACACTGGAACTCCAATCTGACCGCATCATTCTCAGTGATTCCAGCACCAATGGGTCCTTCATCAGATTTGAGGGAGAAACCTCGTCGCACCGGGTGCACCAGCGTAAGCTCGAAATCCACAGCAACGCCGTCATCAGTTTTGGGTCGTTGATTGATGAGCCCAAGTCAGCACGTATCACCCTGGAGATTGTCCAGCAAGGTCGCCGCCAGGCTTCTTGAGCTGTATCAGGCCATGAGGCCTTCGTCAAAGGCTGCAGCAAAATCGCGCCAGTCACTCTTTACTTGACTGGCACAGTCCTGCGCCACCTCAATGAGCGTTTGTTGCCAACCCTGCCGGGTAGCAAAAGCGAGCAAATCGGCTTTTGGCGCCGAACTTCGCCATTCACTGCCACGCAGATGACCGGCGGCGACAACCTTTGCGAGCGACCGGATGACACCCTCGACTTGGCTGAATTTCTTGCACTCGTCGAGTACTACACGATCTTCGCTCGGTTGCAATTCGCGCAGAACAAATGACCTGCCCTGCAAAGATAGCGGGGAAAGCAAAGTCAGTTCAGATGCCCGAAGACGCTGCTGCACGGCAACAATGCGATGCGCTTGGCTTTCCCACTGCGGTTGCGCAACCGTACTGGGCAAGGATGAAGGCAAACTCTCCTTGAGATCCAGTAGGCGATTTTTGTCAGCAGAACCCTCATCTTCCACCAGTATAACGAAGCGTTCGATTCCCAGGCTACCAGTGCCAGCAATACGACGCGCCACATCAAGCATTTCTAAGGGCTCCAGTTCGGCTTGCTGATTGGCAAACACTGCCATAGCCGCTTTCACTTCCGAACGCTGTTTGGCATCAACGGCCAAGGTTTTTTTGCCATCAAGGCGTAAGCGACGCGCTTTTCCTTCGAACACAGTTCGACTGTCGAGAAAATCCTGTTGGCTGCGCCCTTCCAGCTTTTCGAGCAATTGATCAACCATCCCCTTGGCACTTTCGCGATCAAACGCCTGTGCTTTGCCCTCCGCCAATGTTTGACAGTAGGTTTGCAAAAATTCGTGACAAAGTTCCAGGCTTTCTGAACGATCAATATCCAGCGTTTTTCTGGCCACCAGAATGCTGGCCAGCAAGCGGATCAGGTCGCGTGTCACCGGCGCCAGGATTGATTCGTCAAAATCATTGACATCGAAATAGACCTTGCCGTCTGCCGCCTTGAAA
>JAGTRX010000031.1 GCA_018262285.1 Pseudomonadota bacterium | reverse complement strand
GATAAAGAAGGTTGCCTTTTGCATGCGGCAATACTGAGCGAACGTAAGGAGCATGCGGCGGCGCGGCAAGTGCTTGGCGATTATCTGGAGGCTTTTCCGCGTGATCCCGAGGCCGGCATTGTGCGCATTGAGCAATATTCTGCCGACGGCTTCTGGCTGGAGGGGCTGCTGGCGATTGGGAAACTTTGGCGGGAGCATGGCGACAGCCCTCGACTCCGTATTTACCGGGCGGCTTGTTATCTCAATCTTGGTCTGACGGAGGCTGCGGCAAATATCTGTGCTGCCTTTTTGCCGGAACTGACAGAAAAGGATGGCATCGGTTTCTTTGTGGCGGGGACTCTGCATATTTTCCGGCATGAATATGAATCAGCGCGCCAGTTGCTAAATGTTGCTCGGGTATGCGAGGAGTGCCCGGATGATGTTATTTACAACCTCGGTATTGCCGGGTTGGCGCAGGGTGATTTTGCCGAGGGTTACAAGTTTTACGCCGAACGTAAGCGGTTTTATCGCATGGCTGGGATGAAGGGGGTTGCGGCGTGGAACGGTGAGGATCTAAAAGGAAAGCGGGTATTGGTTCATTGGGAGCAAGGGATCGGCGACTCGATCCAGTACATGCGATATTTGCCCATTGCCGCCGCGCTTGGGCTGGATATGGTTTTCAATGCGCAACAGGAGTTGACGAGTCTTTTGCGCTTTGCCCGCAAGGAAATCGATAGCGATCAATTGCGCGTAGATTCACAGTCTTTTGATTGCGAGTTGCATCTTCTGGATCTGCCTATCCTGTGCGGCGATCGTTCGGCGGAAGATATTCCCAAAGAGATTCCCTACTTGTTCGCTGATGATTCCCGGACGGAATATTGGCGCCAGCGCCTGGCGGAAATGAAAGGGTATCGAATTGGTTTGGCCTGGGCGGGAAATCCATCGCATGTGGTCGATCATTTTCGCTCGGCAGCATTGGCCGACTTGATGACGCTGGGGTTGCTGCCCGACACCAGTTTTATCTCGCTGCAATTGGGAGACGCAGCCAAAGAGTGCGCTCATCTCAGAGATGATTTCCCTGTTCTTGATCTACAGGGAGAGATAAAAGATTTTGCCGATACTGCTGCAATAATCGCCAATCTGGATTTGGTCATCGCCGTGGATACATCGGTGGCGCATTTGGCGGGAGCATTGGGAAAGCCGGTGTGGATCATGTTGCCTGCCTGGGGAACGGATTGGCGCTGGGAGCTTCATAACGAGACTACGCCGTGGTACCCAACCGCCCGTTTGTTCAGGCAATCGCGTCCCGGCGAATGGCAGGCAGTGGCTTGCGTAATGCGTGATGCGCTTTTGGTCGAGAGAATGGCATTGCTTCCGCGCCCGTTAGCACAGGGTGCGGAATGGTTACTCGAAGGTGGCTCGCCCGACCTGAGCGAAGCCGCGAACTGGATTGAGGTATTGCCAGAAGGCGATTTGCCGTGGGTGGTCCGTATTGCCGAGCACCTTCAGGTACGTTCTGGCTGCTCGACCTTGCTGCGCGCCTTATGGATGTTACGTTCGAGTTATCAACTGGTGAAATGCGCATATGCCAGGTTTTTAGCGATTCATGATGCCTTGGCAGAGGCTAAATCGATTTGGCAACGAGAGGTCGGGATTAGCAATCAGATAGCCAGCGATTGGCTGACCTGGGCTGCCGCGGCGAATATGTCTGATGCTGGCGATAATGCACTCTCTATCTTGGAGCAAGCCAAGGAGAATGGCTGTCTGACGCCAACCATCTTCATGGAGACTGGCATGGCGTTAATCGCTCAAGGCCGCTCTGCCGAGGGTTTGGCGGCGCTGGACAAGGCAATTGAGCTTGCTCCACGGCCAGCCAAAAGTCTTCGGCTGGCAGGCATTGAATTGATGAATCGGGGGCGTTTTGATGAGGCGATCAGGAATTTGCAGCGAGCCGCATTACTGCGGCCCTGCGATTCTCAGGTGTTGATTGCTATCGCGGCTCTGGCTCGACGTCTCGGCATGCCGTCGTTGGCGAGCGAGATGCTTGAAAGGGGCGGTTTGGGGGAGGGCAATCTTTCGGTTAGCTACATGCTGAGTGAAATGAAAGCGCTTGAGGGCCTATCCTCCGAAGCAGAACAATTACTCGAAGGTGCTAATTGGGAAACGATGGGTGAGGATTGCCGTGCAGCCTATGGGCTGGCAGTCAAGGCTCTCGAAAACTGGGAAGTCTACGATCAATTTTTAGAGTCATGGGCCCAGCGTGGTTTTAAAGAGAAAAACGATCTGCTGTCCTACGCTTGGCGATTACTGCAGCGCGGTGACTTTGGCCTTGGTTGGGAAAGCTATTGTCGTGCAGTTTCCGGCCACAAGACTTCTATTCCGTCCTGGAAGGGCGAAAGTCTCGAAGGGAAGCATCTTTTGGTGTACCAGGATCAGGGGGCGGGGGATTTGATTCAGTTTTTCCCGCTGGTACGGCAAGTCGTGGAGCGCGGAGCGCGGGTAACTCTGGCTGTTCTCCCCGAGATGGTCAGCTTGCTGGATTTCCAAGGATTGGAAGGGCGGGTTATTTCTCTGGCCCAGGTTGATTGGGATGATGCCTATTTCGATTTCTCTGTGGCCCAGATGCATTTGCCCTGTCTGCTTGATACCCGGCTTGACCAGCCGAAACACGTTGAGCCGATTTTGTTGGCTCGGCAGAGTTTGCTTCCAAAATGGGATGAGGCTTTCGCCAATGAAAAGCGACTGAAAGTGGGGGTGATTTGGGCAGGCAATCCAAGCTATATGAATGACGCTTGGCGGTCCACCTGTCTGGAAGACTGGCGACGCCTTGCGAAAATCGACGGTGTCGTTTGGGTCAATTTGCAAAAAGATATTGCATCGAATCAAGCTTATTCCGTTCCCGAGTTCAACTTTTTGAATCCCATGGTCGACTGTGATGATTGGGCGAAAACTTCATCGGTGGTGGCACAGCTTGATATGGTTATCTCTGTGGATTCGGGGGTGGCACACCTGGCTGCTGCATTAGGTGTGGACACTTGGATTTTGCTGCCGCCGAGGGTGACCGACTTTAGATGGCAGTTGGCGAGAGAAGATTGCCCATGGTATTCGAGAGTGCGTTTATATCGCAGAGATATTCGGGAGCGTTGGTTCGATGTTCTGGATAGGGTTGCTACCAACCTGATCGGTGTTGTGCAGGCCAGAGGCTCGAATGGATAGTTGTGATGGTTGATTTACAACGTATCCGATGGGGGCTTGCCGTCATCACAGGAATCTCGCTGTTTGCATGGGCGCAGGGAAGAGATCCGGTGGAGAGGGCGAGAACGCCGGAATCGATGGTTGTCGCGTTGCCCGTTCCCGTACAAATTTTGTTGTCCGGGTCTGATCGTTTTTTGGCGGCCGATATAGCCACCTTGCGGGCTATTTTGGTCGGCTTGGGGGAGAAAGAGCATACATTGGATGCTCTAGCGCATACTCAAGTGGCCGCTTCGTGGCTTAACCCGGCACAGGAAGATAACTATTACACCGCAGCGGCGCTTTTGCCTTGGGAAGGGTATGTAGATGCAGCCCAGGTCATCCTCGGGCGAGCGATGAAGGTGCGGAAGTGGGATCCCTTGCCGCCTTTCTTGTATGCGTTCAATCAACTGAATTTTAGGGGGGATGTGGATGGTGCAGTTGCCGCTCTGCATATTGCGGAGGACCATGCCAGCGACTTGGGTGCAAAGCGCTATTTCGCTGAGATGGCAACGCGTTGGCAGAGTCGCCGGGATGATCCCGGTTTTGTGTTGAATGCGCTTCGTGGAACCGCACGGCAAGCTAACAGCAAAAAGCTTTTTACCTTTCTCGACAAACAATCAAAGAGGCTGGAGGGGTTAATGGAAATCCGCAGTGCCGTTAGCCGTTTTCTCCAGTTACGAGGGGTGGCTCCTTCCTCGCTGGAGGAACTTGTAACCGCTCGCGTACTCGATTCTCTGCCTGTTGATCCCAGTGGTTTGGGTTATGCGCTACGGGGAGATGTTGTCTATCTTAAATCAGCGCAAGGTATTGAAAGGGATATGTGGTGACTCCCATTTTTTCAGTAAGCAATGTTACCAAGGAATATCGGACGGGGTTCTGGGGGCGCCGAACGCGGGTGTTACAGAATGTGGATTTGATTGTTGCGGAAGGCGAGGCGGTTGGATTCATTGGCCATAATGGGGCGGGGAAAAGTTCAACCATTCGCTTGATGCTTGGTCTTCAAGCTCCGACCTCGGGTACCGTGATGATACGAGGCCGACCGGCAAATGATCCGCTGGCCAGGGTGGGAGTTTCCTATCTTCCGGAAATACCGCTGCTTTATGACTATCTGACTCCTGGCGAGCTTCTGAGAATGGCGCTTCATTTTCACAACTTCCAGGGGGATTGTGAGCAGCAGATTAAAGTATGGCTTGATCGGATGCGAATTCAGGAGGTTGCCAATAAGCGGGTAAAAGGGTTTTCAAAGGGGATGTCGCAACGTGTGGCTCTCGCTATGGCGCTGTGCGCAGAACCATCCGTGCTTGTGCTCGATGAACCGCTTTCTGGTCTTGATCCTGTCGGGCGGAGAGAGGTCGTTGAAATTCTAGAAGAGTATCGCCAAAAAGGTGGGACGTTATTTTTTTCCTCCCATGTCCTTTCGGATGTCGAAAGGTTGGCAGACCGGTTTGTCTTTATTCATCAGGGGAAAATTGGTGCTTCATATAGCGTTGATTCTGTTCTGAAAGCTTCAGCCAATTCTTATGAGTTGACGGTTTGTACGGATGCTCCCCCCGCCGGCTATGAACGTATAGGCAGAAATTTGTGGAGACGACAGGTGTCTTCGGAAAGTTTGGCTGAAAGCATTTCTCAAATACTTGACTGTGGGGGGCTTTTACATAGCGTCCGCAGTTCCTCGAATTTGGAAGATTTATATCTTGGATTGATGAGCGCCGGAGATTTAAGGCGAGGCTGATCAATTCGATGGTTTTCTATTGCTCCAAACTGGGATTTTTATTACCACTGCTGCCGCGATGAGGGATAGCGCGATAATCAAGCTAATGGTTGATACCAAATTTGCCAGTTCTTGGGTTTTTGAAAATTTAAAGGATAGCTGTCGATAGTTGATAAATCGTTCAGCGGCTTTTCGCTCCTCAATTGTGTCTTTGAAATGGTCGCCTGGCTGGCAGTCGTTTTCTTTTGGGAAAACATAGCAGGCAGGGTTTTTTAAATTTAGGACCCCGTCTCTTGCTGACAACGGATTTCCCGGCCGCAGTGTACGAATTTCAAAATTCTCGATGTTATAACCAAAGAGCGGGTTGTAGCAGAAGGCCTGCGATGCGCCAATGGCAATCAAATCATTTTGGTGAGATGTGTAGGCAATATTGCCGGCGTCGTCTAGATAAGCTCCAATGGCAGAAATTCGTGGTGTAAATTCAGGTGCCTGCGATTTTTGGAATGCTTCGAGAATAGGAGTGGGGTTGTAGGACTGGGTTTCATAAAATTCTCGCGGGACGGTGGCTTTCAGAGTGACGAGCGAGGTGATGGCCAATACGGTTATCAGAATGCGGAAAGCTGGACGATGACCCAGCGCACGGGACAGTGCGTTCGCGCATAGTACGCAGATGAACGGAGATAGTTCGACGAGCCAGCGCCAAGGTGCTGACGTGCTTTTAATAACTGGTAATTGTTTGAGAGTGGCATTCCATTCCGGCGAGTAGTAGAGCAGGGCCAAAGGAATGATGGTCAGTATTGAAAACAACACCAGATGGCTAACCTTCTCTGGTGCTATTTTTATCGGAACCGCTTGCCGGTTTGTTACCAAGATGATCAAACAGGCGCCTAGTGTGACAATTAGTGGTACCAGCGTTAAGTCAAACGCCAATTCGTGTGGGCCTATGCCAATGGCTCGATTAATGAGCATGGATGCTTTGGCAACAAAGTTTTCTTCTTCCGGGCGAAACAATAAGGTTGTGACAAATTCCAGATGGTCGGTAAACGAAGAAATTCCGGGAAGTGGATATTGGGCCCGAGGAAAATTTTTCATTAGTGCACTGGCTGCCACGATTTTCGAGGTGGCAATGCCGAGAGCAAGGACTGCCGTTGTCGAAGCTAATATGTAAAATTGCCGCCAGGGCGCGCCACGAATAATTGCTAGGCAGGCAAGGCCCCAGACGCAAAATCCAAATGGAACCATCAGCGAGCCCAGTCCCGCATGTAAAGCACCGGCAACCAACAAACCGGAAAAGCCAATTCGGGATGCTTTGGCCTGCCATGACAATGGTTCTTTGCTAACCAGTAACCAAGTTACTAGCGGAGCAAGGAGAAAATCGAGAAAACCTATGTGACCGACCAAGTGGTGATGGGTAGAGAAACCATTGAACATCCAGATGCTGGCCGCCAGAATTGAGGGCGCTGTTTCCAGTTGCATGCTGCGTTTGCAAAACAGATACATTCCCCAGTAGCCCGCGCAGGCGGTTAGCAAGAGCGAAACATAGGATGCGGCCAGCGGTTCTATGAAAAATGAGAGAAATTGGATAGGCGAGTAAAAGATCGACTGTGGATCTGCAAAAAAAGGTTGGCCCGCACAAAATGCGGGGGAGAACCAAGGGGCAGAAAATATTCCATTATTGATAAACCAGTAACGGCCATCTAACAATGCAGGCAAAGCAAGGGAATAGTCATGACCTACGCCGTTACCAGAGGCTCCGCCTGGATCGAAGAATGGGCTGTAAATCTCGTGGAATATGGCGGTTAACGCCAAAAAAGATAGCCAGATTGGCAAGAGATCTCGGAATCTGAGGTGCTTTTGATTGGGGGAGGCGGTCAGCATTGGTCGCTAAACTTGCTTTTTTTAAATGTGAAGTGCCGATGGATAAAATAGCTGCCAACCACAATCAGGACTGTGCTCAGTCCTTGAGCGACGATGGGCGAAATATGAATTATTTCTACCATTAATGGGAGCAGGACAAGGCCAATGCCGAGAGAGCCTAGATGTGCAATGTTGAAGCGTGCGTATTCAGCCAGGCAATTTCCCGAAGATCGAAAGACGAGCTTGCGCTGGGTTGCAAAGGACTGGGTAACCGCGATGACGTGGCTGAAAACAGCGATAGCTATATAGTTGGTTAATTCTCCGAATATGGCGTACAACCCAGCGAAAATGCAGAAGCCGGCAAGCGTGTTCCAAGCGCCTATGGCCAGGTAACGGAATTTCAGGTTTTTTTGCCAAAGCACCATGGCATTCGAGCTGGAAAAAAATCTAGGGCGCATGGTGCCTAAATGCTGACAAGATCGCACGGCCTTGCCACCTTGTGCCAATGAATGGGCGTTGAGTACGATGGAAAAGAGCTGTAGCACCATTCCGCCGCATAAAAAGTGAGTTCATTGGCATCGGCGGCGCACCCGTCTTCAGGCCTGCCGCCAATTGACTGCTCCCTGAGTAAAGTGGTCAACATGCAGGCCTTGTTGGGCAGGGGGGAGTACATGTCCAGTGCGTAGACCGAGGAAAATATATCGTTTCAACCCAAATGCTCAAGAATTAGCTTGGTAGGTATTAGCCGCTTGTTGGTCGCAAGATGTAACGCAAGTCCTTTTAAATGTGCCAAGTGCAACATTGCTTCTATGCCGGGAAATGCGCTGCTGGCTCTATAACCCTCGGTATCGTAATAATCCATAAAACTTCGGGTAAGCGCATCGAGCACGCAAGGGGCGTCTATCCCTGAAATAATAGACAGGGTTTCGCGCAGGGGCGGGCCGATGATTGCTGCGGTCAATGCCTGTTTGGGCTCGATTTTATGGGCCAGCAATGTCGCAGTAAATCCGACAAGAATGCTGGCTGACGAGTCGATCAGCGTTCCATCCAGATCGAAGATCGGGGTACTTGGTTTAGCACCCACGTTCGTAAATCATGTTGCGTAACGCTGGATTGCTGGCGTATGGACTATCTATGTCGTCAATCATCAAGGCACTGTTTCGCTGGACGGGTGCAGTCAAGCGTTGGCCGTTGAGGATTTCCCGGCAGGACAATTGTCCTTTTCTTAGTGGAATGGCTAGGTAAAAATCGCGATTGAGGTTGCTGTGATGTATTTCGTAGGCGGCTGGCAAATCGCGTTTTGCGTATACCCCACGGACTAAACCATCCAAATATTCAACTTCCTTCCGTTTTGGAATTCGCTTGGTGGTACTTTCACCGCCGCACATCTCGATGGCTTTGTGGTATGCCTTAAACCAGGCGTCAATCTGATAAGGCAAAGAGCAATATGGCGAGACCGGGATTCCGTCAGCTTCAATATCGATATGTCTTTCCCAAGTGCGCGCACCTTTGGCGTATGATATAAGCATAGACGAGTGCCAGTCGGTATATTCGTGCGTCGAGTAGCCGATCACGTTGTTTGGATAGCGCTGACGCAGAAAATCAATCTGGTTAAGTTCCAGTTCGCCGTCTTCGGAAGGGTAGATTGAAACGCAATGGTTGATTGCTAATGGGATATTGCGATTGGCAAAGAATGTAACTAGGTCGTCCAAATCCTTGAGTGACGAGCCTCCGGTAGAAACGATGACTGGTCGCTTGGTTTGGGCGATTCGTTCAATCAGGAACCAGTCGTTAAGGTCTGAACTGGCAATTTTTATGATTGGAAAATCCAGTTCCTCGCATAACTCGACCGAGGCTTCGTCGAATGGCGTGGCCATCGGGATGCATCCTTGCTCCTTTATTCGTAGGGCCAACGTACGAAAATCATTTTTCGATAGGCGGGTCACTTCGGTCTTGTTGATGTAACGTAGTTCGGTGTTGCCCTTGAAGTCTTCATGCACAAAACTGTCTACATCGCGAAACTGGAGTTTGATTGCTGCTCGGACATTATTGAATTTCACAACTTGAGCGAAGTCATTAACAATCTTCAGTCCGCGCTCCAGGCGCCCCCAGTGGTTGTTAGCTAATTCCAGGATGAAGAGGTTCTCGAATATCTGGTTCATTTCTTTAGGGTTCATAGTGGTGCGCTTCCCGTTAAGCGTTAGGCAGACTAATTGTCGGAGTCGAAATTGACTCGTTCCTTTTCGATGACTAGTGGGCGGTTCATGACTTGCGTATGTATAGCGCCAACATACTCGCCAATGACGCCGATAAAAAATAGCTGGACAGAGGCGAAGAAGAAAAGACTAATCAAAATGGGGGCCGTTCCAAAAGTGAAATAGTCCCAGAAAAGCAGTTTGAGAATCAGGTAGATCGCCGAAATCCCTAGACTGATAATAGAGAGTGCAAAGCCAGCCATTGTGGCAAGCCGGATGGGCAGTTTTGAATGGCTGGTGATTCCGAGCATCGCCATGTCATAAAGCGTGTAGAAATTGTTTTTAGTAATGCCTCGTATCCGTTTAGGTTGCTCGAATGGGATGGCAGCATATTCAATACCAAGTTCTGCAATTAAGCCTCGGAAATATGGATAGGGATCGTTGATTTTACGGATAATCTCGATTACTGAACGGTCATAAAGGCCGAAGCCGGTAAAATTCGGGATCAGTTTTATTTCTGAAATACGACCAATGGTTTTGTAATATAGCGCGCGTACGATGGCCATCGCGAAGGTTTCCTTGGTCGTTGGCTTGACGCCAACGGCGATTCGGTAACCGGCTTCCCATTTTTCAATGAAAGCGCCAATCAATTCAGGAGGATCCTGGAGGTCGGAGGCCATGGTAATGATCGCATCTCCCTTGGCCTGAAGGATCCCATGAAGGGGGGAGCGGATATGTCCGAAATTTCTAGCATTTACAATCAGTTTTACGCGAGGATCGCGTACCGTGATCGATTTTATAACGCTCACCGTGTGGTCGGTCGAGGCGTTGTCGATGAATATGTGTTCATGACGATAACATTGGCGGTTCTCGAACTGCGCCTTGATTCGAAGATATAGTTCTTCGACGTTTTCCTCTTCGTTGTAGCACTGGGTAACGATGCTAATCAGCTTCATCTCATTCTCCTGCCGATATTCGCTTGGACAAGCGTTCCAATAATTCGCTACGGAATGGATCGATGTTGTCGGGGACGATCTGTAGGTAGTAGCAATTGGCACAGGCTGGAATTTCTTTGCGGCGATCTTCCAACATGGTTTTTCGGAATTGATAGAGAGCTTCTCCACGCCAGATGTCTTGCAAGGACTGCTCGTTAACGTTGCCAACGACGGTGCCATGTGCCCAGTCGTTGCCGCAGAGAGATACGCTACCGTCGGCGTTTGCTGCCATCACATAAAAGGGATAGGCACAGACTTTTTTTTGAATTAAAGGAAGTCCGTCGTAGGTGTCTGGATTGGTGCCGAGTGTGAAGTCCTTGATGTCAGAAAACGACCAGCCCATCAGTTTTTCAACTGCGATCTTGGTGCTCATTGGTTGGAAATCGGTGTAGAACTTCTCAATTTCCTCCCGGCTTAAGCCGCTGTCGGCTATTTTTACGTAGATTTCGCAGTGTCTGCGGCGGGCATATAGATCGGCTACGTTTTCCCGGAAACGTTCATAGTCGATACGGGCCTTTGCAACCTTCAGGTAGCCTTCCGCCGAAACAGCTTCGACAGAAATGCAGATCATGTCTAACCCGGCATCAATCAACTTCTGGTTCAGTTCTGGGCAGAGGGTCGAGCCGTTGGTCTTTGTCCAGATACGTTCGGCAACCTCGGCATCTTTCAGGTAGCGAACCATTTCCGGGAAATGGGGATTCATTAACGGCTCGCCGTCCTTATAAATACTGGCAAGCTTGAGTTTGTTGGGGAATTCTTTGAGATCGTTGACGATTTTCTTGAAGAGTTCAAAGCCCATAGTGGCGGATGGCCGACCAACTTTCCTGAGTAAGATCTTGTCGGAGGTTGGACAGAATTCGCAACGGAAATTGCACTTGTTGGTGGGGTCGATGTAAACCACTAGTGGTGTGGATAGCGGGATCACTTCCTGAAGAGGTAGGCGGTCCTTGCAACGGAGGTCTTTAGCCTCAATCCGCTGGCCGGGAGTGGTGACATTTTGTTCCGGCATGATTAGCGCCCCATCCAGCCGCCATCGACCAAAAGCACATGTCCATGTACATGCTTGCTGGCTTCGCTGGCTAGGAAAAGTAGTGGGCCGACGATGTCTTTGGGGCTTCCAAAGCGCCCTGCTGGGATGCGTCCGCGTAACTCGGTAGATTTGGCTGGGTCGGCAATAACGTGCCCGGCCATTTCTGTTTCGAAGATGCCGGGGGCGATGGCATTGACGTTGATTCCCTGGGCAGCCCATTCGTTGGCCAGGCATTTGGTTAACCCGACGAGGCCGTGTTTTGCCGTCGCGTAACCGACGATTTGGCGAGCGCCCTGAAAACTACTGATAGAGGCTAAGTGAATGATTTTGCCGGAACCCTGGATAGTCATGGGGCGTGCTGCCTGCTGAGAGAGATCGAGAACTGCGGTAAGCATCAGTTCAAGATCTATGTCCCAAACCGAAAAGGGATAATCGACAGCCGGACTACGCTTTTGCAAGCCCGCGTTGTTTACCAAAATATCGATTCTGCCAAAGTGGGCAAGTACTTGGTCGATCAATCCTTTGCGCTGATCCCGTTCAGTCAGGTCTGCTTGCAGGTAAAGGAACGGGGCACCAAGTGCACGTAACTCTGCCGCTAGCTCATCGGCGTTATCACTGGAAGCGACAACTGCAATCTTGGCCCCGGCTTCGGCAAGACCTAGTGCCATCGCTTTGCCCAGTCCTCGCCGGCCGCCTGTAATTAGTGCAACCTGACCGGTGACATCAAATAAGTTATTCACGCTGGGTCTTCTCTGTAGGGGCTGAGGCCAATTACTTCAGCCCGGATGGCGGCCAGTGTGTGGGCTGGCAAAAAGGGGAACATGTCATCAAGTTCTGGCGTGGAAAATTTTCCGTCCGGTAGCGCGCGGGATTTGATACGTGGCTCAAAACCTTGATTCGGATCAACATCAACCTGAATGATTGCTGGTCCATCAATTGCAAGCGCTGCATTTAACCGCGCAATGTCTTCTGCTTGCTGAATGCGATGCGAAGGCAGGGAGAACGCCTTTGCAATTGCCGAAAAATCGGGAAAATCCACGCCGGAATCCGGGGCGGCGCCGACGACGCTACCAAAGAAATTTTCATGGGTTTGGCGAATCGACAGATAGCCATTGTTGGCGATGACGATGACGATGACGTTGGCTCCTAGGGTTTTCAGGGTTTGTAGCTCCTGAATATTCATTAACAAGCTTCCGTCACCGGCAAAGCAAATGATGCGCCTGCCTGGCGCGGCTATTGCTGCACCAATGGCTGCTGGTAGATCGTACCCCATTGATGCCGAACCGGAGTTGCTGAACATGCGCTGTCCTTGCCTGAGCGGGCCAATCTGAAAAGGCAGGATGCAGGCGGAAGCGTTTCCACACACGATGATGTCATCGTCCCGCAATTCTGAGAAGACATGATCGACGATGGCATAGGGATTCAGTTTCGGCGCCAGGGTATGGTGTGGCTGGCGGACCGGGAAGCGCCTTGACAAATTTCGGCACCAGACTGCCCAAGGTGAGAAGTCGGGGAGAGATGTCCGCGCCAGCAATCTCTGTAGCGTCTGGAGCAATGATTTAGCGTCGGCGACTATACCTAGGTCGGGTTTGACGAAAGGTTTGTTTAGTTCGGCTGGGTCGATGTCTACCTGAATTAAAAAAGCGTCTTTCGCAAAGGAGTCCCAGTTGTAGCTGATTTGCCGAATATTGAGACGAGAACCAATGACCAGCACGAGGTCGGCACTTTGCAGGCTGAAATTCCCGGCACGGGTTCCGATAGTGCCAGGGCGGCCGGCAAACAAGGGGTGGTCGCTAGCGATAAGGTCGTGGGTCCATGCTGTGGTAACCGGGATGCCAGTTGTCTCTGCGAACTTTAGTAATTCCCTTGTTGCATCAGCGGTCCGGACGCCACTTCCGGCCAGGATGAGAGGGCGCCTGGCCTTCTTCAGTCGAGCCAGAATTTGATCGCATTGAGCATCCTGTTCGGCAGCTATGGCGGGCTCGGTAGTCGGTAGAGAGATAAATGAGAGATTTTCCCCGGCTGACTGGATGTCGAGAGGGATATCGATCCAAGCCGGACCCGGCCGTCCATTGGTGGCGGCGGCGAGCGCTTTGGGCAGGAGTGTAGCGATATCCTCTGGTTGCCTGGCAAGTGCGGCAAATTTAGTTACCGGTTTGGCCATATGGATGACCGGACCTTCCTGGTCTCCTAGCTGACGTAGCCCGGGAAGCGACACAAAATCCAGGCTGGTTTCGCGCTTGACTTGCCCGGAGATGATGAGCATGGGAATCGAGTCTGTATATGCGCCAAACACACCGTTCAAGGCATTGATACCGCCGGGGCCGGTGGTGACATTGACCAGCGCTGGTTTTCCGGTGATGCGCGCATAACCCTCAGCGGCCATGGCACAAGCCTGTTCATGGTGCATCCAAGTACATTTTAGCCGTGGGTGTGTGCCAAGGGCATGATTCAGGAACATGGCTCCTCCACCGGTTACAGCGAAAACCTGTTCGATACCTTGGTTAGCGAGCCAGTCGGCAATTTGTTGGGAAACGTTGAGGGTGGAATTCATGGTGTTTGGGGTGGGGGAATGTATGGCGTGTTTTCCAGCCAGGCGAGGGTTCTGCGGATCGACTCGGGGAGGGAGATCCATACATTTAGATCGAGTTGCTTTTTGGCCCGTGTGATGTCCGGAATGTAGCGCGGTGACGGGCCAGCCTCTGGCGGTAAGCAGATTTCCACTTCAGCGTTATCTGTAGCATCTCCCACCATGGCGGCTAGTTCCCCTATGGTAATGGCTTGGTCGGAGCCCACGTTATAGGGGTGCAAAGCTTCGCCATGAATTAGAATGCGCAGCAGCCAAATCATAAGATCGGCGGCGTACAGATAGGAACGAAATGGTCGCCCGTCACCAGCAACGATGATGGGGGTTCGTTTTATGGCATTTGACAAGAAATTTCCGATGGCGAAATGCGCATCGAGAGGCAGGTGCGGGCCGACGAAGGCGAAACAGCGGGCGATCTTGATCTCGATGCCGCTCTGCTGTGCGGCAATGGCGCACAGCAGTTCGGAGAGGCGTTTGCCCTCCGCGTAGGCAGAGTGCGCTGAAAGGCAATCCGGAGCGCCGGCGTAAGTTTCCGGAATGCCCGGCAGTTCAGGCGGCTGCGGGCCGTAGACCGCGCCGGAACTGGTCAGCAGGAGTCGTTGGGTGGCGTGCTGCTCGGCAAATTCGAGTACCCGCTCGGTTCCCCGAACGATGGTGTCGAGCATTTCCCGCGGCCGGGTTGCGTTCAACTGGGCGCTGGCCGCCGTTGCCGCGTGAATGACATGACTGAAGGTGCCCGCAGGGAAAGCGAAATCTGTAATATCGCCAGCGATCCAATGAATGCCGGGGGCGTTGGCCAGATGTGGTAAGCGCCGGGCAAAGGCAGCCGGATTCCGGCTCAGCACCCAGGTCTCGATATTCGTTCCCAGTTGCCAATTGGCGGCGGTCAGCGCTTCCAGCAACCAGGTTCCGAAAAAGCCGGTGCCGCCCGTGATCAACAGGCGCTCTCCGCGCAGCTTAAGCCAGTCCGCTTCTCCGTGGGAGAGCATGTGCTCCAGATCGGCCTGGGCAACGGGGGGCTGGGGGCTCATCGTCGGTTTAGCGGCCGCAGAACAGTTCGAGGGATTCTGCAATGTGATCGAGGGCCTCCTGCCCAAGCCCCGGCCACAGACCCAGCCAGAAGGTCTGGTTCATGATGAGATCGGCGTGCTTGAGTTTGCCGGCTACCCGGTAGTAGCGACCGGCCATGTAGGGCTGGCGGGTGACATTGCCGGCAAACAGCAGGCGTGTGCCGATTTTTTGCTGGTCGAGGTAGCGCACCAGATCGACCCGGTTGAATGGGGCATCTTCGGCCAGTGTGACCGGGTAGCCGAACCAGGAAGGGGCGCTGCCTGCACTTGCCGCAGGCAGGCGCAGGTGGGCGATGCCGGGCAGTCGTGTACTGAGGTAGGCAAAGTTGGCTTGTCGCGCCGCAACGAAGTGCTCGATGCGATCCAGTTGAGCAAGACCGATGGCGGCCTGCATATCGGTGATCTTGAGGTTGTAGCCGAGGTGCGAGTAGACATACTTGTGGTCGTAACCCGCCGGCAGGTCGCCCAGTTGCCAGTCGAAGCGCTTGCCACAGGTGTTGTCGCAGCCGGGGTTGCACCAGCAGTCGCGGCCCCAGTCGCGGAAGGATTCGACGATGCGCTTCAACTGCGGGTCCGACGTGAATACCGCGCCGCCTTCGCCCATGGTGATGTGATGGGCGGGATAAAAGGACAGGGTACCGAGATGGCCGAAGGTGCCGACCTTTTGACCTCGATAGGTGGAACCCAACGCATCGCAGCAGTCCTCGATCAGCCAGAGATTATGGCGGTCGGCGATGGCACGGATTTCTTCGACGGCGAAGGGATTGCCCAGCGTATGGGCGAGCATGATGGCCCGCGTCTTGTCGGAAATGGCGGCTTCGATGGTTTCCGGCAACGGGTTGTAGGTCGGGATGTGGGAATCGACGAAAACCGGCACCAGATTGTTCTGCAGGATGGGATTGACCGTGGTCGGGAAGCCGGCGGCCGCGGTGATCACCTCGTCCCCGGGGTTCAGCGCACGCTCGCCGAGTAGCGGCGAGGTCAGCGCGGTCAGTGCCAGCAGATTGGCGCTGGAGCCTGAGTTGCAGGTCAGGGCGTGGGCGACGCCGAGATAGGCGGCGAGTTTCTTCTCGAAGGCATCGTTGAAGCGGCCGGTGGTCAGCCAGGCGTCGAGTGAGGCGTCGACGAGATTGACGAGCTCCTCGGGGCCGAGCACTTTGCCGGAAGGGGGAATGGCGCTTCGACCTGGAACGAAAGCGCTAGGTGCAAACCTCTTGGCAGCATAGGCGCGCACCTGTTCGAGGATGGCGGAACGTTCGGGGTCAGGTGTCGGCATGCTCGGTAAATTCTTTGATCTGGTGGAGGGTGACTGCACGCATGTTGGCTGTGGTCAACCAGGATTTGTGCCAGGAAATCGTCGCCATCAGTGCCTGGTCCAGCGTCCACCGCGGCTGCCAGCCGAGTTGCTGGCGGGCGAGCGAGGCGTCGAGGCGAAGCAGTCCGGCTTCGTGCGGGAAGTCGCTGGCTTCGGCTTGCCAGGCGGCATCGCCGCCCCAGTGCCTGGCCAGCCGCTGGGCAATTTCGCCAGCGGTGAGGCAATCCGCTTCGCCGGGGCCGAAGTTCCAGGCGTTAGCCAGGGTGGCATCGCTGGCGATGCGTTCGGCCAGTATCAGGTAGCCGGCCAGTGGTTCAAGCACATGTTGCCAGGGGCGGACGGCCTGCGGCTGGCGCAGTCGTCCGGGGTGGCTTGCGGCAAACGCTGCCAGCAGATCGGGAATCAGGCGGTTGGCCGACCAGTCGCCACCGCCGAACACATTGCCGGCCCGGGCGCTGGCCACGGCTATACCGGACTCGGCCAGGAAGGAGTTGCGATAGGCGGCAGTGACCAGTTCGGCGCAGGCCTTGCTGCTGCTGTAAGGGTCGCGGCCGCCCAAGGGCTCGCCTTCGCGGTAGGGCAAGGGCCATTCCTTGTTTTCGTAGCATTTGTCGCTGGTGACGACGACGACTGCTTCGACGCCGGGCGTGTGGCGCACTGCTTCTAGCAGGTTGGCGGTACCCTGCACGTTGGTGGCAAAGGTACCGAGCGGGTCGCGATAGCCCTCGCCGACCAAGGCCTGGGCGGCCAGATGGAGGACGATCTGTGGCTGGCTGGCCGCGAGGGCTCGCTGCAACTGTTGTGCGTCGCGAATGTCGCCGATGATCGAATTCATTCCTTGGGCGACAGTGGCGATGTCGAACAGGTTGGGCGTGGTGCTCGGAGCAAGCGCGTAACCGGTCAGTGAGGCGCCCAGTTGCTGCAACCACAGCGATAGCCAGCTTCCCTTGAAACCGGTGTGACCAGTGACGAAAACGCGCTTGCCGTGCCAGAAAGCGGGATTTACCACGTTTTCCATGGTGCCTTACCGGATTGCCAGAGTTCTTCGAGCAGGTTCTTGTCGCGTAGCGTATCCATCGGCTGCCAGAAGCCGTGGTGTCGCCATACCGAGAGCTGCTCGCGCAAGGCCAGGGTTTCGAGCGGCGTTGATTCCCAAGGGGTATGGTCGTCAGGAATCAGGTCGATAACTTCGGGTGAGAGCACGAAGAAACCGGCATTGATCATGCCGTCGCCGCCATGGGGCTTTTCGTTGAAGCGAGTCACTTTGGTGCTGTCCATCTCAAGCATGCCGAAGCGACCGGGCGGAGTGGCGGCGGTTACTGTGGCCAGGGTATTTTGCTGGCGGTGGAAATCGATGGCGGCGGTGATGTCGATATCGCCGACCCCGTCGCCATAGGTGAAGCAGAACTCGCGTTCGCCCTCAAGATAATTGCGTACCCGCTTTAAACGACCGCCGGTCTGGGTAGTTTCGCCGGTGTCGACTAGCGTGATTCGCCACGGTTCGGCGTGGCGCTCGTGCACTTCCATCTGGTTGGTGCTGAGGTCGAAGGTGACGTCGGAAGTATGCAGGAAATAATTGGCGAAGTATTCCTTCAGTACATAGCCCCGGTAGCCCAGGCAGATGATGAAGTCGTTGATGCCGTGTGCAGAGTAGATTTTCAGAATGTGCCAGATGATCGGCTTTCCACCGATTTCGATCATCGGCTTGGGCTTCAGATGAGATTCCTCACTGATCCGCGTGCCTAGTCCGCCGGCCAGAATGACTGCCTTCATCACTGTCGATTGCGCTTGATAAGGGAGGGCAATTGTAACTGATCATGTAATGGCGTTCTGCTCAGGTTGCTTCTGTTGTTTTGGACTCGGGTTTGATCATGTCTGTTTTAGCGTTCATCGTCAGGAGTGGCCGCAACCACTATGATCGTAAGGCAGACGTTGTGGTAGCCATGTTTCCAAAGTCTCTGGCAGCCGCTGGATTATTAAGGCGTGTCTTCCTGAAATCCAGCCATGGACTGGTCCAGGTGGCTGGCTTTTTAGCACTTCCTTTAGCAGGTTTTCGGCAGTCACCTGATCATTGATTAATCCCAACTCGTCCTGAAGCTGCGATAACGCAGCCAGATAGGGAAGAAGCTTTTTTTGCGGCAACAAACCGCCGAGGAATTCGAGGGCATAGCGAAGTTTCTTGAAGCGGATGCGCATCTGGTGGCGTTCGGCGGGTTGCAAGGTGGCGTGACGCTTGGCCAATTGCCTGGCTTGCCGGGCATGAACCGCCAGGCGCTTGTTGGCAAAGTCGCGGAGGCTGCGGGGTAGGACATCATTGAGCGCGTAGATGGCGGCGGTGAATTCGGTAATCAGGCGCGGATACTCGGCCATGACCAGCAGGGATACGACCGAGCGACGGGCGCGCTTCGCCAGGCGCTGGCCTTCCATGCTCAGTCGTCCCACGTCGCGGTCGTTGGGGAAGGCACTCCGGATCGGTGGCAGCGTTTCGTCAAGGAAGACATCCCAGTTGCGGGCATCGCCCAGGGCGCTGGCCAGCGTGCGCCAGGTCTGGCCATAGGCAGCGACGAAATCGGGCGGCAGGGCCGGGGCGAACAGCTTGATGGCCGAGCGCAAACGGCGCAAGGCGACCCGGGCCTGGTGAATGAACTCCGGGTGGCCTTTGGCGTGAAGTCCGGGTTCGTTGCGTTGAAAATGCTCCAGGCAGGCCAGGGCGATGCTGCGGAAGGCTTCGACCGGGGTCATTTCGGGCGTCAGCGCCGGGGGCTTGGCCCGGAACGGGCGCAGGGTTTCGCCGTTGAACAGGGTATAGCCGCGTTCAGCCTTGCTGGCGATGGCCGGGCGCAGGTCTATATCCTCCTGTAAGGCGCGGGTCAGGCCAAAGATGTCGGCGATACGACCCGACAACAGTTCCAGTTCGATTTCACAGATGGCCGTACTTTTTCCCTTGCTGTCGATACTGCCGCGGTCGACCGCCAATTCGATCAAGGATTCGCCAAATGGAACATGCCAGATCTGGCGGCGAAAGTCGGTGGTGAACACCGCTTGCAGTCGTTCGCGAGCCTGGTCCAGCAGATGGCGCAAGTTTGGATCGGTAACGTGTGAGAAATCGAAGTGCCCTGGCTTTGCCGCGGCTTCCCATTCGCTACGTACGGCCAGGCCACCACTCGCCGGTTCGGCCGATTTGACGGTGAGCAACCACTGCTCACCCTTTTGCCGGAAGCGCACACCGATATGCCGGGCATGCAATTCGAGCTCCGGAGTGTCGTAATAGGTGTTGAGCAGGCGTTGCTTTTGCGGGGCGAGGCCTTTAAGTAGCGGATGGGCCACCAGGCGTTTGATCGCCTTTGGTTTCAGGCTGAGTTTCAGCTCGATTTCGGTTGCCATGCTTCTATCCCTTGGGTACGGCCGGGCCGGTGGCGCCGTCGAAGCCGAGTTCGGGCAGTGCGGCTAGTTCCTCTGCCGACTGAACGCCTTCAGCAATGACCGTCAGGCCGATGTTTCTGGCGATGCTGCACAGCCCCTTCAGGAAGGCCTGGTTGCCCGGTTGCAGGTTGATGTTGCGGATAAAACTGCCGTCGACCTTGAGGTAGTTCAGGCCGATGTCGTGCAAGCGGCCGATTTCGCTGAATTGACGACCAAAGTGTTCGATACCCAGGCGGCAGCCAAGTGGGCGCAGCAGGTCGCAGAAATTGCGAAACTGTTCGAAATGCTGGAAGACGCCGACTTCGGAAACTTCCAGCCAGAGTCGTGGGGCCAACTCCTTGCGGGCGGCAACCAAGGCATACAGACGGTTGCGGAAATCGTTTTCAAAAATTGATTCGCCGGAGAGGTTGACCGCAACTGCCGGCGTGCCGGCGGCAATGCGCTCTAGAGCCAGGCGAGTGGCGGCCAAGTCGAGTTCCGTGGTCATTGCCAGGCGCGAGGCCATCGGCATGAAACTGCCGGCGGCCAGCCATTCGCCATTTTCGGTTGCCTGGAGACGCAGCGGGCATTCCAGATGCAGAAGTTGGCCCCCGCTGCCGGCCACCGGAAATTCGATCAGGCGCAGGCGTTGGGTTTCGATGGCGCCTTCGAGCAGTTTCCGCCAGTCGGCATTGGAGGCGGCCAGCTTGTCGTTGCCGGATTCAGCCTTCGCCCAACCCAGCCCGCCCATGCCTTCGGCCGAGGCGAGGGCAGCATCGATGCGGGACATCAGGTTGCCAATACCGTCGCCATGACGATAGCTGCCGGCTGCGATGTGGCCGATCCGTTCGCCGACAATCAGTCCCGCGGCAGCCAGGGCACGCAAGGCCTGAAGCAGACTCCCGGCAACTTGGCTCGGGTCGTCGAGGCCGGGCAGCAGGAGGGCGAAATCCGCACCGTTCAGCCGCGCCGGGGCTGCTGAACGGTGCTCGGCAGCTGCTTCCGTCAAAGCCTTGCCGATGCGTTTCAGCACTTCGTCGGCGGCTTCGCGTCCAAGCTGTTTGTTGATGCCGACCAGGTCGGCCAGGCGCAGGATCAGCAGGGTGCCGCTCGGTGCCGCATCGTCATCCTTGAGTGCGGCATCCAGCTGGTTCATGAAATAGGCCCGGTTGGCCAACCCGGTCAGGCTATCCTGGGTCGCTTCGCGCCGCACCTGTTCGAGATGGGTGGCTTGTTCCGCAAAGATGGCTTTCAGGCGGCCGACCATCGTGTTCATGGCGCTGGCCACGCTTTTCAGTTCGGGAATGCGCGGTTCGGGAATGGTGATGAAACGCCGCTCGCTGATCGCCTGGGCCTGGTCGACGACGGCGTCGAGCGGGCGTTTGATGTGGCGGAGAAACTGCATGCCGAGTAGGCCAAGAATCAGGCCGCCGTTCAGGAACCAGATAACCAGTTTGATTCCGCCGTCCCATAGTTCCTGGTAGGCGAAGGCGTTGTGGCTGACTAATTGGACGGTGCCGAACTGGCTCCAGCCGGTCGAAACCTGGGCTTGGCCAAGGCGCGACTCAATCGGGAAGAGTCGAATGAACCAATCTGGGACCGCTCCCGATGCGGGTTGGCTGGTCTTTTCGATCATGACCTTGCCCTCAGGATCAATCACGCGCACGCTGGCATATTGACCGCTGTCGAAAACAGCGGCCACCTGGAGCTCAATGGTGATTGGGTCCTTGGCTAATTGGGACATCGACAGTGCCAGCGACGCCGCATTGTCGTTGTTCTTGATCGCCAGTTGCTGTTCAAGGTATTGGCGGGCAGTCAGCATGCTGACCAGCAGGCTGCCGGTAAAGGCTATCAGGGTGCTGGCGATGACGGCCAGCCAGAGTTGTCGGAAAAGGGACATGAATTACCTCACTCGAAGCCTTCTTGACGGGCGCGTTGCAGCAGGGTCTGCCAGCGCGAGAGATTGCTTTTGCTGGACTGGTTGCCGGTGCCCTGCCAAAGCCCGGCGCTGTTGAAACTGAAAATCGGGGAAAGATCGGTTCGTCGCGAAGCGGGCCGGATGTCGACAACCAGATTGTCGAGCACCAGCGGGTCGGCGCTGGGCGTCGCGTAATAGGCCAGGACCATGTGGGCTTGCTGGGATGCACCGCCCGGCGCACCGTTTTGCAAGGCCTTGACGTAGACAAGACGTAGTTTGGCAACTGGAATGCCCAGTTCGATCAGGGAGTAATACTTGGCGATCGAGAAGTCCTCGCAATCGCCCTGTCCCCGCCCGATGCTTTCGACGGGGGTGGCCCAGTAGTCGGATTCGCCCCAGATCGTGATGTCGTCATTGAAGACGATGCGCCGGTTGAAAAAATCGTTTACCCGTTTAAGTTTTTCGCTCTCCTGGCTGTTGCGGCCATCGGCTAGCATTCGTTGCCATTCCTTGAACAAGGGAATGGGGGCGGGGCCGAAGCGGCTGATCAGGGATTGCTGCAGGCGGTCGAAATCGAGTCCGAAAACCGGTGTGAACAGCAAAATGCCTCCGGCACCAAGCAGGAGAGCGAAGCAGATCGAGGCGAAGGTTGGCGATTTGTGCTGCAAAAGTGAGTGCTTAAGTTGCCGGGGCTGGTGCCATAAGGTAGCCAATATTACACATGGCGTGCCGGCTTGCGTCGCTATAATCCGCCAAATACCTTCCGAATCGATGGTCATGAACATCAATAAAAATCTTTGTCTTTTGCTTGCTGCATGTTTTCCGGTGCTTGCATGGTCAGCTCCGGCGACATATTCCTCCTCCCCCGGTCACGCGACGCTAAAGGAGATTGCGCAGAAGGCGGTGCTCAACAGTCCGGAAGTGACGACCAAGTGGCACAACTACAAGGCGGCGACCG
>JAGTRX010000115.1 GCA_018262285.1 Pseudomonadota bacterium | reverse complement strand
CAGTTCGGGACGCATTTCCTGGATGTGGCGCAGGATTTTCTCGGCCGCCGGGGTGTCTTTCATGGTCACGATCACCACGCTGGCGCGCATGATACCGGCAGCAGTCAGGGTCTCGCGCCGGGTCGAATCGCCATAGACGACATTCTCGCCAGCCGCCACGGCTTCCTGGACGCGATCCGGGTCGAGATCGAGTGCCATGTAGCCGACTTCGGATTCGCCGAGAAAACGCGCCAGTGATTGCCCGGTGCGGCCAAAGCCGCAGATGATGGCGTGTTTTTGCGTTCCCATCGACTGGGCGGCGATCTTGGTCAGTTGCATGGAGCGCAGCAGCCATTCACTGGCGACGAAACGCATGACGATGCGTTCGCTGTAGTGGATGATGAAGGGCGCGGCCAGCATCGACAGCACCAGCGCCGTCAGCACCACTTGTTCGACGGGTTTGGGCAACCCGACAACCTCGTTGAGCAGAACAAAGCCGAATTCGCCGCCGGACGCCAGCCAGAGCGCCGAACGGATGGCATTGCCGGGTGTGCTGCCCAGACGCCAGGAAGAAATAGCGACGATCAAGGCCTTTGCCATCAGCAAACCGATCAGCACCAGCAGGACATGCCACCAGTGCGCCAGCAGCACGGCGGCGTCGAGTTTGACGCCGATGGTGACAAAGAAAAGACCCATCAGCACGTCACGAAAAGATTTGATGTCTTCTTCAACCTGCAGGCGAAATTCGGTTTCCGAAATCAGCATGCCGGCAACAAAGGCACCGAGCGCGCGCGACAGCCCTGCCATTTCAGTCAGCTGGGCGAGTCCAAGCGTGATCATCAGCACATTGAGGACAAAGACTTCCGAGGATTTGGTGCGGGCGACGAAACGAAACCAGTGCCGCATGAAGCCCTGGCCGACAAAAAGGATGACAAGCAGCACCACGATGGCTTTGACGAGCGCCAGCCCGACCATGAACAGCATGATTTCAGGTGGCCGCGCCAGCGCCGGCAGGATGAGCAGCAATGGCACCACAGCCAGATCCTGAAAGAGCAGGACGCCGATGATTTCGCGGCCATGCGGCGAATCAAGCTGCCGGCGTTCGGTCAGCAATTTGGAGAGTACCGCCGTTGACGACATGGCGAATATGCCGCCCAGCCCCAATCCCCACTGCCAATTCAGCCCGGCCAGCTGGCAAACGCCAAAAACCACGACCATGGTCAATATGACTTGCAGACTGCCAAGGCCAAAAACAATGCGCTTCATGGCGTAAAGTTTGGCCAGCGAGAATTCAAGACCGATGGAGAACATCAGGAAAACGACGCCAAATTCGGCCAGGCCGTGTACCCAGGAACTGTTGTCCAGCCCCGGCCCGACGTAGGGGCCGATCAGGCTGCCGACTAGCAGATAGCCGAGTACCGGCGGCAAATTGAAGCGCCGGAAGAGCATGACGGCCAGGAGCGAGGCACCGAGCAGTAAAAGAATCAGGGAGAGCGGGTTCAAGAGATTTGTCGAAGTCGGCTATACTTCTCGCCATCATAAACGCAGGCGCACCATGAACCCAAGCTCTTCCCGCACTCCTGACCCACAACGTTGTCTCGATCTGGGGCGGCAAACCTTGCAGATCGAGGCTGAGGCCATTACGGGGCTGATCGAACGCCTTGATGATCGCTTCACCGCCGCTGTCTCCCTCATCCTGGCTTGCCGTGGCCGGCTGATCGTTAGCGGCATTGGCAAATCCGGCCACATCGCCCGCAAAATCGCCTCCACCATGTCGAGCACTGGCACGCCGGCTTATTTCGTGCACCCGGCCGAAGCCTGTCACGGCGATCTCGGCATGATCACGCGCAACGATCTGTTGCTGGCGCTCTCATACTCCGGCGAAGCCGAAGAACTCATTCTCATCGTTCCGCTCATCAAGCGCCAGGGCGCCAAACTCATCGCCATCACCGGCAATCCGCAATCCAGCCTGGCACGCGAGGCCGATGTCCATCTCGATGCCGGCGTTGCGCGCGAAGCCTGCCCGCTCAATCTTGCCCCCACCGCCAGCACCACTGCCGCTCTAGCGCTGGGTGATGCACTGGCCGTCGCCCTGCTCGATGCGCAGGGCTTTGGCGCCGACGATTTCGCCCGGTCACACCCCGGCGGCGCGCTCGGCCGCCGCCTGCTCACCCATGTGCGCGATGTCATGCACACGGAAGAACTCCCCATCGTTGCGCCAGAATCCAGCATGGCCGAAACCGTCCTCGCCATGTCGCGCGGGCGCCTCGGCCTGGCTGCGGTTACGGACAAACAAGGTTTTGTGCAGGGCATATTCACCGACGGCGACCTGCGCCGCGCCTTTGCCACCCAACTCGATTTTCAGCAGAAGCGCATCACTGACCTGATGAAACCCAATCCTCACACCATCGCTGCCGACCGTCTTGCGGTTGAAGCGGTGGAAATGATGGAGCGTCACCGCATCAATGCTTTGCTCGTTACCGATTCCAACGGTAAACTGATTGGTGCACTCAACATGCATGACCTCTTTAAGGCAAAGGTGATCTGATGGAATATTCCTCCAAGGCAAGCCGTATCAAGCTCCTCGCCCTCGATATCGACGGCGTTCTCACCGATGGCGGCCTGCATTACGGCAGCAAAGGTGAAATCGTCAAGGTATTCAATTCCCTCGACGGATTTGGCGTCAAGCTGGCCAAGCTTTCCGGCATCGAAGTCGCCATTATCACCAGCCGCACGTCGGACATGGTGGCGGCACGCGCTGCCGATCTGGGTATCAGCCATGTCTATCAGGGCGTTCCCGACAAACGCGCCCTGCTCGCCAGCCTGCTTGAAAAACTAGGCTACGGCTGGCCTGGTGTCGCCTTCATGGGCGATGATCTGGTCGACCTGCCCGCCATGATCCGCTGCGGGATGGCCATCGCCCCCGCCAATGCTCATGCGCAGGTCAAGACGCGCGCCCACTACGTCACCCAGGCCAAGGGCGGCGACGGTGCCGTGCGCGAGGCCATCGAGCATATTCTGACCGCCCAGGGCAAACTGGAAGCCATCATCAACAGCTACGTCGATCAGGCATGAGCCAGCGCTCCAGCCAGCTCTTTCCGCTCATTCTGATCGGTTCACTGGCGGCGCTGACCTTCTGGCTGGAACGCGTTGTTGACATTCCGGGATCGCGCCGCGACGGCAAACTGCGGCACGATCCTGATGCTGTTGTCGAGAATTTCTCGGTGCGCCAGTTCAATTCGGAGGGCTTGCTGCAATCCCGCCTGCAAGCACCGCATATGGAACACTACCCGGATGACGACAGTTCGCTCATTCAAAAGCCCTATTACACATACTACCGGCCCAATCTGCCCGATACCGTGATTACCAGCAAACAGGCGCGCGTCACCGAAAAAGGTAACAAAGTTTATCTCTGGGGAGATGTCGTCGCCACCCGCGCAGCCACTGCCGCCCGGGCTAAAATGGTGGCACGCACCCCGGATCTCACCATCCGCCCCGACGACGGCACCGGTTTTACGGACAGCCCGGTCGAGATCACCCAGGCCTCCTCCTGGATGAAGGGTATCGGCATGGATATCAACAACAATACTTCGGTGTTTGTCCTGCGCTCCCAGGTCACCGGCATGCTTCTCAGGATGAAACCGCAACCATGACCTTCTTGCCCGGCAGTGCGCTGAACGCCCTCATCCTCGTCTTCGCTGTTTCGCTCCCTCTTTCGGCGCTGGCCGAAAAGGCCGACCGCGACAAGCCCATGCAGGTCGAAGCCAAGAAAATCACTATTGACGACGCCAAGAGCATCCAGATTCTCGAAGGCGACGTCGTGCTGACCAAAGGCACACTCGTCATTCATGCCGAGCGCGTCATCGTCACCGAAGATCAATACGGTTTCCAAAAGGGCACGGCCTTCGCTGGCGCCGGAAAACTGGCGCGTTTCCGGCAAAAACGCGAAGGCAAGGAAGAATACATCGAAGGCGAAGCCGAGCGCATCGAGTACAACACCAGCAACGAGGTGGCCGAACTCTTCCATCGCGCCTGGGTCAAGAGCGGCGAAGATCAGGTGCGTGGCGACTATATCTGGTACGACTCGGTTTCCGAAAAATTCCTGGTCAGCGTTGGCGAAACCGTCGGCCCAAGAGGCGGACCAAACCGGGTGCATGCCATCATCCAACCCAAAAACAAGGCTCCGGCCGCACCAGTCGCCCCGACCCAGAAGGGTGACAAACTCAATCTGCAAGGAACGCAAAGCCTCGGCATCGTGCCGGAAAGCGGCCCTGGTTCAATCCCCGCCCCGGAAAAGAAGCCCTAGCGGGCTTTTCGCTGCCGCAACGCAGCACGGATGCAGCCTTGTGCCTAACCACAAAGGCGACGAAAACCATTTGTCAGACAACGCCTGCCGAAAGCATCATAAGGTTGCGCCGCAATAAAATGAAGAACCCCGCCAATCGTGCTTTACAGGGTGTTTTTTTACCCCGAATACGCGACCGCAGAAATTTTTTTTGTAAATTTTCAAAAAAGTCTGCAATCTGCCTTGACATTGCCAATTGATTTCTTATAATTCGATCTATGTTGCAGCGCAACATTCAATAGCCAAGCAAAACACCCGCGTTATCGAACAACCAACCCATAATTCATATCCAGGAGAAATCATGATCACTACTTCCCCCGAGCAATTCGCCACAGCCAACAAGGCCGCCGTTGACTCCATGCTGTCCCTCGCCAACACCGCTCTGGCTTCCGCCGAGCGCATCGCCGCCCTCAACCTGAACACCGCCCGTTCCGTTCTGGAAGACAGCGTTTCCGGCGCCAAGGCCATCATGGGTGCCAAGGATGCGCAAGAAGCCATCACCATCCAGGCTTCCCTGGCTCAGCCGAACGTCGAGAAGGCTGTTGCTTACTCGCGCAGCGTTTACGAAATCTCTGCCCAGACGCAAGAAGAAGTCACCAAGATGCTCGAAGCCCAATTCGGCGACTTCCAGAAGCAAATCGCCAACCTGCTGGACAAGGCTTCCAAGTCTGCTCCCGCTGGTTCCGACGTGGCTGTTGCTGCTGTCAAGAGCGCCATCGCCGCTGCTACCAGCGCCTTCGACAACATGAACAAGGCTGCCAAGCAAGTTGCTGAAATCGCCGAAGCCAATGTTGCCGCTGCGACCAACGCCACGGTCAAGGCTGTTAGCTCCTCCACCGGCAGCAAGAAGAAGTAATTGCAAAATCCCGCCGATCGGCGGGACTAATTTTTTAAGCCCCGCCACGGCGGGGCTTTTCCCACATTCAAAAGGAGAAATTTGTGAGCAAAACTCTAGACATGGAACAACTGGCTGCCGCCCAAAAAGCCAATGCCGAAGTAATGATGGCTCTCGTGCGTACCGGTTTTGACGGCGCCGAGCGTCTGACCACCCTCAACATCGCCGCTTCGCGCGACCTGCTGAACAACGTCGTCGCCAACACCAAGGAAATGATGAGCGCCAAGGATGCTGCCGACCTGGCCAACAAGTTCAACCCGCTGACCCAACCCGGTACCAACAAGCTGATGGACTACTCCCGCAGCCTGTACGAAATCAGCACCGAAATGCAGAAACAACTGACTTCGGTCATGCAATCGCAGTATGAAGCCCTGAACAAAAAAGCCACGAGCGCCATCGAAAAAGGCACCGCTTCCGCCCCCATCGGTGGCGACGTTTTTGCTGCTGCCATGAAGTCGATGCTCAATGCCTCCAATACGGCCTACGACAACATCAGCTCGATGGCCAAGCAACTCTCCGACATCGCCGAAAGCAACATGAAGGCAGCTTCGACCGCGACAACCAAGGCAGTCTCCGCCACCGCTGCGGCCGCCAAGAAGAGCAAGTAATTTCGTCTGTCTCCTCGAATTTGCCCCGGCTGCGGCCGGGGTTTTTCGTTGACTGCCGGCATGACACGAATTGCTGATTGTGGAGCCCGCAGGTTTCACTACGATGAAGCAGACGATCGATTCAACTCCAGAGCAGCACAGCCATAAACCTTATTTCCATCGGTTTTGAGCTAAGTTACACTGCCAAAGTTAATAATGCCGAGGGTGGTAGTGAGTTACGAAATCATTTGGGAGTCTCGCGGAGTCATCAAACGCTTTTTTGGCATTGTGACGAACCACGATATGGTGCAATCGGTCATAGATACCGAAAACGATGTTCGATTTGACGGGTATAGATACGTCATCAACGATTTTCTCGACATTACAGAACTTCAGGTTACACAGTCAGATGTGGACGAGGTTTCAGTGATGGACAAGAAGGCATCAGCGATTAACGTTCGCATTAGGATTGCCGTAGTCACGACCTCCCCAGATGTGGTTGCACTGGCTAAGCACTATGCAACTTCCCCACTGAACGCGTACCCGACAAAGATTTTCTCATCGCTCACAGATGCTCGTAGGTGGATAGAATTGGGTCTCGCTCGTTTGAAATAGGATCGCCGCTTGGAAGTAAGGCATCAGGGGCGCCATGACCACTGGATGCCGCGCTTTTCCACCTCGGTGCGAATTTCCTCCATCGCCTGATCGACCAGTTCCGGCGCGCCCTCGACACCCAATTCGAGGTGACGCCTTTCCTGTTCAACAATACTGGGCAGCGAAAAAAGCCGAAGCGTCGGGTAACGTGCCACGATGTCTTCCATCAGATCAAGCAGGGCACTTTCGTAAGCCTTGGCTCCGGTCAGCCAGAAGGCTTTTTCCACCATCGCAGCCGGCGCAAAGAGGTCGGCGTAAAAAGTATCGAGCACCCATTCGACCATCGGATGCGCCATTTGCGGAAAACCGGGAACAAAATAATGCTGGCGCAGCATGAAGCCGGGAATGCGGTTGAAAGGATTGGGAATGATGGCGCTGCCGACCGGAAAATAGCCCAGGGTCAGGCGTTGCGGCGTCATATCGTCACCGAATCGCACGCGCATCTCGCTTTCCGCTTCCGGATGCAATCGCAATTCGACCCCCAGTGCCTCTGCCGCCGCCTGCCGCGTCTGGTCGTCAGGCGTATTGCCAATGCCACCGAAGGAAAAAACCACATCGCCCGCCGCCAAACTCCGCCGGAAGGCCTCGGCCAGACGCTTGCGGTCGTCACCCAGATACTGCACCCAGGATAGACGCAAACCGCGTTCCGCCATCAGCGCCGCCAGCTTGGCAAAATGGCCATCCTGGCGCTTGCCGGACAATATCTCGTCGCCGACGATAAAGGCGCCAAAGTTTTTCATTCTGTTTCCTCCGAAAACTCGCCTTCGATGATGACCTGTCCCTCACCGCTCACCACCGCCCCGCCACGCAAGCGGCGCAGACTCTCCAGGCAGTAATGGATGAAGATCAGGGCGGTCAGGGTCGGCACCAGCAAGCCCAGAAACGGCACATGGGTCAAAATCGCCATGATCAGACCGACCAGGAATAGACCGCGCCTGTTTTCCTGCCGGAGTCGCGTCCATTCGTCCGCTGTGGCGTGCAAGCTCAAGGCGTCATAAGAAAAAGTGCGCCGGTTGTACCAGGCCATCAGCAAGACCGGCAAAATCAGCGACAGCCCCGGAATGAGCCAGAGCGGAATGCTGATGAGCCAGGCAAAGGCAAAAACAAGCGTTGCCACCACACTGTTGCCGGCCGCCGCCGAAAAGCTGTCGGCGCCCATGGCCGCCACATCAGGGTAATCACGCTCGGCCACACGCTTGATCAAGCCCGGCATGATCAGAATGGCCGCCAGCAGCGCCGTGGTGAAATAGGCCAGCGCCAGAATCAGCATCCAGCCGCCGATATAGGCCAGTGCCTTCGCCAGCCAGACAACGCCCCAGGAAATCAGCCAGGTCATGGGAGGAAATTCGATGAGCGTGGCCACCAGACGCCCATGCCCCCATATCGCCAAACCAATGCAAAGCAAGAGTGACAGCACCGCTGGCGCCAGCACCATGGCCCAGACACGCGGCCGGGTGAGAGTGACGAAAGAACGTAGAAAAGCCAGGAAAATGTCTTGCATCGTCAGCCAAACCTATCGGAAGAGTAAAGCCAGCCGTTGCAGCAAGCCACGGTCGCGCAAGCGCTCCGGCTCACGGCTTGGCGTTCGCTTTCGTCACAGATTCTGCCACAGCTTTTTTGGGAAGACGCACGCGCGCATAGATATCGCGGCTGAACACCGTTTTGCCTTGGTTGACGTCGGCGATCCAGTACACCGTATAGACCGGGATTTTCTCCAGACTCAGGCGGCGCGTGCGGCGGTTAAGCAATTCCTGATCAATTTCAGCGACCGACTTGCCTGTGACCCAGGCTGCCAACTCGCGAAAACTGTCCACACGGATACAACCCGAGGACATGGCGCGCGACTGCCGGCCGAACAATTCGCGATGGTTGGTATCGTGCAGATAAATACTGTGGGGATTATCGAGATCAAATTTGAGGCGACCAAGCGCATTCCGGTCACCGGCTGGCTGCATGAAGCGATAGCCGCCTTCAACCAGATCGCTCTGCTTGGCGATCTGCACCTCATCCATCGACACTTTCTTGCCCTTGGCGTCGATGAGTTGCAAACCCATACGCGCTACTGTCTTCGAATGAATCTCGCCGTTGCGGAAAATATCTTTGGCCAGAATGGTTTTGGGTGGACTCCAGGAAGGGTGGAAAACAATCGCGGTCATGTTGGTCTTCATCAAGGGCGTCTGCCGTGCAGCGCTACCCACCACAACCCGGCTTTCAAACACTCTTTTGCCGCCCTCATAAGCACGCAAGGTGTAGCCCG
>JAGTRX010000114.1 GCA_018262285.1 Pseudomonadota bacterium | reverse complement strand
GCCCGAATTGCCGTGGAGCGTGCCTCCAAGAGTTTCGACGGCATGGTGCATAACTTTGGCGCCACCACCGACGAATTGCACGGCATTTCCAGCGCCATGGTCGAGCTTGAAGCCGCCAGTCGTGAAATCCTTGGCCGCGCTCAGGAAATCGACGGCCTCTCCAGCAGTCTCGGCAAAACAATGCGTGAGTCTCTGACTTCTGCCGCCCAGCTCAACACTTCAACCGAAGAAATCCTCGCCTCCGGCGCCCGCTTCAAACTCGGCATCGGCAAGTTCGAAAAGGTGCTTGACCAAGCCTGGCGCTGCCGCGATCAGATTCAAGCGGTTCTGCAGCGCCTTGCCGACCAGGGCACCAACGTAATGGACGAAAATTACCGCCAGTTGCCCAATTACACGCCGCCCAAATACGAAACCGCCTACGACAAAATTATTGAAGAAGAATTCCAGGACATCTACGAAAACGGTGCCGACAAGGCCTTGGGGATCTACGCCATGATGTGCACTGACCGCAACGGTTACTGCCCTATTCACAACCGGACTTTCTCCGTGCAAACCGGCGACCAGGCCAAGGACAATATTTTCAGCCGTCACAAGCGCATCTTCACCGACCCTGTCGGCAGCCGCTCCGCGCGCAATACCGAACCCTTCCTGCTGCAAACCTACCAGGCTTTTTCCGGCGGCGACATTCTGAGTGACATTGCTTCACCCATTTTCGTCAATGGCAAACACTGGGGCAACCTGCGCGTCACCCTTAACCCCACCTATTTGCAGGACTAAGCGCCTTTTTCAGCAGCGCCGACCGCGTGTGGACGATGGTTTGGCAACCGACACACGACGCTTTGCGAGGTAGGCTGGGCAACTTGCTGCCCACGCGAAGGGATCAACCTGGAAAAAGCAGTTTCATCGCAAAGGTGCGGAGAACGCCAAGAGCCGCAAAGGAAAAGCCGACTGCCCCCTCACCCATCGAAACGTGTATATCTGGGAATGCACGGCAGCGCGGGGTGGGCAACAAGTCGCCCACCCCGGCTAACCAGACCTCAATCAGAAAATCTCGGATAGCTGGTATCAGGCGTTGCGCGGCTTGTAGCTCAGGCTGGCGCTTTCCATCCAACGTTTGATCCGGATGGCGTCACCTACCCGCGTCATCTTGCCGCTGGAATCGAGCAAGACAATCACTACCGGTCGCGAGGCCACCTTGGCCTTCATGACCAGGCAACGGCCGGCTTCAGAGATATAGCCGGTCTTGGAGACATCAATCTGCCATGTATCGCTCTTGACCAAGGCATTGGTGTTGCTGAAGTTCTGAATCCGGCCGTTAACGTCAAGAGTCGCTTCGGCCGTAGTCGATGCAGCGCGGATTTCAGGATACTCGGCTGCAGCAGCCACCATGACAGCAAGGTCACGAGCAGTCGAAACATTATTGCTGGAAAGCCCGGTCGGTTCCTCGAAATGCGTTCTGTTCATCCCCAGAATGCGCGACTTCAGATTCATGGCTGCGACAAAAGCCGGTAATCCACCCGGATAATGGCGTGCCAAAGTATGCGCGGCGCGGTTTTCTGAGGACATCAGCGCCAACAGCATGGCTGTCTGCCGAGTCATGGTCGTCCCTACCGGCAAACGCGAACGTGTGCCCTTCACGGTATCGACGTCCTCGTCACCCACAGCAATGACTTCTTCCATATTCTGACGGGCATCGAGCACCACCATAGCCGTCATCAGCTTGGAAATGGAGGCAATGGGCAGGGTCACATTGGAATTCTTGTCAACCAGAGCCTCGCCGCTGGCCTGATCGATCACGTAAGCCGAGGCAGAATATAGCGACAGCTTGCCGTTTTCAAACTGCTGATCAAGCGAAACGTGGTGCACGTCGGTTTTGCGCGCCAGTCGCCTGGCGACAGGTTTTTGGCCTTTGGCGGCTCGCATGATCTTGCCGCGTTTGGCTGATTTGGCGGCTTGCGTCATTTTTGATGGTTTTGCCGCCTTGCCTGAACGCACCTGTCTTTGGGGTTTCGCCTGGGCTTTTTTGCTCGTGCCAGCAACCGTCTTATGGGTCACTTTTTTAGCCGCCAGAACCGGGGCATTCGCGCCAAAGGTAAGCAGCAACCCAACCAGAAACGCTTTCCACAAGCATTTTTTCATGCGATTTCTCCACCCAAACCAGCACCAGTGCTTGGAAAGTTTAGCAACTTGACCAACAAAATCAAGAAAAATATATAGATAGCTAATATTTCTAGAATCAACTTTAGATATTTTGGTTTAACAAGCCAATTTTTTAACGTGGCCAAATCGGTCTCGCCGCCAGCCCGGACTTGCCATCGGCAAATTCCTGTAAGCATTGCAAATAGGTATCCCAGTCCTGGATAGGCCGGGTCGCCACGCCAGAATCCATCGCTGCCTTGGCTACGGCCGGCGCTACCCGGGTAATCAGACGCGGATCGAAAGGCTTGGGAATGAAGTTGTTTGGCCCGAAACCTTCCTGCTCGCCGTAAGCTGCAATGACCGCTAGACTGGGTTCGGCACGCGCCAGTTCGGCGATAGCACGCACTGCTGCCAGCTTCATTTCCTCATTGATGGTGGTTGCAACCACATCGAGAGCGCCACGGAAAATAAAGGGGAAACAAAGGACGTTATTGACCTGATTCGGATAATCGGAGCGCCCGGTACAAACGATGGCATCGTCGCGCACCTTGTAGACTTCTTCCGGCAGAATTTCCGGTGTTGGATTGGCCAGCGCCAGGATGAGCGGATTTTTCGCCATTTTCGCGACCATCTCTGGCTTTAAGACTCCGGCCGCCGAAAGACCGAGGAAAACATCGGCATCGACAATGATGTCGGCAAGAACTCTCGCATCCGTCACCTGAGCGTAACGCAGCTTGTCCGCATCCATGCCGGCTGCGCGCCCCTCATAAACCACGCCCTTCTGGTCAGTGATCCAGACATTTTCACGCTTGACGCCGAGCATAAGCAGTAAATTGAGGCAGGCAATAGCCGCCGCCCCTGCCCCGGAAGTCACCAGTTTGACCTTGTCCAGATCCTTGCCGATAAGGTGCAAGCCATTCAGAACTGCAGCGGCAACTACAATCGCCGTGCCATGCTGATCGTCGTGAAAAACGGGGATTTTCATGCGCTCGCGCAATTTGCGCTCGATGTAAAAGCATTCCGGCGCCTTGATGTCTTCCAGGTTGATACCGCCGAAAGTCGGCTCAAGGGCAGCAACAATCTCGATGAGCTTGTCCGGGTCAAGTTCGTCAATTTCCAGGTCGAAGACATCGACACCGGCAAATTTCTTGAAAAGTACCCCCTTGCCTTCCATCACCGGCTTGGACGCCAGCGCGCCAATGGCACCCAGCCCAAGCACGGCCGTACCATTGCTCACCACCGCCACAAGATTGGCGCGGGACGTGTAACGCGCCGCATTGGCTGGATCATCGACAATGGCATCGCATGCCGCCGCCACACCCGGCGAATAGGCAAGCGACAAATCGTACTGGGTCGCCATGGCCTTGGTGGGAAGAACTGCAATCTTGCCCGGTGTGGGCTGGCAGTGGTAATCGAGCGCATCCTGGCGCAGCTTGTTGTCCATGATTGGATTCATTCCTGATTTTTGCGTGATACACAACCCCCGTTCATGGTGAACCTGTCAAACCAAGAACGGGGAAAAAGGAAAGCGCGGCTGTCGCGATCAGCGACAGAGTTTTTCAGGCGCTTAGTCGACCTTGTGCGGAATCAACATCGACGCCGCCATCATATCGACAGAAAAATCGTCCCAGCGAACGCTGTCAAAGCGCAATGTGTTGCCGAATGAGGACACCGTCGGCACCTTGCTCTCGCGCGGGGAACCGCCAACCGCCGAGACCTCGTCGCCACAGCAAAGGATGACCGGATCACTGCTTTGCTTGAGGCGCTCCGGGTGGGTTGTCAGCATGCTGAGCAAGCCATAGACGCCCAAGCCACCTTCTTCGGGACGCAACATCAGCTCCGCCGCCCGCAAAGCGCTCTTGCCCGCGTACAGGGAGCCAAGTTGCGCCCAGACCAAAGTGATATTGCCCGAACCCTGGCGCTGCCACTCATTCTGCAGACGGTGTCGCTTGGCCGCCGTTTCCTTCAGATCGCGCAATGCATAGGGTAAGGTATTGATATTCCAGAAGTTACCCAGCATTTTTTCGATGGCAGGCAGGTAACCCGAGGCCTCGATCATGTTATACGGTGGCAGCAAGAAAATGCCTTCCAGGTGATCGGGATCCATTTTTTGCAGCAGAACTTTCTGTTCCTCGGTAAAAACGAAGCTCTTGACGCCCCATTTCGCCTTGTCGCGATTGAGGATTTCGAGCTGCTCCTCAACCGGGCGGGCATGGCTGTAGCCGGAAGCATAGCCGGCGATTTCACGCCCCTGCACTTCCTGATCCTGGTAACGTTCGGGATCGGCAATGCCACGCACCGCCTCGTAAACCGCATCTTCCAGCAAATTGGCAACCTGGCCGTGCTGCGCGGCGATTAACCGGGCAGCTTCAGCGTAGGTCAACTCTCCCATGGCATGCCCAAGCGCCTCAAGCACTTCATTGGCAAAGTAGTGCCTGATTTGTTCACGCTGCTCGAGCGTTGCGGCTTGCAGTTCCTTCATTACTGTGCTCATAACTACTCCTGCTCCTATAAAAACGGTCGTCAAGGGCTGCGCGCACCGGTCAACTGTTGCCGACCAAGCCTGAAAGCCCCTACCGAATGGCATCCTCGCATTACCCGTTTCACCGCTACAAGCCATGAAACCACATTGATTGCCTTCAGGACAACGCCGGGATTTTGATTGGCGGACATTATACAGTAGAGGGCAAGCCGGCGCCGAACGAAGAAGCTTGCCGGTATCAGCGATCCGGGAAACTGAGTCCCGGAAAGCCTTGGCGCAGGGCGTCCCAGTCAAAAGCTTGCCCGGGATCGCTCTTGCGACCAGGCGCGATATGGCAATGCCCCGCTACATCGCGTATCGGATAACGTTGACAAACGGCCAGCAACAGGGCATTGAGCTGCTCGTACTGAACTGTTGCGTACGGTATTTCGTCAGCCCCCTCCAATTCGATGCCAATCGAAAAGTCATTGCAATCGGAACGTCCGCGCCAGACCGATGTACCGGCGTGCCAGGCACGATGATCAGCCGCCACAAACTGCACAATTTCGCCATCACGGCGCAGAAAAAAATGGGCTGAAACCTGCAGATCGGCGATGCTGGCGAAGTAGGGGTGCGCTGCCGGGTCAAGCCGGTTGGTGAAGAAGTGTTCCACCCCGTCGCCGCCAAACTCACCCGGTGGCAGGCTGATGTTGTGAATGACGACAAGAGAGACTTCCGTCGCCGCCGGGCGCATTCCGAAATTGTCGGAGTTAATCCGCCGCACGCCCTTCAGCCAACCGTCTCTGCTCCACACCTCACTCCTCACCTAACCTCCCACGCTTCACTCTATGCCCAAACGTTCAAGCCGGTAGCGTAGCGAGCGGAAGGTCACTCCCAGCAGTCGCGCTGCCGCCGTGCGGTTATTGCCCGTCTTTTGCAAAGCTTCCAGAACCGCCTGCTTTTCCAGGCGATTGAGATAGTCATCCAGGGTTTCACTGCCGCGCCCGACCAGTTCCTCCGGCGATTCCTCGACCGAAAGCTGCAAATCTTCGGGCTCAATCACCGTCCCGGAGCAAAGCGCCGTGGCGCGTTCCAGAATATTTTCAAGCTCGCGCACATTACCCGGAAATGGATAGCGCTCCAACGATTTCAGGGCATTTGCAGAAAAGCGGGTACTCACGCCCAGGCGGTCGAGAATGGTTTCGACCAGCACCGGAATATCTTCGCTGCACTCGCGCAGAGGCGGCATGTGTAATTCAATGACATTGAGGCGATAGTAAAGATCCTGACGGAAGCTGCCTTTATCAACACATTCACGCAAATTGCGGTGCGTGGCGCAGATAATGCGCACATCGACCGGTTCTTCAGTTGTGCTGCCAACCTTGCGCACCCGCTTTTCCTGGATGGCGCGCAAGAGCTTGACCTGCATGGCCAGCGGTAGATCAGCCACTTCGTCGAGAAACAGGGTGCCACCACTGGCCGCCTGAAAAAAACCGTCTCGTTCACTGTCAGCGCCCGTGAACGCCCCCTTGCGATAGCCAAAGAACTCGCTTTCCATCAGCGTTTCCGGAATGGCGCCACAATTCACCGGCACAAACGGGGCATTGGCACGGGCGCTCTGGCCGTGAACCAGGCGCGCCGCCAGTTCCTTGCCGCTACCCGATTCGCCAGAAACATAGACGGGCGCCTGACTGCGCGCCAGTTTGTCGATCATACCGCGCACCTGCTGGATCGCCGCCGATTCACCGCGTAATGACTGCGCCGAATCGACCCGCAATTCGGCGGTCGGCAATTTCAACGCTGATTTGACCAGCGCCCGCAATTGCTCAAGGCCTACCGGCTTGGCCAGATAATCAAAAGCACCCGCCTTCAGCGCGGCGACAGCATTCTCGGCGCTGCCAAAGGCAGTAATCACCGCCACCGGCGTCTCGCCGAAATTATCGGCAACGTAGCGAACGATTTCCAACCCATCGCCATCCGGCAAGCGCATGTCCGTCAGACATAGCTGATAGCTGCTGCTTTCGAGGCACTCCCTGGCTTCGGCCACCGTCCCGACGCTGTCGGATTCCAAACCCATGCGCGTCAACGTCAGATCAATCAATTCCCGGATATCGGGTTCGTCATCGATCACCAGGATGCGGCTGACCGCGCCTTTCAGACGGCGTTCGCTACGACTTGCTGGCACTCCTCACCTCCGACTATGACAAAATGGCCGCCGCTATCGGGGGTCAAGTGCAGGCTGGCGTCATTGGCCTCGCACAATTCTCGGGCGATGAACAGACCCAATCCCATCCCGTGGTGGCTGGTGGTAAAAAACGGCTCGAATATTTGCTCGCCAATAGCCTCGGGAACCCCTGGGCCATCATCAATAACGTGCAATTCTACGCGTCCCTCGTTGCCTTGCACCAACTGCAGACGAACACAACCCGACGTGCGACTGGCATGGCGCAGCGCATTGCCCACCAGATTCCACATAACCTGCAAAAATTGCGACCGATCAAAGCAAAGCTCCAGCGACGGCCCCTCAACAACGACAATCCCATCATCGACGTGCTCAACCGCATTGAACTCCACTACAAAACCGGCCAGGAACTCGTCCAGACGCAGACGTTCCGGCTGACCGCGATCACTGCGACCAAGCTGGAGAATATCCTGAACGATGCGATCAAGCCGGAAAACGTTGTCGCGCATGATGCGCAACAAGCGATCATGCATTTCGCCCCGGCGTTCCTCGTGCAACAAGTCGCTGGCATGACTGATGGCCGCCAGCGGATTGCGGATTTCGTGCGCGATACTCGCCGTCAAGCGCCCCAGCGAAGCCAGTTTGAGTTGCAGTGCCTGACTACGGACGCGGCCAACATCCTCAATGAAGATCAGCGCTTCGCCGGTGCTGCTATCTGTCGCCTCGAAGCGGGCGCGCAATTTCCCTCCCGCCCTGCTCTCAAACTCAACGCTACTTTCGGTCCCGCCTTGCAGCCAGCGTTCAAATGCCTCGGCCAATTTCGCCGAATGCGCCCCCAGAAGCGCGCCATCGGCGGCGGACATACCAAGCATTTCGCCAGCGCCCGGATTATGGCTCAGAGCCTTTCCACCCCGGTCGACTACCAGCACACCATCCTGCATTCTTTCCAGAATGCGGCGGGCAATATGACCCTGATTGTCGAGTGCCACGCCGCGCAGCCGTGCCAATTCCTCGTGTTCCATGGCGCGTTGCCCGAGCAGCCGCGCCAGAATGGCGGTGGCAAAAAAACCGCCGGAAAGCAATCCCGCCTGAACAAGGGTAGAGACATCAAATTCGCGCCGCCAGATGCCCCAGGATTGCAAAAGCAGAATGGCCAGTGTCGCCAGCGCCGCGTAAAACAGCACTAGGCGCCCCTGCCCGACCAGACTGGCCGCCGCCAGCGAAATCATGAGCAGCAGGCCCAGGCCACTGCTGACCCCGCCCAGCATGTACATAACGACACTGACCGCCACCACATCCAGGCTGATCTGCGTCGTCAACTGCAAATTGAAACGTTGCCGCCAGCGCAAGGAAACCAGCATCCCGGTGCCGGTCAGCAGGGCATAAATCAGGACTAACCATTGCAGAAATATTCGCCCGTGCAAAGAGGTCGCGCTCGTGTTCCAACTCAGCGGCAGAAAAAACGAAACCAGCAACAGGATGGCAACGGTCAGCCGATAAAAATTGAAATAGCGGAATGAGCGCCAATTCGGCTCCCACGGCCCGGTCAGCCAGTCTCTCACGCTTTCGGACTCCCGGCCAGACGATGCGCCTCGCAGCAGTAGAAACGGCCTTCATACGCCAGGCTTTCCGCCTGTGGCAGGTAAACGCCACAGTGGGCGCAACACACCATATCCTCTGCCGGCGGCTCGGCCGAAGACTGACGGCCTCGGTCAGCGGGTCGGCGCCAGAGCGCCCAAAGAACAGCCAAGACAATCAGAAACAGAATAATTTTTAACAGCAAAGCCAAAGCCCCCCCACCAATCCTGCTATCGAAACCACATTCCGGGCTGGATATCAGTAGCCTGCTGGCGGAGGCGGTGAGATTCGAACTCACGAAGGGTTACCCCTTGCCGGTTTTCAAGACCGGTGCAATCGACCACTCTGCCACACCTCCGGGCACGC
>JAGTRX010000030.1 GCA_018262285.1 Pseudomonadota bacterium | reverse complement strand
CAATCGACTCCGGGCGATACGACCAAAGCAGTTGGGTCTTGTCCAGAATCTCCGTCGCCGTCCCCTTCCGTTCGATCAAGGCCACCTCGAACTTGATTTGGAGAGCCAGTTTGGCCAGCGAGGTGGAGGTTTTAAGCTTGTCGCCGCGAATCTCCTTCTCTTTTGCGAGGAACGCCGGGTGCTCGAACAATGGATCGGGCAGGCTGCCCGACCCCATGCGCTCGATGATCCACTCGACCTTGTTTCCCATGAGCTCTTTGAGGCCTTGATGCATCACCGAGAAATACGCCCCGACGTCCCGGTTGAAGCGCTCGCGCCACTCGGTGCGCCCCTTGGAAACCGTCATCCGAAGAGCGCGCTCGCCTTTCGGCTCATCCGCCCCGGCGACCAAGCGTTGAGCCGCAGTCGCGAAGCCTTCGAAAAAGTCGTGGCAATCAATCGGCTTGCCGAAGATCGCCTTTTCCCACCGCGAGAGAAGCTTGGGAGCCTGCTCGATGTAGCGGCGATGCAGCTCGAAGAACTCCTCATCCTCCTCGTTCGTTTCAGCTCGGCGCTCACGTGCCTTGAATTCTTCAAGATGCTTGCGCCAACGCTCCTCGAGAACGTCGGCCTCTTCGCAGTCATGGTCGAAAAAGTAGATCGTGGAATCCGCGAGTCCCCTTTGCTTTTCCCGGGGCTTGTCAAAAATGAAGTGAACGCCATCGACTTCCCATTCCAACAGGGCGATGACCTGGGCGGTCGGCTCGTCGCCGGCCGGAGCATTGATGAACGCCTCCAAAGCGACGCGGGCATGGTCTTGAATAGCCGGCGCGTTCTCTTCCAAGAGCAACAGCATCTCGGCGGCGTCAAGGGGCTGGCCGTTGGGTTTGAGCCTGGACAGAAGCGGGTAGCGATTGACGAACAGCTTATCGAAAGCCTTGCGCCATGGACCGGCGGCGGTTCCGAAGGTCCGCGCGCTCGAGAAGAAGGAGGTGTCTCGGGGAAGCCCCACCGCAGGCAGAGCCCAGCCAATCGACTCGCGAATCGGCTGGCCTTGCGCCGTATTCGCCTCGCTCACTAAGGCGCAGAAGCTGCCAATCTGGTGCAAGCTAAGATCAAACGAGGTCATCATTCCCTTCAAAGCCGCCAAGAAGATTTTCCTGTCGTCAGGAGCGGGAGCGATGCCGGTCACATGGCAGGTCGCCTCCACCCAGCAGTCCTCGTTGGCTCGAAATTCCTTGGCTCCCAGCGCCGTAACGTGGCCGAGCGTGTCGGCGAGGTTGTGCTCATTGCCGTTGGCGGTGAGCAAAGCCTCCTTGTCGGTTCCGGAATTGCGCACGGCCCCCGCGTTCTGAGCGGTGAGGACGATTTCAGGAAGCCCCTCGCCTTCGACCAAGGCCGAAGGGATGCGCAAATCGACCCGAGCCGAGAGCTCCGGATTGGCCAGAATCGCCTTCACCACCGAAGCAATCTGCCCCGAGGAAAGCTTGTCCAGGCGAAAGAGCGCGGAGGAGTCCGGAAGCTGTCCGTCGCTTTGGCGGCTATCCGCGATGCGACGTTGGAGGATGTCGGCGCCAACGCGCCCGACGATGCGATCGGGAACCATCAATTGTTTCCTTCGCTGGCGAACGGATTCTCGACGAACGAGCAGGAGTCCGAGAGCCTTCTAACCAATCCAAGCCCAAGCAGGCGGGCTTCGAGATTCGAGCGGTTTTCGCTGAGCGCCTCTTGGTCGACCAAATTCTGTTTGACCAGATGAGCGCCCTCCGTGTCCCCGATGACGATGCCGTAGCGCCGACGCAGCTCGTGCAGGAATTCGTCGAATTGCATGCGCTCGTCCACCACTGTAACCACGAGGGTTTTCAGGAGGCGATCATTCGGGGCGTAGCGGTTGCCGCGCGCGAGACGGCGCGAGCTTAGACCGATGGACTTGGACCACGTCGAGTGGATCTTCCCGAAATGCTGGTCATGCCGGCTCTTGGCCTTTTCCACGAGCTTGCGCACCAGTTCGTCGCCACGCAGGCGCTCGTAGTCGTCATCGTCATCGCGACCGGCCGGGGGCCACTGAAAGCGTTCTCGCATCAGCTTCAAACACTCCCCCTCAGGATCCGAAGAGTCGAGCGCGACCGCCCATTCGGGGTCAAGCTTGATCGATTCGATGAAGGAGACCACGGCGCGCTCGGAAACGGCCTGATGCGCTTGGTAGGATTTTCCGGAGAGCGATCGAACCTTGGTTCGTTCCCGAGAGATGATCTCGCAGACCATCTCTACCGGGTCGACATCTCCACTGTGGGCCTTGGCGCACTCGAGGAAATACAGGAGCAAGTTGAGGCCGGCGCTGGCGATCAGATGCTCCAAGGCGTCATAAATCGGAATGTCACGGGACAAAATCGCGAGCCAGTCATCGCACATCCGGTCGAAGCGCGGATGCGTCGCATAGGGCAGATAGCGCTGGCCGATGGTCTTAGTCGACTCGGCATTCTGGGGCTCGCCTTGCAGGACCTTGACTAGCCGGTTCATCGGCGCCCCAACGTCAAACAGCCTCTCGACCAACTTTTTGCCAAGCTCCCGGCCATTTGAGGCTCGGCTGAGCATCAAATACAGCACTTCGCCCGTTCGCGCGAAGAAGCGGCGGTCATTGGAGGCACCGCCAGAATCAATGCGCAGATCTTCATAGAGAGCGTCCGGGCCAAATGGAAAGACGAATTTGGAGCTCCAGCGCTTGTTGCTGCGAGCCTCAAAGGAAGACGAGCGCAGCAACTCCAATGCCTTGGCGAAATCATCGAACGTCAGAAACGACTTACGCAGATACTCCATGTCTAAGTCGCCGCGGCCCGTCGCGTCCTGTTTGAACAAATCCATCCAGTCGCGCCATTTGTCTTCGTCCGGATCGCCCCGCTCCCTGACCGTCTCAACATACGGGTTATTGAACAAAAGCCCTCTAAGCCTGATTTGCTGTTGCGGCGCGTAGCGCACATCGGCGGAGGGATCGTTCGCCAGCGGTTTGGCCCGATTCGCTCCCAGAACACTGAGAAATTCGAGAACTGTCAGGTGCGGAAGCTGCTCGTCGTAGAGGCGGTGCCCCCAAATATGTTCGTCGACGGTGAAGTCGACCTTGTCGATATTCAGAGGCATTAGGTAATCCTTATCATCGACGGGCGGGTGAAGCCGTGGCCGTCCTTTTCGATTTCGATGAAATTCAAGGTCAAGGCTCCCTCCTCTGCGGAGCCCTCCTCATCGTCATCCGAAGTCAGAAGCGAGCGCAGTCGCTCGGCTTTGCGCAACAGCTTGGCCTTGAAGGCGAGAAGATCCTCCAAGCACTCGTTGGAGAAGCTTCCCGGCAAGGCGCCTTCGGCGACCCGGCAAAGGAATTCGAAACGCACGGGCGAGAGGGTGAATTGCGCCCCGGAGCTGGGCGCGTGCCCGAGTATGATGTCGAGAGCTGGCCGATCAGTCTGCAGATCCAGTTTGATAGCCATACCAAGGCCGCTCTGACGTCGCGCTGTGGTCTGCGTGTCGCACAGAACACTGATCCGGGATTGGGTAAAGCCGCCGGAGCTAGCGACAAAGATTCGGTCGGAGTTTTCCAGCAACAGGCCCGTCATTACGCGATTCAATCCGCGGACCAAACGGGCACGGATCGTTTCACTAACCGCCTTGTGCTCGAACAGTGCATCGGAGAGCTCCAAGTAGTCGCCGGCATAGCGGAAGGCCGTCATGCCCCAGTAATGGTAATCCGACTCATTTTCCGGCAGCGTGAAAAAGAAGCGTCGCCGTTGAGCAGCCAAATGACTCAGGAAGTCTTCCTGCCCCCCGTCAATACGCGCGGCCTCATCACCTTCAAGGTAATGCTGCTGAGCCGCGAGGTAGGCTACAGTAGCCCCATAGACGGGATCCGACCCGACGAGTCTTTGGAAGGTCTCGGACAACTTGGCGTCGTCTGCCCCATAAACCAAGAGTCCATCGGATCCGTTTGAAGTTTCCTCTCCAATACCGAAGGTAGAGAACGCCTTGAAGACGGGGCGATCCATCGCGCGACGACGTGGAAGGTTAACGCCAAAAGCATTGTCGTAAAGGCTGCCCTTTTCAACCACGCCGACCGATTGGATGCGGCCAACCTCGGAGCAAGACATTAGGTCTTCTTTGGCGTCCGGGTGCCCGAGAATGATGTTGGAAACCAGGGCCAGCAAATCACGAACCGGCAGGTGCCAGCCGTTCAGGCGGGAGGTTTCAACTAGGTCGCCAAGCCGATCGGCGAAGCGCACACCGTTGACCGAGCCCATCAGCCGATTGCGATTCTCGAAGATTGGGCAGATGCGCCCTTCGGCCTGCAACGCACAGCGCTTGCAGTTCTCCCATTCTGGATGACCGGCCACCGCCAAAATTACTTCTTCGAGGGATTGCCGATGCGCCGTGCGGCTCAGATCGTAGAGGGCCAGACGCTCCGAAAGGCCGCCTGAGAGGAGGAAGGCTTCTTGAATCGGCTTGCGCAGCGGATGTTCCCTGTTTTGACGAATACCAAGGTCACGCAGTCGTTCGAGGATCTGCCCATGGTTCGTTGCGATTACCGCGAACTTAGTGTTTTCCTCTCCGATCACAGAGCGCTCCAGTAGATCCAAAACAGCATCGCTTTGTTCATCGTTGAGCTCGCTCAGATCCTTCACGAAAACGGCGCTGCGGCCATCTGCCAAAACCAGTGTTTTGACCAAGTCCGGCGCCGCCCATGCCTTCGCAGCACCTCCGAGCACCATCCAGAGGCTACGGCAATGGTAGGTCTTTCCATCGCCTGCCGTGCCCGCAATAAGAATGGATCCAAGAGCTCCCGAAACCGCCCGCAGCTGCATCGCCTCCAAATGAGGACTAGTCAAGGTAATCGGCTGGACTTTGGCCCGATTCAGCGCGCCGCTAACATATTCATCGAACAAGTTCTGGTTGTTCGGCGTCGGACCGTATGAGCGCAAAAAACGGATCCACGAGCCCGCGGGGGGGCTGGTGAACTCTTGGCCCGGAATGATGAGATCGTCCATGGCTGAATCCAGTTTATTGGGTTGAAGGAAGCCGCAGAGCCTCGCCTAACCTCCGAGAGCCAAGAAAGCTCGCGCCGCAGGGATGCGAAGCGCATTATAGCCTTACTCCCATCAAAGATTGACGCCCATCCGAAACTATCCACCTGAAATCGCCATCATGCTTAATTCCTGAGCAGGCAAAGAATAGAGATCACAGTGGGCATGTTAGCCAAGATCAGGCGAATGCACATCCGCGACGGTTTGCCGACCAGAGATAAATTTCTGGCAACCTATTTATCCGAAATGGTATTGGCTTGACAACGGTTCGGGCTTAAGGCCGACTACAGCTTCAAACTTCATTTGGCTGGATCAGTAGGTTATCTCGTAACACCATATGGCACTTCCTCGGCTGCTGGAATCGTGCCCAGCGTTCGGCAGAGCCTTGGCCTAGACTTACAAAAATTGGAAACGATGATACGAAAGATTCTGCAGCCTAATGAAAGAAAGATTCAGGATAAAATACTTGTCAATCTTTCTTTCACGTTCTAAATACTGAGGCTCAAGACCATGATGATTGCGCACAGCCTTGCAAATGCACTGAGGTTGATTTTCCGGGCGGATCTTTACTCTCGCAAGTTCGCACAACCCTTTTAACGCGAATCACCGGGTCTGAAATATGCCCACCTACGCCATCGGCGACATTCAGGGCTGTTACGATTCCTTTTGCCGCCTGCTTGATGCCTGCGCTTTCGATGCTGCTTGCGACCAGCTCTGGCTGGTCGGCGACCTGGTCAATCGCGGTCCGCAATCGCTGCAAACCTTGCGTCACGTCCGCAACCTGGGCAACGCCGCCATTACCGTCCTTGGCAACCACGATCTTTACCTGCTCATGATGGCGTATGGCGGCGCCCGCAAGCGCGGCCGCGACGACACCATCCAGCCCATCCTCGACGCCCCGGATCGCGAGGAGTTGCTCGATTGGCTGCGCCGCCGGCCGCTCTGTCATTGCCAGGGCGAATTCTGCATGGTGCATGCCGGTTTGCTGCCGCAATGGACAGTGGAACAGGCCGACCAACTGGGACGGGAAGTGCAGACGGCCTTGAGTGCTGATGATTTCCAGGAATTTATCCGCAACATGTGGGGCAGCGAACCTGCCGCATGGTCGGATGAACTTTCCGGCTGGGCGCGGCTACGGGTCATCGTCAATGCCATGACCCGCATGCGTTTTTGTACCCCGGCCGGTGTCATGGAATTTATCAGCAAAGGCGAAACCAGCAACGCGCCGGCCGGTCATTTACCCTGGTTCGAGGTGCCGGGACGCCAGAGCGCCAGCAAAACGCTGGTCACCGGCCATTGGTCGGCGCTTGGCCTCAAGTTGTTGCCCAACCTGCTGGCGCTCGATTCGGGTTGCCTGTGGGGCAACCACCTGAGCGCCGTGCGGCTGGACGATCGCCAGGTGTTTCAGGTTTCCTGCGCGCAGGAAGAGGCGCGAAGCACCGGCTGATCTGCCCACACGCCTTTCGCTATGGCTTATTGCCAGAGTCTTGATCAGCCACCAAACGCATCAACCCGATAAAGTCGTCGTCCTGCCAGCCAGCCGCCATGCCGCGCTCGTAGTTTGCCAGCAGATTCTGGGTCTGATCAAGCGCAAGCGGCAATTCGGCGGCCGTTTCCAGTGCCAGGCGCAAATCCTTTCCCATGTGTTTGAGTGAAAATTGCGGGGCGTAGTCGCGCTGACGCAGCTTGCCTTCCTTCAGATCAGACAGGCCGGAACGCGACACATTCTGCGCCAGCGCCGCAAAATAAACATCATCCGAAATGCCCGCTGCCCGTGCCAGAGAAAGGCTTTCACACAAGGCCTGCCCGACGCCGGCAATATTGAGGTTCATCGCCAGTTTCAAGGACGAAGCAGAACCCATGGGGCCAATGTGCTGGATGCTTTTCGACAACGCTGCCAGCAGTGGCCGTGCCTTTTCGATCAGCGCCGCATCGCCGCCGAGATAGAAAATGGTTTGCCGTTGCTCGGCGGCCGGCTTGCTGCCGGTAAAAGGCGCTTCCAGATAGTCGGCGCCGGTTTTGTGCACCATTTCGGCAAAGATTTTTGTCCATCGCGCCGAAATCGTGCTCGACTGAATCAGCATCTGGCCGCCAGCAAGAACGGGGCAAATTTGCTCCAGCACGGATTGCACGGCAGGCGGGTCGGCCACCACGACAAAAATGGCCTCCGCCCCTTCCACCGCCTCATGGACGGAAGGATAGAAATTGGGAAAATCCTTTGGCGTGCGATTCCAGCAACGCACGGCATGACCATCCGCCATCAGATTTTTCGCCCAGATGCTACCGATAATGCCCAAACCCAAAACCGAAACGTTCATCCTTTCCTCCCTTGAGCGATAATAGGCCTTCACCAAACCAGCGAAAGCCATTCCATGAACCCAGAATACAGGCAAACCAGCACCACCGCCATTGTCAGCCTGATTTTCGGCATACTGGGCTGGACACTCCTGCCCTGGATCGGCAGCATCGTCGCCATTATCACCGGCCATCTTGCCCGCGCCGAAATCCGCCGCGACCCGAAGCTCGACGGCGACGGCATGGCCGTAGCCGGCTTGCTGCTGGGCTGGATCATGATTATCCTGAGCATTATCGCCTTCCTGGCTCTCATCGTCTTTCTCGGCGGACTGGCTGCGTTTTTCGCCCTGGTGGGCGCCGCCAAGGTTTGATGCAAAAAATGCCCTGGCATTTGACTGACTGATTTTATGGACTTCGAAAAAACACTGCCACTGATGCCGCGCCTGAGCCGCTACCAGATCCTGCGGGAAATCGGTCGCGGTACCATGGGAATCGTCTATGAGGCTTTCGATCCCAACCTGGAACGCACGGTCGCCCTCAAAACGGTGCGGCTGGAGGCCAATGGCAGCGACCACAGTGAATTCGAGCAGCGTTTTCAGCGCGAGGCCAAGTCGGCCGGGCGCATTAACCACCCGAACATTGTCACCATCCACGATGCCGGCAAGGAAGGCGAAATCGCCTACATCGCCATGGAATTCCTGGTAGGAAAAACACTACGCGAAATCATCGACAGCGGCGAGCGCCCCAAACTGGAAGAAACCCTGTCCTACGCAGAGCAAATCGCCGACGGCATTGATTATGCGCACCGTTCCGGCATCATCCATCGCGATATCAAACCGGCCAATATTCTGGTTTCAGCCGACGGGCGTATCAAAATTACCGATTTTGGCATTGCCCAACTACCCACTGGCGATCTGACCCAAGCTGGCACTCTGCTCGGCACGCCAAAATACATGTCGCCAGAACAGTTACGCGGCGAAAAGCTGGACGGGCGTTCCGACATCTTTTCGTTTGGTGTCATTCTCTACGAACTGCTCACCGGCCTGTCGCCCTTTTCTGGCGAAACCCTGGCTTCGATCATGTACAAGATCCTGCATGAAGCGCCCGAAGACCCGATGATCAAGAACCCCGAATGTCCGGCCGGTGTCTGCCAGATACTCGCCCGCTGTCTGGCCAAGGACAGGGAACAGCGTTATGCCGAAGCGGGAGAAATCGCCCGTGACTTGCGCCGCCATGCCGAACTGCCCGTCGATCCCCAAATACGCACTTTGGCGTTCCGCACCCCGCAAGTTTCAGCGGTACAGAAAGCAGCGAGCCAGGATCCGACCCTGCAAATGGTCAATGTCGTTCTGCCCGAAAGACCCGCAATCACCCAGGCCAAACCGTCGGCCTTGCGCCGCAAATGGCCTTTGCTGGCCGCCGCTGGCGCCGCGCTGATCCTGGTCGTCAGCCTTGCCGCTTGGCACTTTTACAGCACTGAACCGGAACCCATGCCAGACAAGGCAAGTCCCATAAAGACAGAACCCGCCCCGCCCAGGAAGGATGCCCCGGCGGCAGCACCCGCTGATTCTTCTGGCAAACCAGCCGTCACGCGGAAAGCGCCCGCCAAATCCAAGTCTGCACAGCGCACACCCACCAAAAAGAGTTTCTGGCAACGGCAGGCCGATTGCATCAAGCGCGGCATCTGTGAAAAACCAACACACCAAAACCCGCCGGGGTTTTAAAGGGGCAGGTCGGGTTTTAAACCGACCTACAACCCTTGTTTCAAACCGCCTGTAGCGCCTGCTCCAGATCGGCAATCAGGTCATCAATGTGCTCGATACCAATCGACAAGCGCACGGTGTCTTCTGTCACGCCAGCGGCTTCCAGATCCTTGGCTGAAAGTTGACTATGCGTCGTCGTCGCCGGATGGCAGGCCAGCGACTTGGCATCGCCGATGTTGACCAAGCGGGTAAAGAGTTGGAGCGCATCCTGGAAGCGGGCGCCGCCCTCCCGACCGCCCTGTACGCCGAAAGTCAGGATGCCGGAAGGCTTGCCGCCCAGATATTTCAATGCCAAAGCGTGATCCTTGTGCCCGGGCAAGCCGGCGTAATTAACCCATTTCACCTTGGCGTTGGTCTGCAGATATTCCGCCACCTTGCGCGTATTGTCGGTGATGCGATCCATGCGCAGCGCCAGCGTCTCAATCCCCTGCAGGATGAGGAAGGCATTGAACGGGCTGATGGCAGCGCCGGTGTTGCGCAGCAGCACAACGCGCGCCCGGCCAATAAAGGCGGCAGCACCGAGCGCTTCTGTAAAGACAACGCCGTGATAGGTTGCTTCCGGCGTGTTCAGGCGCGGGAAGCGTTCCTTGTGCTGCGCCCACGGGAACTTGCCGCTATCGACGATGATTCCACCCAGCGACGTGCCGTGGCCGCCCAGATATTTGGTTAGCGAATGCACGACGATGTCGGCGCCGAATTCGATCGGCCGCAGCAGATAAGGCGATGGCACAGTGTTGTCGACGATGAGCGGAATGCCGTGACGATGAGCGATTTCCGCCAGTTTCTCGATATCGGTGATGTTGCCGAGCGGATTGCCGATGGTCTCGGCAAAGATCGCCTTGGTCTTGCCGTCGATCAGCTTCTCGAAAGAAGACGGATCGCGGTAATCGGCAAAACGCACCTGAATGCCCATTTGCGGCAGTGAGGAGGCGAACAGGGTTTGCGTGCCGCCATACAGCGTGGCCGAAGAAACAATGTTGTCGCCCGCTTCGGCAATGTTCTGGATGGCGTAGGTAATCGCCGCCGAGCCAGAGGCCACCGCCAATCCTGCAATGCCGCCTTCCAGCGCCGCAACGCGCTGCTCCAGCACATCCTGCGTCGGGTTCATGATGCGGGTGTAGATATTGCCCGGCACCTTGAGGTCGAAGAGATCGGCGCCGTGCTGGGTGTTGTCGAAGGCGTAGGAGGTGGTCTGGTAGATCGGCACCGCCACCGCCTTGGTGGTCGGGTCGGGGCTGTAGCCGGCATGGACGGCGAGAGTTTCAATTTTCATGGCAATTTTTCCTTGTCTGGTTGAGCGGTTGGCGTCACGAGATGGCATGACCGCCAATGTAATGCAGACAACGCACAAAATAAAAGAATAAAAAGTTCATTCCTTATAACGAAACCGATCATAAAGCGTCCTTTGAAAGGACTCCGACCGCAACTCAGCCATAGCTCGCTGACGTTGGCTTCGCCCCATTCCCTTCATCCAACCCAGAATTTTTTCGGCATGAAGCATGACCCTTTCCGGATCTTTTTGCACCATCGCCGGGCTGCGCAGCAGACTGGCCAGCCAGGCAGCCTCGGCGGGGCGCAGTCTGGCCGCAGGTTTGCCGAAGTAATACTGCGCTGCGGCTTCGCTGCCGCAAACAGACTCGCCCCAGGGAACAATGCCAAGATAAATCTGCAGGATTTGCCCTTTGCCCAGGGTGCGCTCCATTTCAACCGCATACAGCAGTTCGCGCAGTTTGCGCGCCGGCGTGCGATCTCCGGCGGAAAACAGCAACTTTGCCACCTGCTGGCTAATCGTGCTGGCACCGCGTACCGGTCTATTCTGCCTGGCGTTGAGTTTGAAGGCGGCAGCCAGTTCCACCGGGTCGAACCCCCGGTGCTCAAGGAATTTCTGATCTTCGGCGGCGATCACCGCTGCCTTGAGCCAGCGATTGTCGTCGCCTGCCGCCACGGATGAACAGGCTGGACGAGGAATAACGCCGCGCAGGATTTCCGTACCCAAACCACCTACCTGGCCGATATCGAGTTGCGGTTCGACATGCCAGCGCCCATCCGGCAGTGAAAGGCTACCCTGCATCGCCAGCCGCCCCTCAATCCGTGCATAGGCCAACTCGGGAATCTGTTGGCGGAAAAGCCCATAGACGCTGGCAAGCGGCACCGGCGGCAAATTTGTCTCGATGTTGATCCCGTGTTTGTTCAATTCCCCGTGCCATGTCGCTTTGATTTCGTTGGCAGTAATTTCACCGCTTAACCGATTGCCTTGGCGACGAATGCTGACTTCGAGATGCGGCAACTCCAAGGGTGTGTCACCAAGAACCTTGGCACTGAAGACGCACGGCGAACACCGGAGTCTCAGCCTGCCATCCTCCCTGCTAACTTTTACCGTGCCGTACCGCGTTTTGGCCTGGTATCCGTTGAGGATCGCCATTCCCCAATCGCTGGTCGCCAGACGAATGGCCTGCATCGCCGGAATTTTGATCCTGATTCCGCCAGGTTGGACAGGAAACACCCAGGCATTCTCAGCTTCCCTATCCAGCCACCACAAGGTTGCTGCTGCTACGGCAAGCAGACCCAGAAGCAGCACGATCAAGCAGACGAAGCAGCGGCTCATCACAGGCTCCTTGCCGTCGTTACGGCGCGCCAGGGGCCGTGGCTGTCGCCAATGACCGCCGCCCAGTACCAGGAAGAGGCATCCGTAAATGAATGCCCTGCTTTATCCTGAATGTATTCGCAAACCTGTAATGCATTGCCGCCGCGCCGGGCGATAAAGCAGCGCTGCAAGCCGGTTTTCGATTCCTGCAGCGATTCCTCGCTGATGCCATAGCCCAGCCCACGGTAGCAATCGCGTGCCGGATGCAGTTTGCGGGTTGGCTGCCTGACATCGCGCAAGGTCACGATCTGATTCTGATTATTGAAACGGGCAATGGCGCCGGGGAAATTCTCGGCAAAGCGTTGCTCGACACTCGAAAGCGCCATCGGCTGCAAAGGACGGCCCTCAAATTCGTTCGGCCATTCCTGCCTGTTTTCAGTCGAATGCGCGCTGGCGTTTTCCGGAACCAGCGCCTGCATCAGGCCGATTACGGCAAAACTGCAGGCGGCAGCAAGCAGCGTTCGCTTACCGGACGGCGAGAACGAATACAGCGGCGCCACCCATGTTTTGGCCGTCGCAGCGGCCACGTGGCGCAGGATCAGCAGGCAGACCAGAGCAAAAGCTGCCAGTCCCACGGCCTCGTGGCTCCAGGCCGGCCAAGCCACAAGGCCGGATTCTTTGGCCACCAGAAGGGTGTTGCGCAGAATGTTGCCACTCATGACGATCAGGCCGATCAGCGGCAGGCGGCAGAGAAACGCCTTGTTGGACAAGCGCAACCAGGCCGCCGTGCCGCAGGCGGTAAAGTAGCCCATCCACGCCATCTGGATTCCGGAACAGGGCGCATCGACAACAATCAGTTTCCCTTGCACCATCAGGGCGCCGCCCTGGCGCACCACACTCAACCCGATCAACTGCAGCAATTGCGCCGAGGCTTCGGCGGTCACAATCCGCAACGGGTACCCGGCGAAAAACTGCAACGAGGACAAAACGGGCAAGGCCAGCAGCCCCAGTCCGACCCAGGCCAGCAGCGGTGTGCGTGCGCCGCGCAGGGCGAAAAGAACCGCCATGACAGCGAGGACGGCGATGACCGCCCGCGCCAAAGACGGCAGCCCAGAAAAACTTGCTGCCGCCGCCAACAGCACCGCCACCGCGATGCCACCAGTGCGCGGCCTGCTGACGAAGCTTTGCCGCTCTCTCCAGACTGAGATCAGCAGTAACGCAATCGCCAACACGCCAAGCGGATCATCGGAACCATCGCAAAACCGTTCCACAGTCCACAACCAGATCGGCCAAAGCGCAACTACAGGCAACAACACCCAAAGCCAGGCCGGCAGTATCGGCACGAATTCCGGAAGTTTTCCGTTACGAGGGTTACGAGTGGTCATGGTCTCGGCTCCAGATCAGGCGATGCCGCGTTTGCGCAAACCCAGCCAACCCATGCCGAAGATGGCGATCAACATCATTGCCCAGGATGCCGGTTCCGGAGTGCTCGGCACTTCGCCGCCGACCGCCAGATTGCTCACCCCTTCCGGCAATGGCAACGCTTGTTTGACGGTAACGCTGTCCTCTGGTTTGGGGTTGCGAACAACCTTATCCACCGCGATAAACGAGGTATATTGCGTCAGCAGGTTGTATTCCAAGCCAATATCGAGGATGGCTTGGCGAAAACTGCCGCCGCCCTCCAGCGTTTCCTGATCGGTCAGAGCGGCTACCCGGTGGCGCGCCCACAGATAACGCAGAGCGCCGTTGCCTTCCGAATTTTTGTTTGCCTCCACCGGCAATTCATTGCGATAGGCGCCGGAGGTCGTCCGGCCTTCAAGCACCAGCTTGCCCTTGGGTTCGCCACGCCATTTACCGAACAGAATTACCGGGCGCCGGGCAAATACATCCGGCAACGTCAGCGGTTCGACATCGTAGGTTTCAAAGCCCTCAAAACGAACCTTGAGGTGGCTCAACACCGGCGAATCGATCATTGTCTTGAAACGTCCGGCTTCGGCAACCGCCGATTCCTGATTGAGCACGATGAACGGTTCCCCCTGGCCAGCGCGGGCGATCCCCTCAATCAGGCTGCGATTGACCGAACCGCCGATGCCAAAGGAGAAGACATTGGCCTTGTCGAGATTCTTGCGAATCAGTTCGAAGATTTCTCTCTCGACGCTGACATAGCCGTCGGTAATCACGATAAAGCTGCGGGCACGGTCGCTGTCGGTCGGCATCGCCAGGGCACGCTTCAACGCCGGAACGATTTCAGTGCCACCGCCCCCCTGGATATTGTTAAGGGTTTGAATCGCCCGTTCAACATTGGCTTTTGTTGCCGGTACGGAATTCGGCGCCAACATGGTATTGCTGCCCGAAAACAGCATCACGTTGAACGTGTCGCTGGGACGCAATCCTCCCAGCAGATTGTTCATCAGCGCCTTGGTGGTATTGAGTGGGAAGCCATGCATGGAACCCGAAATATCAACGATGAACACATAGTCACGCGGCACAATGGCCGAGGTGGGAACCGCCTTCGGAGGCTCGACCATGGCAAGAAAGAAGTTCTCCTTGTCGCCGCGCGATAACAGCAGACCGCTTTCGATCTTGTCGCCGGCCAGGCGGTAATTCAGGATGAAATCGCGGTTATTCTCATTGCTACCGGTTTGTGCCAGTTCGATGCTGGTTTCTTGCTCGCCGGTTTTGGCCAGCTTGATTTTATGGCTAGGCGACTGTATCTCCTTGGCACTGGTCGGCGTCACCAGCCTGACCTTCATGGCAAATTGCGTGGCCGAAAGCTCACCCGCTGCCAAGTAAGGCGTTGAAATCCATTTTTCGTTGGTGCCGCTACCGGTGGCCGGGGTGCCGTTGTAACGCGGACCAACCACAGTCGGGAAGACGAATTGGTAAGCGCCATCCGTTGGGATAATCAGTTCGGTATAGCGCAGCTCCACTTTGACATCGTCGCCCGGCATGATATTGGCGACATTCATCTGGAAGACGTTTTCCCGATGCTGCTCCAGCAGCGCAGCGGTCTTGCCATCGCTCTTAGCCTGATTGTATTCAATCTTGGCCTGCCCCTTTTCGCGGATGGCCGCCGTCAACAAACGATCCCCAAGCCGCACAGTCATGCCATAAACCGCTGCCCGCGTTGATCCGGGAAAAACATAGCGCGCCTCAATCGGTCTTTGACCTTCGTTGCGATAGTGCTGGGTGACCACCACATCGGCGATAACTCCGAGGATGCGGACATCGACCTGGGTACCCTTGAGCGGCAACCGATCCGTGCTGGGATCATCGCTTTTGACGGCGAAGTAGGGGCTTTCCGTTTGTTTGCGCGGCGTATCGGAAGCCGCCTGACCGTGGCTGACCAGTGGAAATGCCAGCACGGCAATTGCCGTCATGCCATATCGCAGGCAGCGACATAATTTTTTGCAGAGTTTGTTCATGATTGCTAGCTCCTGTTGACTGTGCAAATGCACATGGCGACAGAATCTGCTATCACTGTGGAAACAATTTGAAGCGGAGGTGCGGTTTGTGGAAGCTGCGTGAAATTGCCAGGTTGGACATAACCAGTCGCTTTCACTTACCATTCTTGACTGCAAGACTTCAAAACACCTCGAGAATTAACTTGCGCATCTCGCTATCGGGAGCACTAACTTGTCTGAATGGCACCGCGAACTTAATAGTTACCTTGGGTGCGGAGAAACATCCGCAGTTGTTGCAGCCATAACAAAACTGTTTGAATCAGAGGGTATGCGACGAACCACCGGCTCGCATCCACCGCTAATAAATGTGCCTTCGATTGAAAGCAACTTCTGGACTGTAGGCGTCATTTCTGGTCGCCCAGGTTGGCACCTGATACTCACCATGCCGGAAACTCTGCTAGCCGAGCAAGGATCGGACGGATTTGTTCGTTTTGTCTCTTTGTGTGAAACAGTAAGCTCACCTGGACTTTTGCGTATGGTCAATGTTGCCGACGAGGACATGGATTGCCTTGGAGATATAACTCTGGAGGCGGATGGCCAAGGACAACACATGGCCTCAGGCTATTTCGATCCATCTGATGCGATTGATGATAATGATGGAAATGATGAAAGCGAAGGCGCCATCAATAACTGGAATGGTTACACGATTCCCAAGTCCGGAAAATGGTCTGCATTAGGCTTGATTGAGAAACTTCTTCCGCAGAAATGGGAGGTTGACGAAGAGGCTTTGAGGTCTGATTTCAAAGAAGAGCGCTCCTGCTTCGAATTCGCCCAGAGATTGGCTGGACTTGACGTCAGCCGGTTCTGCAACTCTGGTCATACCTGGAGTCTTTTGTATGATGCGTTACGCAATGGCGAGCCCCTGCCATTTGACAATGCTGTAACCTTAACTTTCGAATGGCCCGCTCAGGATCGAGCTTATCCAAAAGAGAATCCAACTCAGGCCGGCATTCCGATTACCGGGACTTACGCCGACGACATCGAGATGCATATCGGTGACGAGGTAAAATTACCATCGGGCGAGACTGGAACAATCACAAATTTGACCGGATTCATCAATGCCGGAAGAATTGAGGTCTGCACCGCGTTTGTTGAGACTGCAGCCGGCCTTAGGGTTATTCCTCCCCAAAGAATAAATCGCATCCGCTTTCTCCGGCGCAGCAAAACACCTCGCGCACGACCCGATGTAAAAACCTTGGAAAAACAGGCTGAGCAAGGCAATGCCAATGCCCAATGTCAATTAGGATATCTCTTTCACAACTCGGATTACATTGCACAAAATCCAATTCGCTCCGCTCATTGGCTAAAACAGGCTGCAGGGCAAGGTAATCCGGATGCTCAATACCGCCTTGCCAAGCATTATCGCGAAGAGTTCGGTGTTCTTTACGATCATGACCAAGTGCTAGCCTGGCTCGAAAAGGCGGTCGAAGGGGGGCATATCGAAGCTGTCAATGAGTTGATTGGCTTGTACGAATGGAAAAAGGATGCCTCTATCCCCTTTGTTTTGCTAGCAGCCGAAAATGGCAACGAGTACGCCCAATTTGAATTGGCCCAGCGTTGTTTGAATGGTGACGGGTTGGAGAAAGATCTGGCAAAAGCCGCTTTGCTTTTCGAAGCCGCTGCAAAACAGGGACTATCCTGGGCACAGGTGAAGATAGGCGAATGTTTTGAACGAGAGATTGGCGTACCCAGAAATGATGAGCATGCAGCTTATTGGTATGGACAGGCAGCTGCTCAAAAATATCAATCCGGAATGTTAAAGCTAGCCTCTTTCTATTTGCACCGCCTTGACATGGTTCCATCCTCATCCCACCGCACCATTTTGGAGAAAGCAGCCAAAGCAGGTATCAAAGATGCCCAATCGGTAATGGATAGACTGGACTGAACGGCGGAGTAAAGTTTTGCTCTGTAGGTGTTTTCGAATTCAGAATCCCTTTTCTCTCAAGTCGAACCCTCGCCGTTACTAATTCCGTTGTATCAACCCCCCTGCGTCAGAGGGATTTCCAGCAAAGCCTCTGTGCCACCACCAGGGGCGTTGGAAAGGCCGATCCGGCCGTGGTGAAGCCCGGCGATTTCCTTGACGAAGGCGAGACCCAGCCCGGTGCTTTTGCGTTTGTTGTGCGGTCTGGGCAAGGAAAAGAACTTTTCGAACAGCTTATCCTGGGCGTATTCTGGAATGCCTGGGCCATGGTCGCGGACGGAAAGGCAAATGCTGCGCGATTTCTGTTTCAGCCCAATCTCAACCATTCCGCCTTCGGGTGAAAAATCGATGGCGTTTTCCAGCAAATTGGCGAGCGCCCTTTGCAGGAGGAAGACGTCGCCTTCAATCATGATTTCGGTTTCGGGCTGGAAGATCAGGCAAACCGAACGTTGATCCGCTACCTGCTGGCTGGCCAGAATGGTCTCTTCAACCAAATGCACCAGATGAACATTGACGACGGTTTCAAGTTCGCGCCGCGCCTCAAGTGCCGAGAGTTCGAGTAGCCGGTCAACCAGTTCCCGGATGCGATGCACTTCACGCAGGATATTTTTCACAAATTGTTCGCGCCGGTTCTCGGGCAATGGTTCGAGCAACAATTCGGCGGCGCCACGGATTGAGGAGAGCGGGCTCTTGATTTCATGCGTCAGCGCCTGGACATATTCGGAAACGTAATGCCTGCCGGCCAGGGCATCGAGCATCTCCCGGTAGGCTTCGCCGACTACGCCCAGAGCACGCCGGCCAAGACGAGGCAGGTTGAGGCGTTTTTGCGATTTGACATAGCGGATATAGGCAGCGACCAAGCCGAATGGCCGCACCAGCCAGACCGAGACGATCAGGGCAAGCAGCACAAAAGCCAGCACCGAAACCACGCCGGCAACAATGATTTTGTGCCGGGCAGTTTCAACGAATGGGCTAAGGCTCTGCACCGGCTTACCGACCGTGACCACGCCGACAATTTGCCCGTTTGCCCTGATCGGCGCGCCAACGTACATGACTGCCGTGCGGTCGTCGCCCTCAATATCTGGAGTTGTTCTGGCGCCATATTCGCCGGCCATGCTGCGGCTGACATCGCGCCAGCGCGAATAATCCTTGCCTTCAAGACGGCCGAGCGAATCGAAGATGACGATGCCGCGTTGATCGGTGACATAGATGCGCATTTCGACGCGGGTCTTGGTCATCGAATAGACTTTTGCCTTGAATTCCTTGGCATACAGGGCGCTGAAAACGTTGCGCAGTGTTTCAATCGACTGCCCTTGCCGATTGATATCCTGCTCGATAAAACTGGCGATGAAGTGCGACACTTCCACCAGCGATTCTTCGGCCGATTCCCGATAGCGAATATCAAGATCGCTGCTGATGCGGTAGAGGACGAAGGCCACACCGATTGCATACACCAGGAGTATGCCGAGAAAGACGCGATTTCGAACCGTCATCGCCGGAAATCAGGCAGCTTGCGCCGGAAGAACTTCAGCCAGCGAATAACCGACGCCGCGATGCGTTATGATCGGATCAAAGGTCGGGGTAATGCCCAGCAGTTTGGCACGCAGGGTTTTCACATGGCTGTCGATGGTGCGGTCGAAGCATTCTCCCGGCTCGTCCCAGACGAGTGCCAGGAGTTCTTCACGCGAGAAAACGCGTCCCGGTTTTGATATCAGCGTTTTCAGCAAACCGTATTCGTAGCGCGATAATTCAAGCGCCCGCCCGTAATAGCTGATCTTTCGGCGTTCGCCGTCGATAACGAGCGGTTTCTGGATGGCATTGCTTCCTGCCGACGGGGTTTTCCCGACCCGGCGCAGCACCGTGCGCACCCGCGCCGACAATTCGCGTGGCGAGAATGGCTTGCTGATGTAGTCGTCAGCGCCAAGCTCCAGCCCGACGACGCGGTCAATCTCTCCGCCGCGCGCCGTCAGAAAGATCGCCGGCAAGTCTTGTTTTGCATGAATTTGCCGGAACAGGTCAAAACCGTTGATGTCGGGCAGGCCGACATCCAGCACAGCCAGAGCAAAACACCCGGTCTGCAGGGCTTCCAGAGCATCGGCTCCGGACGAGCACCATTGCGTGTCAAAGCCGTCGGTCTCCAGCACATAGCAAATGGTCTCGGCAATGCCGGTTTCGTCCTCAACGACCAGAATCCTGGGCTTGGCCATGCTAACGAATCTTCTCCAGTTGCAGCCGGGCGTAAGCACTGCCCGATCCGTTCGGCGCCAGTTCCAGATAGGTCTGGTAAGACTTGCGTGCTTTGTCTTTGTCGCCCGATTTCTCCTGCGCATCGGCCAGGTTGAGGTAGGCAATGGCACGCGATGGGTCGATGCGCAGGGTGTTTTCAAACCAGCGCTGGGCTTCGACGAATTTGTCCTGCCGGAAAAAGACAAAGCCGAGATTGTTGGCGGCAAGGGCAAAGTCCGGCCGCAATTTCAGCGCTTCGGTGAATTGTGCTTCGGCCTCGGCATACTGTTTCTCACGATAAAGCTGCAGGCCGCGATCATTGGCGCGCTGCGCCGCCATGCGCGACGAAGTGGGCACGGCCGGCGGGGTTGTAATCTTCTGCTTGCTGCCCTGTAAATCCTTGACTTCAATGGTTTCAGTCGGCGGCGGCTTGTTGTCGCGTGCAGCCGGGATAGCCGGGCGGGCGCTGTCGAGTTGCTTGTTCAAGGCGATTTCCTCGCCGGATAGCTGCGCCGTTTGGGCACCGAGAAACTCGGTTTCGTTCGCCAGTTCAAGCACGAACTCGCCGCCCTCGGAACCGGGCAGGCTGCCGAAGGCCGGCGTCTGATGCGACACTGCCGCCACTGCCGGCGCAACATAGGCCGCCAGTTCGGTGCCGGTAACCAAGCCATCGCCATTGAGGTCGGCTTTGCCCGACAGGGCTTGCAACAATGTCCAACTGAAAATCGAATGGCCGTTGGGGCCGCTGTCGGCAACGAGTTGATCGGCACCGCCAGCAGTCAGCATCTGCCTGCCGATGCGCTTGGCGTTGTCACGCAGGAACGTGGTCGAGCCCTTGCCGCGCGTCAGCCCCAGCCCGCTATAGCAGGCATCCATGATAAACAGCACATGCTTGGCGGCAATACTCTCGGCGATGTTCTGCAGTTCGGTCATCGGGATGGCGTCGGTGGCAAAGCGTTCCGGATCGGAATCGACGGGGACGATATAGCCAAGATCGCGGCCGGAACTCAGCTTGCGCGTTGCGCCATGCCCGGCGTAGAAAACGAATACCCGGTCGTTTTTCTTGACCGCGCCGTGAACGATCTTGTCATGGAAGGCAGACAGAATATTGGTGCGGGTTGCTTCGGCATTCTTGATGCTGATGACTCTTTCCGGCGCGAAACCGAATTTCTCAATCAGCACCTGACGCATCGATTCGGCATCGCGCACGGCATAGCGCAATTTGGGCCATTTGGCGTAGTCGTCAATACCGATCACCAGCGCCCAGGAGTCAGCATAGCCGGTGGTGATCGTCGATTTCTCCTCCGTCTTGGCGCTTGCTTTGGTCACCTTGAAGCTGCTGCCATCCCAAGTGGCGAACTGGTAACCTTCAGCAATCAGCCGATCCAAAATCAACGGCAGCGCCTTGATGGTGCGCTGGTGTATGTCATGGAACAGGACAATGCCCTTGCCCTCTTTGTCGATGGCGCGCAGGACGCGATCAGCAATCGAACTGGGCACCGGGTCGGCCCAGTCGAGGGAATCGACATTCCACATCACCGATTTCAGTTGCAGCGCCTCCAGCGCTGCCATGCTTTCGCTGTTGCGCGCGCCGTAAGGAAAGCGGAACAGGTTCGCCCGGTCTTTGGAAACCGCCTTGAGCATCAAGTCGGTATTGGTGATTTCAGCCTTGAGGCTGTCGCCGCTTGTCTTGGAAAGCTGGGCGTGGGTGAAGCTGTGGTTGCCCAGCACATTGCCGCCGGCAACCAGCTTGCGGCTGATTTTGGCGCGGGAAGACAGCTGTGTTTTACCGTCGGCGCCAATCGAGCCGATGTTGCGTCCCACCTGGAAAAAGACTGCCGGCACGCCATATTGCGCCAGAATCGACGAAATCTCCTCGGAGTAAACCGGATGCGGGCCGTCATCAAAGGTCAGCACCAAAGTCTTGGCCGGCAGGCTATTACCGAACATTTCCGCCTGTTCCTGACGCACTTCCGCCTTGGGCTGAGGATAAGGCACGATCACGCCAAAATCCTTGAGAATCTGTTCGCTTGAATAGATCGTCTTCAGATGCGCGACGTAGGCTTCCCACTTTTCGCGCTTGAGTTCGATGGCTCTGGCCTCGAAACGACTGAATATCTGGCGGATTTCCTTGTCGTAATTGCGCTCGATCTCGGTCAAGGCATCGATATCCTCGCCAATGCGTTTGTGCAGTTTGACGGCAGGCAAGGAGCCATCACGCGAAATGCCGAATCGCATCGTTTCCAGTAATTCGCGAAAGGCCAATCGGTCGGCGTCGTAAAGCCCCTGGGCGGATTCGACAAAATTCAATACCGATTCAAAGGCAGACAGACGTTGCGGATGATTGGCGGCCTGCAGACCATCCAGTTTTTCTTCCAGTTTGGCAAGACGGAGCTGGTTCTCGTGAAACAGGGCGCTGGCGGCCTGATTGGCGGCTTCCCGTTCCTTGGCGGCAAGCTTGTTCTCCTCAGCAATCAGGACAATGATTTTTCGGTACGAAGCCAGAAGTTCAGTTAGATCGGGAACGAAATCCGGTACGGCGGGTACCGGTACTGCCACTGCAGCCACCTGCGGCGTTGGCTTCTGAGCCGGAGCGGACTGATCCGCCTTGAAATACAGGACTGAAGCAACGGCAACCAAGGTAAGCACCAACAGGCAACCGGCAAGCGATTTTCTCGAGAGTTCCATGATGGATGGCAAGGCCGTCAAAATAATGTTTGAGTATCACGGCTTTTGTTATTGGTATCAAGCGAAACGGCAACCCCTGCTCAAGATCAGGCCGCTTAAGATTTCCACCCCCTTCATCCTTCAGGCCGGAGCAAAAAGCGGCGCCAATACTCGGCCAGATCCAGCATCCGGTTGGCGTAGCCCCATTCGTTGTCGAACCAGACGAACAAATTGGCCAGCCGAGTGCCGCTCATGCGGGTCTGGCAACCATCGACAATGCCGGAATGCGGGTTGTGGATAAAATCGACCGAGGCATGCGGATCGTCGGAATAGGCCAGCAATCCCGGCAATTGGCTTTGTGCC
>JAGTRX010000113.1 GCA_018262285.1 Pseudomonadota bacterium | reverse complement strand
GATCGTTTTTGGTGCGGCGCTTCTGTTTCTGTCAAGTTTTGGTGCAATAGCAAGCGAGGTCGCTGGCGATAGCCTGCAACAGGTGGCGCAATACAACTTTGCGATTCACATTCTGGCCATGCTGCTGGTGGGTTTCGGATTTCTCATGGTGTTCGTCCGGCGCTATGGCTATGGCGCAACGACAGGCACTTATCTGGTGGTTGCCGTGGGCTTGCCGCTTTATATCCTGTTGCGCGCTTCCGGCGTTCTCTGTGGCGAACATATTGCGCCGAGCACCATCAAGGCTTTGCTCTACGCTGAATTTGCCGTCGCTTCGGCGCTGATTACGATGGGGGCGGTGCTGGGCCGGCTGCGTGTTTTCCAGTACATGCTGCTGGCGCTGCTAATGGTTCCGTCCTACATGCTGAACGAGTGGCTGGTGCTGGATGGCGGGCTGGGAGTGACCAAGGGTTTCACCGATGCCGCCGGTTCGATCATCATTCATGCCTTTGGCGCCTATTTTGGCCTCGGCATGACCATGGCGCTGACCACGGCGCAACAACGTCTGCAGCCGATTGAGGCGGATGCTACTTCGGATCGTTTTGCCATGTTGGGTTCCATGGTGTTGTGGCTGTTCTGGCCGAGTTTTTGCAGTGCCATCGTCGCTCCCGGCGAAATGCCGCAAACCGTGGTCAATACCGTGCTTTCCCTGTCGGGTGCAACAATCAGCACCTATGTGTTGAGTACACTGTTGCGCAAGGGCAAGACGTCGATTGCCGATATGGCGAATGCGGCGCTGGCGGGTGGCGTGGCGATCGGGGCGACCTGCAATCTGGTTTCGCCGGCGGCGGCTTTTGGTATCGGCCTGCTGGCCGGAGCGCTTTGCGTGGTTGGCTACGTTTATATCCAGCCGGCTTTGCTGGCGCGTCTGAAAATTGTCGACACCTGTGGCGTCCATAATCTGCACGGAATGCCCGGTATCCTGGGCGGGTTAATCGCTGTTCTGGTGGTTCCGGCCGGGGCGAGCGCCCAGTTGATCGGTATTGCCGTCACGCTGGTGCTGGCTATTGTTTGCGGCCTTGTGGCAGGCAAGCTGATCAGCCTTGCCGGCACGACCTCAAAGGCCTATGAGGATGCAGAGGATTTTGCCGAGGTCGAACCGGATCATTCCTGATCTGCAAGCTGCATGAGGGCGCAATCATAAATTTCATGTATTCTCGTGCCGGGTCTATAGGTTGGGTTTTAACCCGTCATTGAGATTGTCGGGCCAAAGCCCGGCCTATAGCCCGACAGTCTCTTTCAGGCTGCCACCACCACGCAGTTGCGGCCGCGCTGTTTGGCTTGGTAGAGCGCTGCGTCGGCGGCCTGGATGAGTGAATCGGCGCCGCCGTGATCGCCGTTGGCGGTGGCCAGGCCGATGCTGATGGTGGCACGCATTTCCTGTTCGCCAAAATAGAAGGGTTCGTCGGCGATCAGATGGCGGATGCGCTCGGCGATGCCCAGCGCCAGAGCGAGATCGGCGCCGGGGAGGATGAGGGCGAACTCCTCTCCACCATAGCGAAAAACCATATCTTCGGCGCGCGAGGCGCTTTTGAGTCGTGCCGCCATTTGATGCAGTACGGCGTCGCCGGCCGCATGCCCCCAGGTGTCATTGATCACTTTGAAATGGTCGATGTCGAGCATCAGGCAGGCGAGCTGGCGCTGCCCGGCATGACCCGAGCCCCATTCGGTGGCGAGGTAATCGAGACCATGCCGGCGGTTGGGCAGATCAGTGAGCGCGTCGGTCAGCGCTACTTCAATGAGTTGCCGGTGTTCGCCGGCAAATTCTTCGGCGGTTCGCACGATGCCGCGCCGTTCATGGGCGATGCCTTCGCGCAGCAACAACAGGCGTTCGGCAATATTGAGGCGCAGACGAAGATTTTGCGCCGTGATCGGTTTGAACAGGACATCATCGGCACCAGCGTCGATGGCCGAAAGCGCCGAGGCCTCGTGCTCGGGTGAGGCGATGACCAGAAAATAGGTCTCTTGCCCGGCCGGATTTTGGCGCAGGTTGTGGCAGATGGCCACAACTTCGCTTCTGGCCAGGTCAATATCGGCGACGATCAGTTTGGGCGGCGTCAGCAGGATTGGGGTTGTGTCCTGACCGAAAATGGTGAGTTTTGGTTCGTGGCCGAGGCTGGTGAGCAGGGCGGCGAGTTCCTTGGTCTCCTCGCTATCGGCGCCTATCAAAGCCGTGATGGGCATGTTGTAAGCCGAGGGTACCGGGCGTGGCGCACTGGCCGCCAGCAGTTGGGAGAAGGGTGGCATGTCGCGGGTGCGCACTTGCAGCATGGCGCTCCATTCGTGCCAGCGCACCACCATGTCGTCGACAATGCCGGAAAGCGCCTCGGCACCGATTCCCAGGTGGGCGGAACGGGTGAGCAATTCCGGCAAAAGACTCCAGCGCATTTCATCGTCGGCCATGCAGATTTCGGCCTGAACGCGGGCAAAATCAAGCGATAGGGTGAGAGTGCACAGGCGGGTGCTGGCCGAAAGATTGGCAGCTGCCGGGTCTTCGTGGTGATAGGCGGCCTCGATCAGAATGCGAGGCAATCCCCACTCTTCGAGCATGGTGGCGCCCAGTTGGCGGTGATCGAAGCCGAAACGCTCGATTTCCAGCGCGCTGAGTTGGGCGGCTTGATGTTCCCCTGCCAGTAGTTCGCCGTATTCTTTGGGGAACAAGGTGGCGAGGCCGAGTTCGCCAAGGCGGGAAAGTAGGCCGATGGTGAAGTGTTCATCGCTGGCGATATTGGCAAATTGCGCCAGTCCCTGGCAGGCAATGGCAGTCGCCAGCGAACGCGCCCAGAAGCCTTCGTAGTCAAAATTCGGACACGAACCCTTGCGGTTGGCGCTAAGGATGGAAAAGCCGACTACCAGATCGCGGACACGGAATGCACCAAGGGCGACGACAGCCTTGCGCAGCGAAACGATGGGGCGCGGTTGGCCGGTAATGGCCGCATTCGAGAACTTGAGCAGGCAACCGGCGATGGCCGGATCGGACTGAACCAATTTGACCAGATCATCATCCGGGTACTCCTCGCGTTGCATCAATTTGATGATGGCAAAGGCCACGCCCTTAGGCGACGGCAGTTTACCGGTGGCCTTGAGGTCGGCGTAGCGTTCGGCAGGAATGAGCAGGATGTGACTGTTCATAGCTTGCAGTGTAGACTGCCGTGACGCCTTTTGTCAGGCGATTAGCGGGGTTTTTGTCGCTTTTGTATTGACCTTTGGCATAGCTTTCTGCATTCTTCGCTAGTTGCCGGATTTATCCGGGCTGCGCCTGGTGCACGGCGTGTTGGTGGGCGCTGCTATTGGAGAGATCAATGATGTCGTCGAGATGGAACATGGTGCGTTGTGTTTTCTGCCGGGCGGCAATGGCCATTTGTCTGCTTGGCTTTGCCGTATTTTCGCAGGCGCAGACGGCCAGTAAGGCTGCCGAGCTTGAATTTGCCTATGTCGAGCAGCCACCGCGAACCTTCACCAACGCCGAGGGCAAGGCGGACGGCCAGTTGATCCGTCTGATGAGCGATGTTTTTGCCAAGGCCGGTATTGCCTGGCGGGCGGTGCCTTACCCGGCGGCGCGGCTTTTCGAAAACCTGAAGGATGGCAGCACTCAGGCTTCCATCCTTATCCGCGTCCCGGCGCTGGAAAATGCCTGCCTGTGGAGCAAGAACGACTTGGGCGGCGAGGATATCCGTGTCTATAGCATTGGCAACAGGCCGGCAATCAACAGCCGTGAAGATTTGATCGGCAAGAATGTCATCGCGCTTCGTGGCTACAGTTATGGCGGGCTGGCCAATTTTTTGAAGGATGAAAAAAACAACATCAACCTGAGTCTGGCGCCTTCCAATGAGAGCTCATTTGAAATGCTGGCTGCTGGCCGTGCCGAATATCTGGTGCAATATGGCGAGGCCTCGGATCGGATTCTGGCGGCCAAGCCGGTGGCCAATGTGCGCTATACGGTGATCGGGCGCATCAACCGTTATCTGGTCATTTCCAAAGCCTATCCGGAGGCAGAAAAAACCATGGCGCGACTGGAAGAAATTCTCAAGGGCATCAATGTTGCCGACTATCTCAAACCGCCGCAAAAGTAGTTCTGTGGGTGGCGCCAAACCATGACTGAATCGATATTGGGCAGGGGAAACCGTATCGGCCGCCGGTTGATCATCTTGATCATTCTGTTCAGTTCGGCGGTTACGCTCATTATTACGCTGACTCAACTCTTTTTTGACTACCGGCAGCAGCGTGATGAACTCGACAAGGTGCTGAGTACGGTGGCCTTGCATGTGCCGACCATAGCCGGCAGCGTCTGGAGTCTGGATAAGGTTCAAACTGAACTGGCGCTGCAGGCATTGGTGCAAATGCCCAATATCGAGCGCGCCAGCGTCATTATCCGGAAACCGGAGCGCCAGTGGTCGGCCGGGGTGAATAAAGTTTCAGACCGTGTCCTCACCAAAACTTACCCGCTGATGCAAATCGTGCGTGGGCAGGAGCAGGTGATTGGCAGCCTGGAAATCGTCGCCAGTCTGGATGCGATCTACATGAGCGTCGTCAAGCACGCGCTGGTCATTCTCTTCAGCAACGGCATCAAGACCTTCCTTGTCGCAATTTTCATGTATTTCGCTTTCCGCCGCATTGTCACTGGCCGTCTGGAGCGTCTGGCCGACAAGGTTTTTGGTCTTGTGCCGGAAATTCTGCCGCCATCTGGAAAGGTCATGCATCAGGGTGGCGACGAACTCGATGCTCTGGCGCATGCTTTTGATGAAATGCGCCGCCATCTCGATAAAGCCATCGAGGAATTGAATCGCAGCAATGCGGGTTTGCGCATTGAGAATGGAGAACGCCGGCGAGCCGAGGAGGCGCTGCAGGCACATCGTAACCGTCTCGAAGAGCAGGTGCGGGAACGGGCGGCACAAATTGTTGCGCAAAAGGAGCATTTGCAGACCGCACTGACGGAAATCCAGTTGATTGTCGAGAATGCCTCGCTGGGAATTGCCAGGGTGATGCTGGAGGAGGGGGGCCATCGATTCATCCGTAAGCCTAACCGGACGTTGGCGGCCATGCTGGGCTACTCACTGGATGAGTTGGAGGGGCTCGATGCCCGCACTTTGCATCCACAAGACGACGCCGTTTTTGCCAATACGGTTTATCGCGACATTTTGCCGAGCGGCCAGTCCTACCGTGGTGAGCATCGTTTGATCCGCAAGAACGGTGACATCATTGATGTCTGGATGGTCGGTACAGCCATTGATCCAGAGGATCTGTCCAAGGGAACAATCTGGCTGGTTGACGACATTACGGCGCAAAAAATGGCTGAAAACGCCCTGGCCGAAGCCAAGGAAATCGCTGAGGAGGCTTTGCTCGAACGCGAAAAGAGCCTGCAGGAACTGCGCGAAACGTTCGAGATTCTGCGCGAAACCCAGAGTGAACTGATCGAACGCGAAAAGCTGGCGGCCTTGGGGGCTTTGGTAGCGGGCGTTGCCCATGAACTGGAAACGCCGATTGGCAATACGCTGATGAGTGCCACGACCCTGGCCGAAAGATCGGCCGAAATGAACGACAGGCTCAAGGAGGGTATGAAGCGTTCGAGTCTGGCCGCCTTCTTGGAAGATGTCGGCAAAAGTACCGAAATTGTCGTGCGCAATATGCGGCGGGCAGCGGAGCTGGTGGAAAGCTTCCGCAAAATGTCCGTCGATCAGGGCAGTTCCATGCGTCGCACTTTCCGGCTCAAAGAGATGGTGGAAGAAATCATTCTGGTGATGCGTCCGACGATCCAGAAAACTCCCTTCGTCATTGATTGCAACATTCCTGACCTGATCGAGATGGATAGCTTCCCCGGCCCGCTTGGGCAGGTGTTGACCAACCTGATCAACAATGCCTTGATACACGCTTTTGATGGCTGTGACCACGGCACCGTACATATCGAGGCGCACCTGGCCGATGCCGAGCATGTCCAGTTGGAAGTGCGTGACGACGGCGCCGGTATCAGCAAAGCCAATTTGGCGCACATCTTCGAGCCTTTCTTTTCAACCAAATTCGGCCAAGGCGGCAGCGGTCTTGGTTTGAATATTTCGCGTAATCTTGTGACGGGCATTCTTGGCGGTAAAATCAGTGTCAACAGCGAAGAGGGGCACGGTAGTCGCTTTGTGATTCTGCTTCCTCTCGTCGCTCCGTCAACACAGCAGGCAGCAGTTGAGAGTTCGACTGGAGCAAGCAGTATGGATGAAACGGTGAAAGGAAGTGGTCAATGACCGAAAGCCAGACTCAACCCGACAGCGAGAAAGTTGCCCAGGTTCTCGTCAATATCGTCATCCCGCCTTGCCCAAAGATTGTGTTGGCGCTGGTGCAGGAAGCGCATCAGGAAGAACCGGATCTCGGCAAACTCGACAAGCTGCTTTCGGGCGATGTCGGCTTGGCGGCGGCAGTCATCAAGACCGCCAACTCGCCTTACTATGGATTGAATCGCAAGGTACAGGCGGTCAAGCAGGCGCTGCTGGTGCTTGGTATTCGTGCGGTCACCAACATCGTCACCTTGCTGGCGCTGCAAAAGGCTCTGGCTGGCTCGGCAGCGAATCTGGATCGTTTCTGGGATCGCACCAACTATCACGCCATTGTCTGTGCCCGGCTGGCTAAATACCTGCGTTTTGTTTCGACCGATGGTGCCTATACCTTTGGCTTGTTCAACGATTGCGGCATGCCTATCCTGATCCAGCGTTTTCCGGATTACAAGGAAACCCTGCGCCTGGCAAACACGGCTGATCGTCCCTTTGTCGAAGTCGAAAACGAGCGCCACCATACCAGCCATGCCCTGGTAGGGTCGCTACTTGCTCAAAGCTGGCAGTTGCCGGAAATTATCTGCAAGGCCATCCGTGACCACCATTGCATGGAACTGCTCTACGAGGAAACTTCAGAAGCGCAGGGCGACGTGGGGGCGCTGGCTGCCATTTCATTGATCGCCGATTATGTCGTGAATGATTTTCTCAACGCCAAACAGGAAGCCGAGTGGGAGCAGCACGGTGCGCAAGCCATGTCTTTTCTGGGTTTTGGCGCCGAAGAACTCTCCGAAATCAAGCTTGATATTACCGACGAACTGGAAGAGGCGCGTTCTTATCGGCTCTGATTTATTTCCCAAACAAAAAGGGCTGCCAAGGCAGCCCTTTTTGTTTGATGAGTACGGATTATCTTGGACGGCACATGCTGAGGGTGGTGTGTTCCTTGTCGCCGTCGTTGTAGTGGATAAAGACGGCGTTGCCGGTTTTCTGGGCAATTACGCCAGGATACCAGGCGCCACCTTTCCAGCGGCAGCTAACCCGCGATCCCACGCCCAAATACTCGGCGCCACCCAGAGGGCGACAATGATTGACCGTGGTGTGTTCCTTGTCGCCATCGTTGTAATGAATGAAGACGGCGCTACCGGTTTTTTCGGCGATCACGCCAGGGTACATTTTGCCGCCATTTTTCCAGTTGCACTCGACACTGTCACCGACACTCATTGCCAGAGCTGACCCCGAAAACATGGCAATTCCCAACATGAGCGACATACGCGTATATTTCATGATTCCCCCTGATTGAATTGGACGGATGGGCTGCTTGTCAGAACCTGTTGCGAGACATCTGACCCAAGCACCTGTCAATTTAGCATGAAGCACAAATGGAGAGGAGAGAAAATGCGAATTTTATGTTTGGGGATTTTGACCCTGGTTCTGGCTGGGTGTGGCGTTGCGGATGTTGGTGTGGCTACGGCAAGCAATGCCAAACTGCAAGCGGAGCAGGCCAAACAGGCCAAGGAACAGATGGACAAGATGAAGCAGGACTTGGAAGCGGCTGCCAAGGCTAATGATGCGCGCCTGAAAGAGGACGAAGCCGCGAAATAATGGGCTTCAATTGCATGCTGCGATGCAGCATGCAAAAATTGCGGCCGGGCGGTTGATAAAGTAGGATAGCGGTTTAGCCCGGCAAAATGGACTTGTCGGAGTTTTTAGACAGGAAGGACAGGTGTTGCCATGCAACCCATCAAGAAATCAAACAAGCTTGCCAATGTGCTCTACGATATTCGCGGGCCGGTGGCGCAGCGCGCCCGCCAGATGGAGGAAGAAGGCCAGCGCATTATCAAACTGAATATCGGCAATCTGGCGCCTTTCGGTTTCGATGCACCGGAAGAAATCCAACAGGACATGATCCGCAATCTGCCCAATTCGGCGGGTTATACCGATTCGAAAGGGATTTTCGCGGCGCGCAAGGCGATCATGCACTACACGCAGGAAAAAAAGATCAGGGGCGTGACGCTGGAGGATATTTATCTCGGCAACGGCGTTTCCGAACTGATCGTGATGGCGATGAACGCGCTGCTCAATACCGGTGATGAAGTGCTCATTCCGATGCCTGACTATCCGCTATGGACGGCCGCTGTCAATTTGTCCGGCGGCACGCCACGGCATTACCTGTGTGATGAATCTAATGGTTGGTTGCCTGATCTTGACGATATCCGCGCCAAGATCACGCCCAATACACGCGCCATCGTCATTATCAACCCCAATAATCCGACCGGCGCGCTTTATCCGGACGATTTGTTGAAGGAAATTGTCGAAATTGCCCGCCAGCACGACCTGATCATTTACGCCGATGAAGTCTATGACAAGGTTTTGTACGATGGCAATACGCACACTGCCCTCGGTTCATTATCTGAGGATGTGCTGACCATTTCCTTTAACGGGCTGTCGAAGAATTACCGGGCTTGTGGTTATCGTTCCGGCTGGATGGTGGTTTCCGGTGACAAGCGTCAG
>JAGTRX010000112.1 GCA_018262285.1 Pseudomonadota bacterium | reverse complement strand
GAAATGCCACGTTGGCGCAGGCTGCTGAGCGATTTTTCAACAAAGGAAAAGCCCAGGGCGGCAACGGATTCGGTAATTTCAAGCTCAAGGAATTGGGCGGAAACATTGCAGTCAGCCAGTGCCTGATCCACCAGCGCGATGAAATTGGGCTGGCGGAACTGGTTGGCAGAAACGTTGACCGCCATGTGGATGCCGGTGTGGCCCGCATCTTGCAGACGGCGCATGGCGTGCAGGGCGGTGCGCAAGATCCAGATGCCAAGTCCGATAATGAGGCCGGAGTGTTCTGCGACCGGGATAAAGGTGTCGGGCGAAATGATGCTGCCGGTCGCGGTGCGCCAGCGCATCAGGGCTTCGATGCCGCTTACTTTGCCGGTGGCCAGATCAATCTGCGGCTGGTAGGCGACGTAGAGCATTTCATGGCTGCAGGCGTGGCGCAGATCCTGCAGCAGGAGCGTGCGGGCGCGGGTGGCAGTGGAGATTTCAGTCGTATACCAGGCAAGCTGACCCTGGCCGTTTTCCTTGGCATGCTTGACGGCAATCGAGGCATCCTTGAGCAACATCGACCCGTTGGTTTCCTGATCATCCCAGTCGACGCGAACCAGACCGGCAGCCATGTTGACCGGCCGTTCAACGCCTTCGATCAGGTAGCTGGAATTGACGAACGGTGCCAGTGTTTCTTCGTTGATCAGGCTGGATTCGCCAAAAAGGCCGAAAGTGTCATTGCCGATGCGGGCGAGCAGGCATTGACTGCTGAAGTGCGATTCGAGGCGCCGGGCGATGGCAAAGAGCAACAGGTCACCGTAATGATGGCCGAGCATGTCATTGATTTCAGCAAACTGGTCAACGTCGAGCAGGGCGACGGTGAGCGCCGTATCGCTTTTCATTTCGGCCATGCGCAAATCGAGCGCCTCGACAAAAAAGCAGCGGTTGGGCAGCTTGAGCAGGGCGTCGTGGTAGGCCAGCAGGCGCAATTCTTCAACCAGTTGGACGTTGTCGCCGCAAATGGAGACATTGGTGCAAAAAACTTCCAGCAGGCGCTGGTCAATCTCGCTCACGCCCTGCGGTGAGTCGACGAAGGCAGCGTAATCACGGGCGTTGCGGCCGGAGAAGAAGAGGGCGATCTGCTCGGGTTCAAGCAGGTTTTTGCGCTGCTTGAAACAGCGCATGAGGGTCTCGACAATGCGCTGATCGTCAATGTCGATCAGTTTCTGGCCGTTGAAACGCGAAAAAGCACCAGTGGCGGCAATTACCACGCAATTTTCCGCCTGGTTGTCACCACTGTTCTGGGCACAGACCAGGCCTTCTGGCTCGACGCCGATAAAGGCGGCAATCTGCCGGATGACGCCGGAGGAAAATTCCCGCACGCCAAGCTCGGAAATGAACTGGTTGCTGGCGGCGATGATGTGTTCAAGCCCCTTGCGGCCGGCTTCGAGACGGCAGAGCTGGTCGTAGGAGCGGATGGCGGCGGTCAGTGTGGTGTAGAGCTTGACACGGGTGAGTTCGTTTTTGGTTTTGTAGTCGTTGATGTCGTAGCGGCGTATGGTCTCGATTTCGGGCGCATAGCCGGGTTGGCCGGTGCGCAGAACAATGCGCGGGTTGGTTAGGCCCAGTTCGCCACGGATGATATTGACGGCGGCCAGGCCGGAGTTCTCCGTTTCCATGACGACATCAAGCAGGATGACGGCGACGTTGCTTTCACGCCTGAGTAGCGCAATGGCTTCGTTTGACGAGTAGGCGTGCATGAATTGCAGCGGCCGATCCAGAATGAGCACGCCGTGCAAGGTGTATTCGGTGGCTTTGTGCACATCGAGATCATCATCGACGATGAGGATGCGCCAAGGCGGTGCGTTCGATTCACGCGCGGGCAAAACCCGCCGGTCGGCTCCATCGCTGAAGCTGAGTAATTCTTCCTTGGAGCAATTTTGAGTCTGCTTGTCGGACATTTTGTTTGGCCGGTTTTCATGTTTCAGGCCATTTTAACAGGCTGTTGAAGAACTCGCCGGGACTTTGCCAAGTGACGCCAAGCAGCGATGACTGGCGCAGCGATGGCCGATGTCCATATAATGACCAGCTTGATTATTCGGGGAGTCGCTCATGACCAGCAAGACGCATTCGCTTTTGTTTTTTCTCGTTCTCGCCATTTCAATGCCCGCGCTGGCAGCCAAGGCACCCAAGTCGGCTAAAGCGGCCAAAGCTCCCAAAGCGGCCAAGGTGGAGAAAAAGACTGAGCCGGCGAGCAGCAAATCCGAAATCCTTCTTTCCCACTCTTTCCGGACGGAAGCGGCAGCCGAACTACAGAAGCTGGTTGATCGCTTCAATGAGACAAATCCGGCCGTTCCGGTCAAGTTGGTGCGCCAGGAAGCCGGCGGCAAACCGGTCATGCTCAATATTCTGCGCCGGACGCAGGTGGCCGATTTTGTGGCGGATAAAAGTACCTTCAAACCCCTGTACGGGGTAATGAAGGACGCCAAGGAGAAGCTTGAAGTCTCTCTTTCACCTGATCTCAAGGCAGGCGTTAGCGACGAGAAGGGGCGCCTGGTGGCGCTGCCCTTGGCCTACGCGACACCGGTGCTTTTTTACAACAAGAACGCTTTCAGAAAAGCCAAGCTCGATCCCGAGAAGCCGCCGACAAATTGGGAGCAAATGCAGGAGACGGTCATCAAGCTGGGTGAAGCCGGTTTCAAGTGCCCCTACACCACATCATGGCTGACCTGGATACACATCGACAATATCAGTGCCCTTTCCGGTTCGCCGGTGGTCAATGCCAAGGGCGAACTGTCCTTTAACACGTTGATGCAGGTCAAACATATTGCCAAGCTGGCCACCTGGAAAAAGGCCAATGTGATGCAGATGTACGGTCAGCGCAATGAGGCCGACGAAAAATTCAGGGATGGCACCTGCGCCATGCTGACGACGGATTCCTGGGCGCATACCGAGTTTCGCGATGCACAAGGCGTCGAACTTGGCGTGGCGCCGCTGCCGCACCACGAAGATGGCTATATCAAGCGTCAGTTTACCCTGGCGGATGGTCCGTCCTTGTGGATTGCATCTGGCTACAAAGCGCCGGAATACAAGGTGGCAGCCAAGTTTATTGCTTTCCTGTTGACTCCCGCAGTACAGGTGGAACTGGCCAGTATTTATGGCCATTTGCCCCTGACCGAGGCGGCCAGGGCGGCGCTCAAGAGCAAAGCCTTGCGTGACCGCAGCCAGACCCTGGAAGTGGCCTATGCCTCGATGAATGGCAAGGGCGCCAGCAACCCCTTGCGTATTTCCGCCATGGACGCAGTTCGCATCATTACCGACGAGGAACTGGAAAAGGCTATCGACAGCAAACTGGCTCCCAAGGAAGCGCTGGATAACGCCGTGACCCGGGGCAATGCCATGCTCAAGGCCAAACCGGCGCTGAAAAAATTGCTGCCCATGTAACGAATAGTCAGTATGTTGGCGGGGGATCATGAAAAAAGTTGTAATTACCGGCAACGGTAAAGGGCGATACCAGCAGGAAGTCAACATCGGCCAGCATCAGCTGCTGGCCGATGAGCCGGAGAGCCTGGGCGGGGACGATGCGGGGCCCTCGCCCATGGATTTTGTCCTGACCGGGCTGGGCGCCTGCACCGCCATTACCTTGCGCATGTACGCTGAAAGGAAGGGACTGGACATCGAGCGCATTAGCGTTACGCTCAAGCACCAGCGCAGCCCCGAGGGTAGGCATCAGGTTCATCGCATCGTCGTTGTTGAAGGCAATCTGAGCGAGGAGCAACGCACCCGCCTGCTTGAAATCGCCAACCGTTGTCCGACCCATCTGGCTTTGCAGCAGCCGCTCGAAGTCAATACTAGGCTCGAAACCGTATCGCCTTGCTCAAACTGACTATTGCACTTCACATTATTGCCATTGCCGCCCAGCTTGGCGCGATCTGGCTGGCTTTTTACCAATTTGACCGTGTCGGGCGGCATCGCTGGTCATGGTCAGTCTTTTGCATGATGCTCTCGGCGATGCTCTTGCAGCATGTTCCCCCCTTGGAATGGGCGATGAATACCGGTATTTTCGATATCAAGGGGGCGTCGGTCGGGTTGCTGGCCGCGCTGCTGGCGTTGATCGGGGTGGCGGGTTTGCACCGCTTGCTCATCGATTTCGAGAAAATGCGTCAGGAAATGGGCGGACAGACTTGAGAATTCGTTTTGTTATTGCCGCAGTGTCGGTGACGGACGGTAAAATGCGAATCTTGGGCAGTGCTGAAAAAGCGGCCGACGCTAATGTGACTATTGCACCTACTGATTGGAGAAAACGTGGTTCATTCCTCATTACTTAACGGGCAGGCTGTTGTCAGCAAGGCTGAAGAACTGCGCCAGACCGAAAATGAAATCCGGCAACAGACCAGAAATATTCTCCTGGCGCAGTCAGCGCAAGAAAGGCCGAAAGGTGTTCATACCTTGCGCGACATGCCAATTGCGCCGGAAATGGTCATTATCCCGTCCGGCCGCTTCATGATGGGCTCGCCGGATAGTGAAGCCGAACGGCGCGACAACGAAGGTCCGCAGCACGAAGTCGTGATTCGCCGTTTTGCCGTCAGCAAATATGCCGTGACTTTTGAGCAATACGACGCTTATGCCCATGCTACCGGCGAAGATTTTCCGGATGATGAGGGCTGGGGGCGTGGGCGGCGGCCGGTGATCAATGTCAGCTGGGAAGATGCACATGGCTACATCCGCTGGCTGAACGACATCGCCAAGGCGGAACTCGCCGGGCAGTCTTACCGGCTTCTGACCGAGGCTGAGTGGGAATATGTTTGTCGAGCTGGTACGGCCACGCCGTATTTTACAGGTGAGACGATCAGTACCGACCGCGCCAATTTTGATGGCAATTTCTGTTACGGCCGGGGCGAAAAGGGCCGCAGCTTGCGGGCGACTGTTGAAGTGGGTTGCTATCCGCCCAATCCCTGGGGCTTGTACGACATGCTGGGCAATACCTGGGAGTGGGTGGAAGATCGTTTCCACGAAAACTATCGAGGCGCTCCGACCGATGGCAGCGCCTGGGAAAGCGGCAAGAACGAAAACCGCGTCTTGCGCGGTGGATCGTGGGACAGCGTTCCCGGTTTTTTGCGTACGGCATACCGCAACATGAGCCCGCAGGATCACCGCTGCAGCTTTGATGGTTTCCGCATTGCCAGGACTTTGTAAGCCTCGTAAAAACTTTTTTACCGTAAAGGCGCGAAGGCCGCCAAGAAAGGCAAGATGCCTGCGTGCCTGGGGTTTTTCTTTGCGTCTTTGCGGTGAGGTTTTTAGAGGCCTTCGCTAGATTTCAGCGTCTTTCTTGTCCAGCATCGGCGCGATGAGCGGAATATCGAGGGTAAATACCGTACCTTCGCTGTTGCTGCTGACGTCGATGCTGCCGCCCAGTACCCGGGTGGCGATGCTGTAGACGATATGCAGGCCAAGTCCGCTGCCACCAGAGCCGAGTCGGGTGGTAAAGAAGGGGTCGAAAATTCGCGGCATGTTTTCCGGCGGGATGCCGCAGCCGTTGTCGGAAATGCTGATGCGAACCCGTTGCCTGTCCAGCGCTTCGGCATGGATGTGGATGATGCCGTTTTCGCGACCGTCAAAGCCATGAAACTGGGCGTTGATGACCAGATTGGTGATGATCTGGTCGAGCGGGCCGGGGTAGCTTTCCAGCATCAGATCCGGTTCGATTCCCAGGATAATCTGGTGTGTGGTGCGCTTGAATTGCGGCTGCAGTATCGAGACGACTTCTTCGATATTCTGCTTGAGTTCGAACCGGCGGCGTTGGGCGCTGGTCTGGTCGGCCGTCACCTGCTTGAAATGGGCAATCATTTCGTTGGCACGATACAGGTTGCGCGAGATGCGATCCGCGGCCTCGTTAACCAGATCGACATAGTGTTTGAGCGTTGAGCGCTTGAGTTCGCCTTTTTCGAAGGTGGCCAGGAAGTCGCGGCCGATTTCCTGCAGCGTTGTCGACAAGGTGTAGGAGTTGCCGAGTGGGGTGTTGAGTTCGTGGGCGACACCCGCCACCAGCGCGCCCAGTGAAACCAGTTTTTCATTGCGCACCAGGTGTTTCTGGGCGTGTTGCAGGGTGCTCAGGGTTTCTCGCAATTGTTGGTTGGCTTCTGCCAGTTCGGTGGTGCGTTGCTGCACGCGGTCTTCGAGTTCGACGTTGAGGCGGGCGATGTCTTCCTCGGATTGTTTGCGTGCCGTGATGTCGCGTGCCGCAGCGTAGATGATTTTGCCAACGGGTCTGGAACGCCATTCGATCCAGCGATATGAGCCATCCTTGCAACGATAGCGATTCTCAAAACACATAATCTCTTCTTGTCGTTCCAGCCGGGCAATCACATCCAGTGTCGGCGCCAGATCATCGGGATGAACCAGTTCCAGGAAAATGCGCCCCTCCAGTTCGCAGATCGGGTAGCCCAGTCTTTGTTCCCACTCGGGATTCAGGCGCAAAAAACGCCCCGTGGTGTCGGCAATGCAAAGCAGATCGAGGCTGCAGTCGAAATAGCGCTGCAGTTCGGCCTCGGCGCGTTTGCGCGCCGTGATGTCCTGCAGGGTGAATTGCATCAGGTCGCGATCGCCGGAGCGGAAACACATCAGGTGGACATGGGCGTCCCAAAGTTCACCGTTTGGACGTTGATGCCGCCACTCGAATTCAACGCGCCCCAGTTTTTTAGCCTGCTCAATGTAATAGCGCCCTTTTTCACCGGAAGGCGTGCCGTCGTATTGCGGCAGGTCGACATGTGCCGTCGGTGTCATGCACAGCATTTCCTCTTTGGAGGCGTAGCCGCCAACGTTGACTGCGGCCGGATTGCAGTCGATATAACGCAAGGTTTTGGCATCCATGGTCACAACAGGGATGGGGGAAGTCTCGAAAATATGGCTACGGAATTGTTCGCTTTCGAGTAGTGTGGTTTCAGTCGCGGCGATGTTTTTTTCGGGTGTGATGTGTTCCATGTTCAGTCCGTCTTGAAGCCTTTTGTATTTTATTGATCGACAGTTCCTGCCAAAGCGAGAAAGCCATTTTCGGTGACGATGCAATCCATTTTGTGATCATGTGCCTGCGGCCGGATGTTGTCCACCCGGTTGATTTCGAAGCCGATGCCGATGCACAGAGGCTGGGGAGCGAGTTTGGCTAGGGTGCGGTCGAAATAACCCCCGCCGTAGCCCAGGCGGTATCCCGCTGCATCGAAGGCGTTGAGTGGCAGCAATAGCACCTCAGGCGTCAACCAATCGCCGGCGCCGGACGTTGGAATGCCGTGCAGATCAGTCATCATTGGCGTTTCAGGCGTCCAGGCGCGAAATCGGAGTGGAGCCCTGGGTGCTACCACCACCGGCAGTACGGCTTTTACATCCAGGTCGCACCAATGCGTCAGGGCGGCGCGGATGTCGGGTTCCTGCCGGATTGGCCAGCAAAATCCTACAACAGCACCGGGGCGCGGCGAAAAATTGGCCGTCAGGTGGGCGACAATTTGCGCCGACAGCAAGCGGTGTTCTTCGGCCGGCAGCGCCGCGCGCCGCGCCAGCATTTCTGCCCGCAAGGCTTTTCGCCATTCCTCATGCGACTGACCTCGGCGGCGTGTCGTGTTATCCTCAAAGACAGTATTCATGATTGGCAATGTAGCATATGAAAACCTCCCTTTTTCCCATCGTTTCAGTTCTTCTTGCCCTGGTTTGTCCCGTTTCTGCTCAGGCTGCGCCGGGCGATGCCCAGTTTCTCCTGGTGCGTGATGCCTTTCGCGCCGGCGATAGCGTGCGCCTGGAACGCGCTGCCGCCGGTATGGGCGAACACGAACTGTTGCCGCATGTCGATTATTACCGCCTGAAAATGCAGTTGGAGCAGGTGGAAGAATCAACGGTACAGGCGTTTTTGCAGCGCTATGACGGTAGTTATGTGGCAGAACGATTGCGCACCGACTGGCTGCGCGTACTGCACAAGAGGGGGCGCCTGGCCGACATTGAGACTGAATACGCCAAGCTCAAGGCGCCGGAGCAGGATACGCTCTGCCTGACCTTGCAGGCGCGCCTGGCGCGAAAAGAAAAAGCAGCGCTCGACGAAGCGCAGGCACTCTGGCTGACCTTGCTCGATCCCCCCGAAACCTGCCGGCCGGTGCTTGACGCCTTGATTGTGGAAAAACGGGTGCTCTCGAGCGAGGTCTGGGAACGCATCCGGCGTCAGGTCGAGGCCAATCGCACCAACTGGGCGCGCGTCAGCATGGCCTATCTGCCGGCCAGCCAGACCCCGGAAAATCGCCAGATCGATCAGGCGCTTGAGCATTCAACCGCTTACTTGATCAAGTTGCCGTCCGATTGGGCAACAACTCGGCTGGGTCGTGAGTTGGCAGCATTGGCAGTGCAGCGTGTGGCGATGAATGCGCCGGATACCGCAGCTGACCTGCTCGAAAAAATTCAGGGCAAAATGCAGGACAGCGAAAAGCAATGGGCTTGGAGCCAGATTGGCCTGTTTGCCGCCAAACGCCACATGGTTCAAGCGACGACTTGGTTTGCCAAAGCGGGAACGGCGCCGCTTTCCGATGAGGCGCATCAGTGGAAAACGCGGGCGGCCCTGCGGGCGCTGGATTGGTCCATGGTACGCACCGCTATTGAAGCGATGCCGGCGGAGCTGGCGGCAAGGCCGGAGTGGGTTTACTGGCTGGGGCGTGCGTACAAGGCAGGTGGCCGCCAGACCGATGCGCAAGCCTTGTTTCAGAAGATCGCCGGCCAGCCTAATTTTTACGGCAATCTGGCCGATGAGGAATTGGGGCGCCAGATTGCTGCGCCACTCAAGGCGGCGGAGCTGACGGCCGAGGAAAAAAACAA